>JAFZKG010000085.1 GCA_017553695.1 Lachnospiraceae bacterium
ACCACCATCTTGTAGCCCCGGTCCAGGCCGAGGATCGCGCTGATCTCGTGGTAGAGTCCTTCCACGCTGTAGCCGTATCCCTGCTGGCCGAAGCCGCCGAAATGGTTCAGGTCCTGTCTGATCTGTGATGCAGTTGCTTTCATGATCTGGCTCAATTCCTCGGATGAGATCCGCTCTGTACCTGCTTCGATCAGTTCGCGCAGATAACGGTAATACCGCGGAAGCCGTGATATGACAGCTTTTGAGATCTGATTTGAATCTTTCATACGGGAAAATTATAAGTGCCTGATTTTGGCGTGTCAATGAAGAATTGTAGAATTCTTAACAATATTGTAGGATTCTTAACGATATATTTAAAGCTCTGTTATGGAGCGGTAACAAAGTTCTGAATTGCAAGAGCTGTAAAACGGATCTGCTCTTCAGAGCTGATCGCCGCAGGGCTGTCCTTCCGGATCAATTTCGTATCTGTAAAACCGGTATGGTTGCCTCCTTCTATCTCCAGATATACGGTATCCTTCGGATCATTTGCTTTCGCGTTTTGAAACTCTTTCCGGTCCATGATGGAATCGTTGGAAGCAGTTACGGAAAGGAGACGCAGAGTTTTATTGGAAAGATCTGTATTGGAATAACCACCCAGATATACGAGTCCTTTGATCTTAGTGGAATGGGAAGACGCATATTTCGCTGCTACCGGACATGCCTTGCCATGTGCAACGATGTACCAGGTTTTTACAGACGGATATGTGCGGCTCACATATTCCGCACCTTCCAGGTTCAGGATTGGGATGTTACCGAATGTTGTCGGCAAAAATACACTGTAACCCATATTGGCCAGCGCTGCCATAAGCGGCAGATAACTTTCCCGCTGGATGCGCTCATCCCCATAGAATATGAATCCGGTCTTCCAGTTTTCGCCTGGCTGCTCCATGTCCTGGATGGCGATCACATTATCACTGAATTCAATCTCAACTTCAGTCAAAGTTTGATATTCCTCGCGGCTGTGCAGAGGCTCATAGTCGTTATCAATATAGATTTTGAAGCATGTGGCAGCTAAAAGGATCACGACAACCACCAGGATCAGGATCGTTTTGCCGTGCCCTTTCCGTTTTACTCTCTTTTTCGGTTGACTTACTGGATCGGTCTGCGGAGTTTCCGAAATCTCCGGCGGCACAATCTGCTCAGACCGGATCTCCTCCGGTTTTTCTTCCTGTTGGGTCACCGCTTCCAGTGGAACGGTTTCCTGCGGCTCATTCTGTTTCAACGCAGACCGGTCGATCGCATGCTTCTTTGGTTCTCTCATATGAAGTATTGTAGCATAATTTATTGGAAATAAGGGATATATTTGCAGAAAACATCTGTATAGCGAATGACAGACCCCAAAGGGTCTGCCATTCGTTTTTTAGGATAGGATAATATATGTATGTTACCGGTTGGGAACCGGTTTTCCCGAGTTGATAGTCCGCAACTGGAACTGCGGTGATTTTATAATATTTATGAATCAGAATCAATATATCTTTAGATTTTTACAAAAAGTGTCAATAATTGTAATATTTTGTAAAATCTTTAAAATCCGATTCCGGACTATAAATACTCAATCTCCTACATAATACCAGTATACATTATCGCCGCTGCTTAAGAAATAATCTCCACAGGACATCATCGGGACTGATCCATTTACGGAATACATCCATCCTGATGTGGCTCCATAAGCTTTTTCACGAAGACCATTTATCGCGGAAACATAATAACTACTGCCTTCAATACCAACTCCGCAATTACACAATGCATCATATACGGAAGGCTGATAAGCGAATCCAAGTGTGCAGGAGGACATGACACCATATCCGCCATATCCGCATCCATCAACGGTGATCGTGACCACATACTGCGGAGCCTGTGTCGGTGTCTCGGTTGGAGCTTCCGTTGGTGGCTCTGTCGGTGCCTGTGTTGGTGGTTCCGTCGGAGCCTGTGTCGGTGGCTCCGTTACTGGCTGAGCCGGAACCTGAACCTGTGCCTCCGTTACTGCCTGAGTTGGAACTTGAGTTGGAACTTCCGTCGTAGTCTGCTCTTCGGTCGTCTTTTCCTCCGTTGTTTGTTCCTGCTTCGTCTCTGACGGCGCGGATGTCGGTGCTTCCGTATTTCCGGAAAGAACCTGAACTTCCTGTTTTGAACCAATGGTCTTGCTACAGGCAGCTAACACAAGTATCAGACCAATCGCAACTGCTATTGAAATTATTCGCTTGATTGTTTTTTTCATCATCTTCTTTGAACAATCAGTTTTTATGACGAGCCAGTGTGACTGCACCAGCTGCTGCCATGATCGATAATGTCGCAAGAATGATCCAGAGTGTCATATGGAAATTATCGCCTGTTAATGGCACATTATTTTCTCCTGCAATACCATAATCGCTTAAATGTTTAGGTTCGAATGTCCATTCTTCTCCATCAAGAGCTGCATCTAATGTTTCGGCAATCTTTCCATCTTTGACATATACAGTTTTATAACTATCAAACTGTTTGAGATCATTTCCAACTTTCAAACGGACTTTCATATTATCTTTGATCTCAACTGGATTTCCAGATACATCCATCACATTGATACTATATAACTTGATGACATTGTTCGGATCATTTGCAAGTTCTTCCGGCACTTCGATTTCTTCCCATGTCAATGTATAATTTCTATCAATACCATTTTCAAATTCAACAATGAGTACGCCATCTTTTGATGCTTGAATCGGTTTTGTCGAAAGATCTATATCTGACATATCAAACAAAGATGTATCTCCATTTACTAATCTTTGAAAAGCTACAGCAGCAAGATTACCCTGCTGTGTTGCGAGAAGATTTGTTGTACCATTTGCCACTTCACAGAAACCATCCGTAGTTTTGCAAGAATTCAGATAGGTAATAGGGGACGAACCATCTGACTGAACAAATCTCAAATCGGAGTCTGGATTAATTCCATATTCTGTAAATGCTATGATTATTTGCGCAGTTGTACAGGTACTTTCAATTCCATCTTCACTACCATCTGGATTGAAACCTCCCGAAGTCATCTGCCCATTTGCCAAAGCAGTAATCGCTTTACTGATTATTTCATCTGAATCTGAATAATAAGGCTGAAGTGCCTGAAGAATCATAGCTGTACTGTCCAGGGAGACATAAGTCTCGCCACCCCATTCATAAGATACGACTCCTTCTTCTCCCAGTTCACTATATAAGTATTCTGCTAATGCTTCTTTAACTAGCTGAGCCTGTTCCGATTCATAATCCGGATGCGCATCTAAAGCTAATAATGAATAAACTGCAATTGACGAATAAGTACCTTTTGCATAATCAACATCAAAAAGTGGCTCAAGAAGGTTATATCCTGCAACATTTGTTGCATCATACCCAGCTGCCGTCAATGCAAGTATTACTTTCGCATTTTCATTTGGTTGGTAATCGTTTAATTTTGCAGAACCTTTTTCAGTTACTGTCTTAATGACGCTTTCAAAATATGCTTTTGCATTTTCCTCAGTGAGATCTCCTCCTCTGGCCTTTGCCAATACTTCCCACTCATATCCATATTCATATGAAATATCGCTATTATCGACAGCACTCGGAGCAGGAGTTTCATCTGAAGTGAAAGTAATTGCGTATAAAAGATCCCCGCCTGAATAATCCGGAGCTATGTAAGGTTTTTGTACCTGAATGTAATCGAAGGCTCCATCTTTTACTCCATTATAATCAGCATCATCTACTTTTATAAGTTTCTCTGTGATCCCGGTAAAAAGATCTTCATCTTTATAATTGCCTGAAATATATTCACCCGAACTATTATAATTATATAGAAGACCTGCATCGCTTAACTGTATCAAGACTTCATCCGTTCCTCTAGGAATGTTAACTATATAGACCGGAACAACAACTCCGCCATATCCCGTATATCCTTTGTCCGTATACGAAATGTCCGTGAGCTTTTCTCCCTCAATAGATGCTGTAAAAGAGAAAGTCGGAACAATTTTAATCACATATAACGTATCAGAAATCCAATTATCCTCTTCGACAACATATGGGGTCTGTACATGTATGTACTCTGGAAAGTTTCCAGATTCATCGACTTTGACTTTTGCCGCTTTTTCACCTGCCATAAAGTCCAGATAATTACCATCCTCTTCAGTCGAGCAACCACATACATAATACCCATTTGAGTCGTAGCCATATGCTAATCTTTCTTCTTCAAAAGTAATATTGATTTCTGTTGTTCCCATTGGAACAGCTACAGTATAAAGATCAGCTGTGAAAGAAGTTCCATATCCATCATCGAAATCATACGCGTCTTTGGCTAATGCAACAACTTCTCCCGAATCAAGGGTAAATGGAGTCTCCCCCTCTGCGAATGTGAGCACGCTCATAAACGGCAGCATGGAAAGGACCAATACGACTGCCATGAAAATGCTGATCACTCTTCTCTTCAACGCTTTCATAAAACTCATCCTCCTTACTAATTGCAAAAACACGCCTTAACATCATGTATGAATCTTCAGTAAAAAAGGCACTTCGCTTCCGAAGTGCCAGGAGTTTTTGCTGTCTGAACATAGACAAATATGTATGACAAATAAAACGCCATACTCAAAAAGCAGCCTAGCCTCACCTCAGAAGACTAAAACAAATATCACCAGCTAGACAGGTCTACCGACTGAATCGTTCTAACCTACTCGAGATGCCTTCCCGGATTTCTCCAGTGACACAGCCTTTCAGACTCAATCTCTTTCGTTGATAACACGGTTGCTGAGACACAGTTCCTGATTCGCACAGGGTTCCGATATGTCATCGCTGTATCTATTTTGTTAGTTAAATTTTAGTACTTTACTATGTAAAAAACAATCTTAAAATTTTTAACAGTTTTGTAATATTTTATGACAGATTATGAAACTGTTGCTTTAATATTTTCGTAATATTTGCATTAAATGTGCGATTGGCAGTCCTACGACTGTAAAATAGTCCCCTTCGATCCTGCGTACCAGAAATGCCCCTAATCCCTGAACGCCGTAGGAACCTGCTTTGTCCAGCGGATCTCCGGTTGCAATATATGCCCGAATCTCTTCTTCTGTAACAGGATAAAACTCCACCTTCGTTGCCTCGCAGAAGGTCTCCGTGCGGTCAGTTGCGGTATCGATCACAGTCACACCGGTATAAACCACATGTGAATTCCCTGACAGTTCTGTCAGCATCCGAAAAGCATCTTCCTTATCTTTCGGTTTTCCGAGGATCTGATCCCGAAAATATACGACCGTATCCGCACCGATCACGAGATGCGGTTCTGTTTCTTCTTTTTGTAGTTTCTCTGCCACATATTCAGCCTTTCGTGCGGATAGTTTCCGGACCATATCTTCCGGTCCGTCATACGAGACTTCTTCGTCACAGTCACTGACAATCACATCAAAAGGCAGGCCAGCCAGGGTCATGATCTCCCTGCGGCGCGGAGATGCGGATGCCAGAATGATTCTTTTCATTGTTCTGCCCTTCTATTTGTTAATAATTTTGTTTATCGTAACATTTTTTTCAACCTTTCGCATCAGAAACGATATAGTTTTTTTACAGGGAAAATGATATGATGAGCCGGGAAATTCAAAAGCATCAGAGAAAAAAATGGAATTAAGCGAACGCCAAAAGAAAAAACTTATGGAAGCCATGAAAGCCGAAATGATCAAACAGGCTCATGGGATCCTCATAGCAGATAAAATGATCAAGGTCTCCGGCAAGAGGATCAAACTCCCTCTGGAAGGCCGGGAACTGGATGCGGTCTATTATCCTGCCTTCAAAGAAGACGGCAGCGTTGAGAGCGAGCTGTGCCCTTTGATCGTAGGTTTCCATGGCGGCGGTTTTCTGTTTGGCGGCTGCGCGGTGAACGATGCCATGTGGGTGGCTGTGACAAAAAGCCTTCATTGCAACGTGGTTTCTGTCGGATACCGCCAGAGTCCGGAATATGACTGGCACGTATGTTTAAAAGATTCGGCAGATGCGGCTCTCTATCTGCAGAAACACGCGGAGGAGTTTTTTTCCCTGCCTGGTTTCATCTATCTGATGGGGCAAAGCGCCGGTGCGAACCTTGCCGCAGCAGTCTGTCTGAAGTATAATCTGGACCGTCTGCATTTATCTCCGGGCGAAGGATTTGATGACATCACTCTGGATTCGGAAGAAGCACCACATATTCTGAATTGCATTATGCTTTATCCGCAACTGGATGGCGCAACGCCTCCGGATGAGAAAGGATCTGGTACCCTTGCCGGTCCTGTGTGTACGATTTTCAATGAGCTGCATTGCAATGACGGAAATGAGAAGAACCCTTTGGTCTCCCCGACATATGCGACTTCGGAAATGCTTCCGGGACTTCCGAATACAATCATTGTTTATTCGGAAAACGATAATTTGCGAACAGAAGCGATGAATTATGCTAAAATGCTCAGAGAAGCGGACGTTCCGGTTTCAGAAATGCTGGCAGAAGGAATGCCGCACGGATATTTCGAATCCGGATTCAAAATCCCGACTTCATTTGAAATGGAGTTCCTCGGGGAAAACGCACAGGAGCTCGTGGACAGCGGTGCCCTGCATGAGTGGTCCGTAAAAACGTTGGAATTTATTAAGGAGAATCTTTCAATATGATCAGCGCAAACAATGTTACACTCCGTATCGGCAAAAAAGCCTTATTCGAAGACGTGAATATCAAATTTGTGGAAGGTCAGTGCTATGGACTGATCGGCGCGAACGGTGCTGGAAAATCCACATTCCTGAAGATCCTGACCGGACAGTTGGAGCCGTCTAAGGGCGATGTTTCCATCACGCCCGGCCAGCGTCTGTCGTTTTTGGAACAGGATCAGGGAAAATACGACGATCAGCCTGTTTTGGATACGGTCATCCAGGGCAATGCTCGTTTGTATGAGATCATGAAGGAAAAAGAAGCCCTCTATGCAAAAGAAGACTTCTCGGAAGAAGACGGGATCAAGGCAAGTGAACTTGAGATCGAGTTTGCGGATATGGATGGATGGGAAGCGGAAAGCGACGCCGCTACCCTCTTGAATGGCCTTGGCGTTGATACCGAACTGCATTATGAATTAATGAAGGATCTTCCGTCCCCGGTCAAGGTCAAGGTGCTTCTGGCGCGGGCGCTTTTTGGCAATCCTGACATCTTACTTCTGGATGAGCCGACCAACCATCTGGATCTGGATGCGATCGCATGGCTCGAGGAATTTTTGATCAACTTTGAGAATACCGTGATCGTGGTGTCCCACGACCGTTATTTTTTGAATAAAGTCTGCACACAGATCGCAGATATCGACTACGCGAAGATTCAGCTCTATGCCGGAAATTATGATTTCTGGGTTGAGTCATCTGCCCTGATCATCAAGCAGATGAAAGAGGCTAATAAAAAGAAGGAAGAAAAGATCAAGGAACTGCAGGAATTCATCCAGAAATTCTCGGCGAATGCTTCTAAGGCAAAACAGGCGACTTCCCGGAAGCGTGCTCTGGAAAAGATCGAACTGGAAGAGATCCGTCCGAGCAGCCGGAAATACCCGTTCATCGATTTCCGTCCTGACCGGACGATCGGCAACGAGGTACTGCAGGTGGAAAACCTCAGTAAAACGATCGATGGTGTGAAGATTCTGGATAACATCAGTTTTACCTTGGGACATGATGACAAGGTTGCGTTTGTCGGATCGAATGAAGTAGCCAAAAATGTTCTGTTTTCGATACTGATGGATGAAATGGAGCCGGATTCCGGCACGTTCAAATGGGGTGTCACGACAAGCCGTGCCTATTTTCCTCGTGATTACAGCAAAGAATTTGATTCAGATCTGACGATTGCGGAATGGCTGACCGGTTTTTCTGAGATCAAGGACGCCACTTATGTGCGCGGATTCCTCGGCCGTATGTTGTTCACCGGTGAAGATGGCGTGAAGCAGCTGCGTGTACTTTCCGGAGGTGAGCGGGTGCGTTGCATGCTGTCCAAGATGATGATCTCGGGTTCGAACGTCCTGATCCTGAATGAGCCGACCGACCATCTGGACATGGAATCTATTACGGCATTAAACAACGGCCTGATCAAGTTTCCTGGTGTCATCCTATTCTCTTGCCGTGACCACCAGTTTGTGCAGACGACCGCAAACCGGATCATGGAGATCGTAGATGGGAAACTGGTCGATAAGATCACGACTTATGACGAATACCTGGCAGCCGATGTTGCAGCACGGAAGCGTTCTGTTTATGTGGCACAGGCTGATGAGGATACAGAGGAAGAATAAACGATTCGATTGCTTTTGCGGAAAGGAGTTATGATGGGAGATTTACCGGAAAGAGCAACGCTTTATAAACCTAAGGAGGGAAAAGAGATCAAAGGATGCATCCAGATCGTACATGGAATGGCGGAACATCAGAAACGCTATGCTCCGCTTGCACATTTTCTGGCTGACAATGGTTATGTTGTTGTGACAAGCGACCTGCGCGGTCACGGAGATAATATCAAGAGCGAGAAGGAACTGGGGTTCTTCGGTGAAAATGCACTGAATGGCCTGATGGATGATGTCAAAGAACTCTTTGATTATCTGAAAGAAGAATACCCGGATCAGAAAATGATCCTGCTGGGGCACAGCATGGGTACCCTGATCTCAACCACTTATTTCAAAAAACATGATAAAGAACTGGATGCGATGATCCTGTCCGGTATGCCGGGTAATAACAATGCGAAGACGGTCGCGAAGTCGCTGATCAAGTTCATCGCAGCATTCAAGGGCTGGTATCACCGCAGTGCCTTCATCAACAATCTCTGCAATGGGGCTTTCGCAAAACCATTTGCATCGGAAGGTTCCGCATTTGCATGGCTGTCTGTAGATAAGGATAATGTGGCTGCTTACGAAGCGGATCCGAAGTGCGGCTATGTATTCACTTTAAACGGCTTCTATACATTGATGGAACTCATGATCAATGCATATGATGCACCATGGGATAAAGCAAACCCGGATATTCCAGTGCGCCTGATCTCCGGTGCGGATGATCCGTGCCGTGTGAATGATGAAACGTTCAAACAATCTGTGGAGATGTTTAAGAAAGCCGGATATACCAATGTGACTTATAAGCTCTATCCGGGACAACGGCATGAGATCTTTAATGATACAGAACACGAGACCGTTTTCGCAGAACTGCTCGATTTTCTGAAAACAGTATAGTGTTACGATTATCATCTCAAAAAAAACAGGGCACATCCGATGGATGTGCCCATTTTTTACATTGTTTTACAACAAGGTCTCAATCAAACACAGCCGCGTACTGGATCGAAGATACCTGATCGTTTTCCATGATGATCGTGAGTGAAGTCTCGCCGGAGTTTAATACATAGGCGTTGACTCCGTTATAACTATCTGCGCCATAGATGCTTTCCACTTTATCTTTGGAATCGCCGATGGAGATGCCTTCTGCGGTGGCAACTGTGTCATCACAGAGAACGACCATGTTGATCCGGTCGATATCACCATCCGGATAGGTGTAGAGATAGAAACTGCCATAGTAATAGGTTTTGTCCAGGCCATCAAATGCGCAGCTGGCTGCTTCGGTGTAGCTTTTTGCGTCACCAAGCGTTGCAAGGACCGGGGCTGCTTCTGCTTTCATGACCATCTTTGTGTCTTTATATACAAAGGTATGACCGCTGGTCTCTGCAGATGGCTGTGTGCTTCCTTCTTTCGAGTCTTTTCCGCCGCCACAGGCGCAAAAAAGCAGACATATCGCTGCCATCAGACATACCATTACACAGATCATTCTCTTCTTCATTTCTGTTCCTCCATGTTGCTTTTTTGAAGTCATCACATTGGCAGAGTTTACTCTACCGGCGCCGTAATTACAAGTATTATCTTTTATACATGCTTTTACTCTTCCTGCTTTTCTGCTTCAAGCTTCGCTTTTCTTTGCTGATAGGTCTCTGTCTTGGATTCCCAGAGAGCGGTAAGTGCCACATCTTGCCGTTTATCCTCTACGCCGCATTCTACCGATAAAATTTGTCCAAAGTATGAAGCCATTTTTTCTGCCCCATATACATTCAGATGCAACCCCTGGTCATAGGTATCGGTATTCCAGTCGATGCCGATCTCATCAAGATGCTCAAGGAAATTGAAATAAAGAAGATTATGCTCTTCTGCGTATGATTCCACCTGTTCTTCGTATTCGTCATACCAGACAGGAGACAGGGATGGAGCTTTCACCAGCACGAACTGACAATCATGTTCTTCACAGAGGATACGCATTTTATCCAGATATTCATAACAGGTATCACCGAACTCATAATTAACGAGCGGGATCCGCGGATACTCATCTTTCACCGGATTCACTCCGACCTGCATCAGATAGCCATTATCGGTCACCTGGTCCCGATGGAAAAGATACTGAAAGTCCTCTTTGCTGATGTCATTCCAGCGGTCATGATAACGCAGGATCGGAAAGATATAATTCCAGATACCGCCTTTCTCCCGCTCTTCATCTGTCATAGAGGCGTTGATGCTTTGGATCTTCAGCTTTGACCATCGCATGTCGTCTAATGTCATCCGGTTATAAGCTTCCTGTTTACTCGAGTCGCCAATGCTCTTTGGCGTGTCATAAAGCATGCCCAGAACGTTAAACACAACAACGTCCGGTGTTTCGTACTTGAAGGTTTCCTCCAGCAGATAGTAACTCTGCCAGATCATCTGCTGTGCGCTGCCGCGGATCACGGAGGTGATGCCGTATTCCTCCCACATGGTCACAGGCGAGAAATTCTCATATACTTCGCAGTCGCCAATGAAGACTACTTCATTACCGCCTGCGTTCTTGTAATACTCCCGGATCATGGCGCCTTCTTTTGTTTCCGACATATGCTTCGGTATCAGAAGCGCCTGCAGGAAGAAGAACAACGCTGCAGTGATCAGTACCGTTATGATAATGATTGGAAATACTCTCTTTTTCATCAGAACTGGTTATAAATAAACGCGCTGGCATTGTAGCCGATGCCGTAACTACCGAAAAGAATGACCGCAAATAACAATACGATCAGGATCACATAACGAAGGATGCGCGGAATCTTCTGCATCTGTTTCCGTACGCTTCCTTTACGCTGCAGGACACTGACAAGGAACATCAGGACTACTCCCACAAGAAGGATCACATAATCAGCCGTGTTAAGGCCTAGTTTTGTCATAGTCCCGTCCCATAACACATGGTAATTAAAGGTATATGTCAGGCTGAACACTTTACGGAAGTATTCACCCACATTTTCAAACAGGTCTGTAACCTGAATCAAATTGATCAGAATGAACAGGCGGATGATCTGCCAGACGTCATACCCGCGCTTGTTGCTGAAGGCAAATCGGCCATGAAACTTCTGATACAGCGGCGTTAGTTCCTCGGAAATGACGATAACGAAGCAGTTCAGAAGACCCCACACGATAAAATGCAGATTGAACCCATGCCAGATGCCGGTCGCAAGCCATGTCAGGAGTGATCCGATATAGATCGGCAGACGCATGCCGAACCGGCCAAGTTTCTTTTTTGCTTTCATGGAAAGATTGAGCATTGGTTTTGAAACGGTGATCGGATAGAAAATGTACCGTTTCATCCACTCCATTAATGTGACGTGCCATCTGCGCCAGAATTCAGCTACATTTTTGGAAAAATAAGGCCGCAGGAAGTTTTCCGGAAGACGGATCCCCAATGTTTCCGCCACTCCGATAGCAATATCGATACCGCCTGAAAAGTCTGCATATATCTGGATGGCAAAGAATACTACCAGAATAAAAAATGCGAATCCCGTGTATTCGCTGCCTTTTAATTCCTGCACTGCGACAGCGATCCGGTCTGCGATCACCATTTTCTTAAAGAAACCCCATAGCATCCTCTGCAGGCCGAAAGCGACCTGTCTGCGGTCAAAGGAATGCTCTGTAAACAGCGTTTCTTTCAGATCTTCAAACTGACTGATCGGCCCCTGTACTAACTGTGGAAAAAAGGATGTGAACAGTGCAAGTTTGAACGGATTGGTGAGCGCTTCGGCTTTTTGGCGATATACATCAATCAGGTATCCCATGGACTGGAACATATAGAAAGACAAGCCCATTGGAAGTCCAAGCGTCAGGAAGGAGAGCGTTCCATTTCCCTGCATGGATGAACGGATCGGCTCCACCAGCATCGCCTTGCAGAAGAACAAAAGCGCAAAATTCAGAACCAATACAACGATCAATATGGCGCGGTTGGATGATTTTACTTTCGCTTTATAGGCTTTTTTCTCTGCTTTGGAATAATCGGCATGCTGCTGCAGATATTCTGCGGCACTATGATTCTTCCTAAACATCAGAAGGATGCCCAGATAGGTTGTGATCGTGGTAAACAAAAGAAATGCCAGATAGCGAGGTCCGGCAAAGAAATAAAAAACATAACTGCCCACAAGCAGAATGATCCATTGGATCTTATGGGGCAGTATGTAGTACAGGGCAATCAAGATGCCTGTGAATATTAAAAAGTTGACGGATGTAAACGCCATAACGGATTATTCTTCGTCAAGCCTTTCGATCAATGCCCAAAGGGCTGCAACGCTATTGAAATTCTCCGGGATCAGTTCTCCGACAGGGATCGCAACATCAAAATGCTCGTTAATCTCAGCCACTAGCGTAACAATGTCAAAGGAATCCAGTATCTTGCCGTCCACAAGGTCCTCGCACTCGGCAAAATCAATTTCCGGATGAAGTTCTTCCAATATTTCAATCAGTTCCTGCATATTTGTCTCCTGATGTGTTTTAATATGCATCTCCATAAATTGTCGGAATGTCTGACGGAACCGGCATGCTTTCGTAAGGCGTCGCCGGAAGAAGCGTATGATCATAGGTGTGTGTGCCCTTATGTTCATCAGATATCTTCTTCAGGGTCTCGTCACTGATCATGCACATGACAGGCTTCACAGTTCCCCACTCATGCCAATGGGTGGCATCGAAATGATAATATGTCTTTCCGCCGTCAAGGCTGACCATGTTCCAGAAATGCTTGTTCGCAGTTGCTTTATCACTTTCTACAGACAGGTTCGGGAATCCCAGCCGGTCCAAAAGCAGGCGGGATGCGGAATAACTGCCAAAGCAGTCACCCTTCTGGTCACGGAGAATCTTATATCCCTCATATTTATAATCGAAGGAATAATCTGTTTTGGAATACGGGATTGCCCTGACATACTCATAGACTGCCCAAACTTTGTGCAGATCATCCATATCATCCGTAATGATCTGGTCAAGGATCGCATCCAGCAGCTCGTTGATGGTCTCATCCGAAACCGACTCACTTGCAGGGGCAGTTACGACCACCTGCGCATCAAATGTCTGGCTGTTTCCACAGAAATCTGTGACCGTATAATGGACTGGATATGTTCCTTCCTCATCCAGATTGACTTCGCTGTTATCGATCTCGATCGTTGGGAACGGATCATGGTCATCGTTTACGGAAATATGTTTTTTATAAGTGATCGATTCTCCCCGTACGGTACGGATCAACGGATCACCAACCACGGTTGGCGCAGTCGTATCAAATACATGGGAGAGTCTCGCGGACTTCACAGTCCGATGGCCCACTTCATCCACTGCCACGATCGTTACGATCTGATCACCATTGATAGAATAATCGATCTCTTGCTGGAAACTGAGTTTCACACGGGATACATCATCACATTCCGTAACGAAATCATGAACGGTAACTGTTTCATCATTATAAATATCCAGATCGGTCACACGGATGATCGGAGCTTCTTTATCCCGTATCGACATAAAGAAATTGTCGCGGGAGATATGGATCATATACAAAAAAACAACCGAGATCGCAATCAGAACGATCATGACAACGGAAAGCATGTATGGCCAGGCCATTCTGCCTCCTCCGGTCCTTCCTTTCCTGCGTTTCCCTGTCGGACGTCGGCGTGAATGGACAGCTTGATCCTCTTCTTCCGAAAAAAGCGCAGCGATGCTGTTCTGCAGTTTTGCAGTGTTAGCATCCGACCTACCTGAGGTTTCTTTCTGCGCCTTTGCGGTTCCCCAATATTTCGTTAGTGTTCCCTGTCTTTTTCTGTCCATATATCTGCAATGATCTCATTTTTCGTGAAAATATATTTTACCTGTAACGGTACAGGCTGTCAATGAATGAGATCAAATAATATCTACGATCTTTGCCTGCAGTGATTTTCTGCCATGGAATTCATTCAGATCCGGAAAATAGAAAACTGTGACCGGCGTATCTTTTTCCATAATATGATTCAGTTCATCTGACTTACGCGCGATCTTTTCTCTTGGACCGAATTGAACTGCTTCGATCTGATATCCTTCCTCATCTTCCAGAAGGAGTTTCAGGACGTTTTGATTTTTTCCAAGAAGGAGTATGCTTCTCATCCGCACATTCCTGCGTGCAAACAGCGGCCGTTCATTTTTAAGACCGAATGGTCCCAGTAATTTCAGTTCTTCGACAAACGACTCCGTAATGTATTTGAACGGGAGTTCCATGTCTACCCAGACTTTTTCTGTCAGTTCTTCATCCGAAAGAAAGCAATCCTCATTCAGCTTTTTGCTCAGAGTATCCGGAAACACCCCCTCTTTTAAAGAAAAGCCGACTGCTTTTTTATGACCACCATATTTCTGGAACAGTTCTGCGTGCTTTTTCAGCTCTCCGATCAGATCATAAGCTTCCACGGAACGTCCGGAACCTTTCAGCCCAACATCGGAATTCGTGATGACCAATGACGGTCTGGAATAAATATCCTTCAGCCTTCCGGCAATGATACCTGCCACACTCTCGTGTGCGGAGGGAAGATAGACGACCAGTACCTTCGGTACACCGCCTTCTTCTGCAATATACTGACAGATGATGTTTTCTGCTTCATCTGTCTGACTGACCGTCAGTTCTTTTCGCTCATCATTCAGGTCTGACAGCGCTTTTGCTTTTTCATGTGCCCTTACACTGTCGGTTTCCTCCAACAGATCATAGGCGATCTTTGCATTACTCAGTCTTCCGGCAGAATTCAGGCATGGTCCGATAATAAAACCAATATAGTATTCATTGATATCTTCCGGGCTGGCGCACCGCTCTTCCAGGATCGCACGCAGTCCCTTGTTTTCTGTTTTTCGCAGACGTTTGATCCCCTCCTTTGCCAGGATGCGGTTTTCACCGGTCAGCGGGACCAGGTCTGCAACCGTTGCCATTCCGGCATACTGAAGAAGATCATCCAGCATTGCACGGGCTTGAAGTGATTCATCGCCGTACAATAAGGCTTCTGCAACTTTATAAGCCACACCGCCCCCACAAAGTTCTTTGAACGGATATGGACAGTCTTCCTGTTTTGGATCGATCACAATATCTGCCTCTACAAGCGGATATGGCACTTCATGGTGGTCGGTAACGATCACATCGATTCCTGATGTTTTTGCTTCATGGACGGCGTCATGTGCTGATACGCCATTATCGCAGGTTATGATCAGCCCGATCCGGTCAGCGGATGCTTCGCGGATCATCTGACAGTTCATCCCATATCCTTCCAGGATACGGTCAGGAAGACGGACGTCGACCAGTCCGCCTAAATAGGCAATCGTATGTTTTAAAATGTAACTGGAACAAATGCCATCGACGTCATAGTCTCCGATCACGCGTATCTTTTTCCCGTCCTTGATCGCGTCCTTGATCATGGATACGGCTTCTTTGACACCTTTTAACTGAAACGGATCATGACAATCTGTAAGATCTCCATTCAGGTATTGCCGGATTTCCTCATCAGAACAAATGTCACGGTTCCTGAGGATCCGTGCCGTCATTGGAGAGATATGATATTTTGCTGCAATTTCCGCAAAATCTGCTTTTTTGCAGTAAAGATAATATTTTCCCATATGATTTCCTATCCTAGCCGGCAAACTGGAATGTCACGTAAGCTGCGTAAACCACCAGCAGGATAATACCTTGTATGCGGTTCAGTTTTCCCCGGATCAGTGCCGGGACGGTCACAAAGACCATACCCAGGAACATAAGCGGAAGGTCAATCACAAATGATGCATTGTGTCCAAGGAAAAGTTTTTCCACCGGTATGGAAAAAGGCCGGATCGTAATGGACAGACCGCAGACCAGGACTAAATTAAATAAGTTTGCTCCGACAATATTCCCGAGAGACAGGGCTCCGTGCCCTTTCGCCAGTGAAACGATCGCTGTAACAAGTTCCGGGAGCGATGTCCCCAGTGCCACAAAAGTCAGCGCGATCACGGAATCCGGAACGCCGATCATTTCCGCGAGTTTTGTGCCGTTATTTACCAATAGTCTGGCACCGACTGCGATCAAGGCTGCGCCGAGGATCAGGAACAGGATCTCCCGCCATAACGGCCATTCCTTGCGGTCCGAAGTCATTGTCTGATCCGGGTTCTGGAAGCCCTGGCGCACCGTAACGATCATAAAGAGTACAAAAAGCAGGAGCAGGACGATCCCCGTCCATCTGGCAAAATAGCCAAAGACATATGCAACCACCATATAAAAGATGGCTGCGATCATGAAAAACAGCGTAGGCGTAAAAAGAGACTTTTTATCCACCGGAGCCGGACAGATCGCAAGTGCGATCGCAAGGATCAGTGCAGTATTACAGATCACGGAACCGATCGCATTTCCATAGGACATATCGCCTAATCCCTGCGCCGCACTGGTTGCAGAAACCATGACCTCAGGGAGCGTCGTTCCGATCGAAACCACTGTCGCACCGACAATGATTTCAGGAATCTTGAAACGATACGCAAGCCCTGAAGCGCCGTCTACAAACCAGTCGCCTCCGAAGATCAGACAGGCGAGCCCTAATAAGAATAGTACGATTGCAAGGATCATCGCTTACTGTTTACGTTTTTTCTTTTTCTTCCTGTTCGGATTTGCCGTGATCTTTTTGACCTCGGTCTCTGAATCTTCCACATTTTCTGTGACTTCTTCTGCCGCACCCTCAGCAACAGCTGTCACTTCTTTGATACCGGTATACTTTGCCGCACGTGCAGCTGCCTGTGCATCATAACGCTCATTTTTCTTCGTCATGATGTAGTACAATGCGCCCGAGATAAAGATGGACGAGAATGCTCCGGCAACAATGCCGACTGCCAGCGGCATTGCAAATGCACGCATGGATTCCACTCCCAGGATGTAAAGGAACAGCACCATGACAAACGTGGTCGCCGAAGTAAAGATACTTCTGGAAAGTGTCTGTTGGATGCTGGAGTTGACCACTTGTTTAAGATCGTAATTAATCTCCTGATTCTTCATGTTCTCCCTGATCCGGTCGAAAATGACAATCGTTGCATTGATCGAATAACCGACAATGGTCAGGATACAGGCAATGAAGGAGTTTCCGACTGAAAGACGGAATATCGCGAAGAATGTCATAACGATGAATACATCGTGAATCAGGGCGATCACAGATGAGATTGCAAATTTAAATTTACGGAACCGGATCCAGATGTACAGCAGCATGCAGACAGCCGCGATCAGCAGGGAAATATAGGCATCTCTAAGAAGCTCCTTACTGACGGATGAGCTGATATAGGTTGTCTCAAAACTTTCCGAATCAGCGCCATATTTTTCAACCAGCATATCCTGCATCTCCTGACGGAGCGATGCCTCTATATCCTGTGTCTTGATCACATACTGCGTGGTGCCTGTGACTTTCTGACCCTCAATATCGGAATTCCCGATGATATCCGCAATATCTGCTTTGATCGTATTGTTAAATTCATCGATCGGGTAATCTTTATCAAATTCGACCTGTGTGGAAACACCGCCGATGAATTCAATATTGAAGTTGAATGCGCGTTTTCCGCGCGCACTGTTTGCAATTACCGTAACTATGCCGACTACGATGATGACGCCAGCAATAATGAACCAGATGGCCTTCTTGCCGACAAAGTCGAAGGCTTTCTTCTTTGCACCGCCAACTTTTGCATAGAACTTTGCATCCTGAAGTCCCATAGCATACAGACAGTAGACAAGCAGTCTGGAAACCAAAAGGGATGTGATGACACTCATGACGATACCGATTGCCAGTGTCATGCCGAAACCTTTCACAGAGCCGGAACCAAAGATGAGAAGCACGATCGCAACGATCAGTGTGGTGATATTACCATCCAGGATGGCGGATGTAGAGCGCTTAAATCCGAAGCGGATCGCTTCATGGGCACTTCTGCCCGCCTCAAGTTCTTCTTTAATGCGGGCGTTGATGATGACGTTTCCGTCAACAGCCATACCGATGGAAAGGATAATACCTGCAATACCGGAGATGGTCAGTGTCAGGTCAAATGCATTCAGCAGCAAAAGGATTGCTGCGGTATAAAACACCATGGAAATTGCTGCGGCAAGACCAGGGACACGGTAGAAAATGATCATGAAGATCATGATCAGAATGATGCCGATCGCACCGGCAATCAAAGATGTGGATACCGCATTATCGCCCAGCTTCGCGCTGACGACCTTGGAAGAGATCTCCTGTAATTCCAGGTTCAGGGAACCGATACGAATGGTCGATGCAAGTTTTTCGGCTGCTTCGTAGGATCCCATATGTTCGATCACGCAGTTTCCGCCAGTGATCACGCTCTGTACGGTTGGAGCGGATACGATCTCGCCATCATAGTAGATGTAAATTACATCGCCGACATGTTTCTCAGTGGCTTCCGCAAACTTTTCTGCCCCTTCATCACCGAGCTGCAACTGGACCACAAAGTCGGAACTGCCGGTCGTCTGATCAGACTGAGTGCCTGCCTGGGCATCTACCACATCGGCACCTGTCACCCATACGGTCGGATTATCATAGTTCACCGTGCCGTCTTCATTTTTATCTTCAAAGGTAATGAATTGCAGAGAACCTGGTCTTCCCAGTTCTTCGATCACAGTCTGTGTATCATAAACACCCGGTATCTCAACAGTAATACGGTCTGCTCCTTCCTGATAGACCGTCGCATCTGCACTATACTCTGCAACACGCAGCTGCAGTTTATAGATGGTATCATCCATATCTGTCTGGGTGAATTCTTTATCCTGCACCTGGTATGTAATGCTGACACCGCCTCTCAGGTCAAGCCCAAGTGTAATATTCTTAGCCGCGCCAATGGATTTATTTCCAAAGCCAAATGCGGAAATAAAGCAGCAAAGCAGGATCACAACTATGGAGATTACAAAAAACAATATTCCCTTTTTCTTATTCATCATTACCTCTCTCTGACGGTTCTCTTTATTTATTAATTAATCTTATGTATACACAACCGCCAATTTTAGCACAGCCCCTCTATAAAGTCTACAGCCTGTTTCAGGATCTGAGCTCTATATTCTTTTCTTTCAATTTCTCGATGATCTTGTCAATAACCGGATTGACGTCTTTATCTTCCAATGTACGGTCTTTTGCCCGGAAGACCAGGTTATATGCCAGGCTCTTCTTGTTTTCACCGATCCGCTCGCCCTCATACACATCAAACAGGCTGTAACTCTCGATCAGTTTGCCTCCGCATTTTGCAATGACATTCTCGATTTCACCTGCCGGAATGCTCTTGTCCATGACCATGGAAAGGTCTCGTGTGACGGCCGGATATTTCGGAATTTCTTTGTATTTCTTATCGAAGTTTGCGTATTCATAAAGTGCCTGTGCGTCGACCTGAGCCACATAAGCCTTGCCGTTGATTCCATATGTCTTGGATACCTGCGGATGGACTTCGCCCAGATAGCCTATCTGCTCTCTGCCTCCCTTGATCATGACTTTTGCCTGACGTCCCGGATGCAGGAACGCAATGCTTCCGTCCGCAACATAATCTCTTGACATCTTCAGACCAAGGCGAGTCAGGACTTCTTCCATCGTGCCTTTCAGATCGAAGAAATCGCCGTCTCCGTAGAAGCCAAAGCAAAGTGTCATCCGTTCATCCGGAAGTTCTGTCAGCGGAAGGGCCTTCGGAAGGTAGATATTGGAAAGCTCATATAAAGCAGCTGTTTTGTTCCTGCGGTTGTAGTTGATCGCAAGACTGGTCAGCATACCGTTTATCAGGGATGTCCGCATGATACTGTAGTCTTCTCCAAGCGGATTGGAGATCGTGATGGCGTTCCGGTGCGGATCATCAGCTACCAGATGGAGTTTGTCAAAGACTTTTGGACTTTCGAACGAGAATGTCATAGCCTCGGAATATCCATATGCTCGCATGGTCTCACGGATCTTATTCTGTACGACAAATCCGCGTGTAAGTCTTCCGCTCATTTCCTCGGAATCCGGGAGCGTGGACGGGATGTTGTCATAGCCGTAGAATCTTGCAACTTCTTCTGCGATGTCTGCTCCGCGGAGCAGGTCCTGTCGGAAGGTCGGGATCGTAAGCATCCTGGTTGACGGATCATATTTGATCTCCAGCGGCGGGAAGAAGGATAACTGCGTTTCTTCGTCGATATCCGTTCCAAGATACGCATTGATACGCTCCGGATCGAAGAGGATCTGTTTTTCCTCTACCGGATCCGGATAAATGTCTATCGTGCCTCCGACAACATCTCCGGCATCCAGTTCTTCAATCAACTGGCAGGCGCGGATCAATGCCGGAAGCGCGTTGTTCGGATCCAGCCCTTTTTCATATTTACCGGATGCGTCTGTACGCATGCCGAGGCGCTTTGCGGACAGACGATTGTTCGTTCCATCGAAGCAGGCACTTTCAAACACCAGTGTCTGAACATCATCTGTGATCTTGGAGTCTTCACCGCCCATGATGCCGGCAATACCGATCGGACGCTCCGCATCATTGATCATTAAGATATCTTTATCCAGTTTGCGTTCCTGTCCATCCAGTGTGACGAACAGATCGCCGTCGTTGGCTCTTTTTACGATGATCTTATGTCCATGGATCGTGTCATAATCGAATGCATGCATCGGCTGGCCAAACTCTTCCATGACGTAGTTTGTAATATCAACGACGTTGTTGATCGGACGGATGCCGTTACTTGCAAGGCGTCTCTGCAGCCACATCGGAGACGGTGCAAGACGTATGTTCTTAACCATCATACAGGTATAGCGTGGGCAGAGATCCGGATCTTCCACTTCCACTTCCAGATAGTCGTGAATGTCTTCGATTGTTTTTTCAATCTTTGGTTCAATGCCGTGGAATGGCAGACGGAAGGTCGCTGCTGCTTCACGGGCAATGCCCAGTACGCTGTAGCAGTCCACGCGGTTGGATGTGATCTCAAATTCGTAATTGGCGTCATGAAGCCCAAGGTATTCGATCGCATCTGCTCCAATTTCCGCGTCATCCGGCAAAATATAAATGCCGTTTTCTGCTGCGTCCGGATACATTTCTCTGGTTGATCCCAGCTCTTCAATGGAGCACATCATGCCATAGGAATCGATGCCCCGCAGTTTACCGGCTTTGATCGTGATGCCGCCTTCGGTCATCTTGCCGTCATGTCCGCCGGCAACTTTGCCTCCATCCTTAACGACCGGAATTTTGGCGCCTTCGAACACGTTTGACGCGCCAGTCACGATCTGTACGTTTTCGTCGCCCAGATTGACCTGGCAGATAAGCAGTTTGTCTGCGTCCGGATGTTTTTCTATTTTATCGATCTGCCCGATCACAATCTTGTCCAGATCTTTATCGAATTGCGTGAATCCCTCTACTTTTGTTCCGGAGAGCGTCATGGCATCCCGAAACTCCTGATAACCGGCTGTAAGGTCCGGTACATATGCTTTGATCCATGATAATGATGCATTCATTGTTTCTCTCTCCTTTCTCAGAACTGTTTCAGGAACCGGCTGTCGTTTTCATATAAAAGGCGCATGTCGTCGATCTCACACTTTAAGAGTGTCAGCCGCTCCAGGCCCATGCCAAACGCAAATCCGGAATACTCATTCGGATCGATCCCGACCATTTCGAGCACGTGCGGATGCACCATGCCGCAACCCAGGATCTCGATCCATCCTTCGCCCTTGCAGAACCGGCATCCCTTGCCGCCGCATTTGAAGCAGGACACATCTACTTCCGCACTTGGTTCGGTAAATGGGAAGTGATGCGGGCGGAACTTGGTCCGGGTATCCGGGCCGAAGAACCGTTTTGCAAATTCATCCAGTGTTCCCTTCAGATCGGCAAATGTGATGCCTTTGTCCACGACCAGACCTTCGATCTGATGGAAGCATGGGGAATGCGTTGCATCCACTTCATCCGCACGGAACACTCTACCCGGTGCGATCATACGGATCGGCAACACGCCTTTTTCCATCTGATGTATCTGGACAGAGGACGTCTGGGTCCTGAGTAAGATATCGTTGTTGATATAGAAGGTGTCCTGCTCATCCTTTGCCGGATGATTGGCAGGAATATTCAACGCTTCAAAGTTGTAGTAGTCATACTCCACTTCCGGACCGGAAACCACTTCATAGCCCATACCGATGAAGATGTCTTCCACTTCACTAAGAATGAGGCTGCACGGATGCTCATGTCCCAGATCTTTTGCTTTTCCTGGCAGTGTAACGTCGATGACTTCGGTCTTTAAGCGCGCTTCCAAAATTGCGGATTCCAGCGAGGAGCGCATTTCTTCAAAGCAGTTTTCGATCTCGTTCCGGGTATCGTTTACCATCTGTCCGATCAAAGGACGTTCGGAAGCATCCACATCTTTCATGCCCTTCAGGACTTCCGTCATCTGCCCTTTCTTTCCCAGGTACGCGACCTTGAGTTCATTCAGACTTTCCATTGAGGAGACATTTTTTATTTTTTCAATGGCCTCTTGTCTGATCTTCGCGAGTTTTTCTTTCATATCTTTTCCCTTCTATATCTAAAGTATCGCATAAACATACATAGTAATTTATAAGACAATTAAGTTGATTTTGCCACGAAAATTTACTATAATTTCAGCCATGTTTACAAACGTTTATTTGTTCGTAAAGAGTTTTTTCAAGAAGATCGGCAAAGATCGGGTATATAATTATTCGGCGTCGTCGGCTTTCTTTATTATTTTATCAATTTTCCCGTTTTTGATCCTGACAGCAACACTGATCAAATATACACCTCTTACAGAGGAGTTTGTTCTTGCCCGTTTTGAGTTTCTGCTCCCGGATGCGATCTTTCCCCTGATCCGCCAGATCACGGAAGAAATCTTTAGCAGTACGTCCGGCACCACGCTGATCCTTGTATCCGCGCTCGGTGTTATCTGGTCCGCATCCAAGGGTGTCATGTCCATTATCCGGGGGATCAATGTCTGTTTTAATATCAATGATAAACGTAACTGGGTACGTCTTCGTCTTTTATCCTGCCTTTATACCGTCGTATTCATTGTCGCATTTGTCATCATTTTGATCCTATTGGTCTTTGGTTCGCTGCTGTATAATACTCTGTCCGGGTATCTTGTCACGATCAGCCGGTTCCTCAGCGTAGTCCTGTTCATCCTGCGGCGACGGGTGATCATTGCACTTGTTATTCTGACGTTTTTATTCATGCTGATCTACTCGCGTTTTCCTGCATCCAAGAATAAATACTTCCAGATGTTCCCTGGCGCAATTCTTGCTGCCGGTGCCTTCGTTGGTCTTTCAGAACTGCTCTCGGTATATGTGAAATACTCTCCAAGTTTTTCCTATACTTACGGTTCTCTGACAACTTTCATCCTGCTGATGCTGTATCTATATTTTGGCATGTATATCATATTCATCTGTGCGGAGATCAACTTCTATTTCAAATCCTGGCTGCAGACGGAAGCTGCAAAAAGAAAACGGAGAAAGGCCATGAAATACGAGTCCTCTGTTGAACGGAAGCATGAAAAGTACGAGACCAAAAAACTCAGAAAAGAAGAGAAAGAAGAACTGAAACGGCTTCTGGGTGAAACCAAGGAATACCGCCATAGACAGTAAAAAGGACTGATCGTTGTCAGTCCTTTGTTTTTATGTTCCCAAAAGCGCTGTTCTGAATTTTGATTCCTAGCATCAGCCAGGTGGGTTCTCCGCACTTTGACTTCTGAAGTCCACTCGATGGAGGCTGGTCATCTGCCAAAAAATATTGGAATCCCTTTTAATCGTTGTAGGTTCAAAATATCAGAACGACACGATTTTGGGCATCTTTATCATAACAAAAAATGGTTCTATATTCAATTCTTATTAATAAAAATCCCCTGCAGGTAATGCCATGCAGGGGATTTTTCTGTATTTTAGTTTATTGCTTTATGCCAGACAGTCGATGACTTTCTGAATTGCCGCAAAGGCGTCTTCCGGAAGCTTATCGTATCCGTCCTTAAACGTGTTTCTGGATTTCACGAACTCCAGACGGTCGTTCATTCTGGCTTTCAGCGCTTTGACATATGTTTCATCGGTAAGATCAGGAACATAGCCTTCCCACTCCAGGATCTCAATGTCTTCGAACGGTCCCCACTGTTTGAAATCGGCTTTCTGCTCTACGATCGTCTCGAGAATACCCAGCGTCACCTCTTTCTTGACGTCTTTCCCGAAGAATTCACCGGTGTTAAGGATGTAGCAATCCACGTCTTTCTCCTCGACCAGTTTTTTGAATTTCACATAATCATTTGCCAGCGGATAGGTACGGAATGGGTTCGCATATGGCTCTACGACAAGCGCATCCGGATCTACACCCGGTGCAAGACGTTCTGCAGAACTTCTTTTGGTGGCCAGTGTTGCTCCCATGACAGCTGCGAGCGATGCTCCTTTTAATTTCACAACCGGAGGGATCGTCGGATCTTTCATGATCCAGAAGATTGCATTGACCGGCTCGTCAATCTTATCCACACGGTTCGGAGACCAGAGACGGGATTTGATCGCACGGCCATTTCCATTTCGGACATCTTCTGTCACCAGTACGACTTTGCCGTCCTCATCCAATGTTGCAGAACAGTTCTGCGCCGTGATGAGATATTTATTGTCTTCGCTGTCAACCGGATAATCTGCCGTCTTATCAAAATAGGTTGGCTCCAATGCGATGGAAGAACAGGTATCGGAGTTAATGACAAAGGCATCATCGTGCAAAACGGTCACGTCATATTTTCCGCCATGCTTTGCGTGCGTCAGAGTGGATTTTCCGGAGCCGGAAAGGCCGAAGACGGATGCCACATAGGTGTGGCCGTCTGCGAGTGTGTATTTTTTCTGACCGCCATGGCAGGATGCGTATCCGTTGCGGTTCGCAATTGCCCATGCGATCGTCAGGGTGCCCTTCTTGTGTTCGCCGAAATACCGCATTCCGAGCAGGGCTGCACAGTTGTGGTCTGTGTCAAAATAGGTCAGTCCGAGCGGATGCTCTGCATGCTCCCACTGTGGGTCTGAGAAGATGTAGATATCGGATTCTCCCTCAATTACGCGGGAATTTGCATACATAGCTTTGTATTCATCGGATAGATATTGGAAATTGATGAGCCAGTTATAAAGAATGTTCTCTTCACCTTCCGGGATAAGCAGATGTGCTTTTACCATGAATTCCGGATCCAGGCCGATATAGGCGGTTGCATGATACATGGTGGAATAGCGCGTATCGTAAACGGCATCCATCAACTTTTTATCCAGGTCGGTCGTATCAACGCCAGGTTCCCCGATGATCCTTCTTGCGGCAGCGCATCTGCCTGTTACGGAACCATCATTGAAGAGAAGTACTTTGGCGTCTTCTGGCAGGCCAAAGGTCTCGCCTTTGTAGACCGGCATATCCGTGACCACAGTGCCTGGTGAATTTTTGGCCATCTCATAGGCCTGTGTCAGGTTTTCTACTTCTACTACATTATTTCCATAAAAAGCAGCTTCGATGATGGAACGGGTCTTGGAGAATCCCTGCTTGCCCGGACCGATTTCACTTCTTGCATACATCTGCTTTGTAGCCATGATTTACCTCCTGTTTATATCCTATCCCCATTCTCGGTCTGCTCGTCGAGGGTCAGATAATAACCCGGAAGGAAATAGTCCAGGAAAAAATCAACCTCCGGCATCTGCAGATCCTGTATTGTCTTCAACGTTGCTTCTTTTGCTTTTGCGAAGTCTTTGTTGCCGCTCTGTTCTTCCTCAATGCATTTGATCAAGGCAGACAGTTTATCTGCCGCTTTGACATATTTCATCAGGATGTCATCCTCGGATTCTTCTCCGTTCATGATCCCGTCATATGTCATCTGCATCTCTTCCGGAAGCTGGCTGATCATACGGGCCTTGGCGGACTGCTCCACCCGGTCGTAAGACCGTTTGATCTCCGGGTCAAAGTATTTGACCGGTGTCGGAAGATCGCCTGTAATGATTTCCGGAGCGTCATGAAAGGCCGCCAATAAGGCGACCCTTCCTTCATCCAAAGCAGCATAATAATATGTATTTGCGATCACAACCAGCGCGTGCGCAATAAAAACCACATCCAATGTATGATCAGAGAGGGATTCATTTCTCGCATTCCTCATGAGCCCCCACCGGTTCACATATTTCATTCTGGACAGGATCGCAAAAAAGTTACTGTTGTTCATGCTTTATATCCTATTTTATCTGCAAGCTCCTGCGTTAAGATCACGGTTGCGTCACGGTGCATCCTCATGAATGTTGCCGGACATTTCGGATCGATCTTATCTTCGATGAGGAGTTTCGTTGCGGCTTCTTCTTTACTTCCGGAAATGATCATGAGCAGTGCCTGTGCGCGCATGATGTTGCCCATGCCCATGGTGACCGCGTGTGTCGGGACCTCTTCCTTGCTTGCGAAGAAACGTTTATTTGCTTCAATGGTGGAATCATCCAGGATCTCTTCGTGTGCGCCGTCATATAAGGTCTCGCCCGGCTCATTAAATCCGAGGTGACCGTCAGGACCGACGCCGAGCACCTGAATGCGGATGTCTGTCTTATCCAGGATCTCGTTGAATTCCTTCAGGTTTGCTTCCACATCCCCGACGCCTTTTGCGACATAGGTGTTGGCTTTATCAATATTGATATGGTCGAACAGATTATCGTTCATGAAGTAACGGTAACTCTGGTCATGTGTGCCTTCCAGTCCGACGTATTCGTCCAGATTGACAGAATGGATCCTTGAAAAATCAAGTCCTTCTTCTTTGCATCTTCTTGCCAGTTCCTGATACATGCCGACTGGCGAAGATCCGGTTGCCAGACCAAGCGTGCACTCCGGCTCTTCCCGGACGATCTTCTCGATGATGTCTGCAGCTGCCTTGCTGGCGCTCTCATAATCCTGTGCGACGATAACTTTCATGTTGTACCTCCTATTATAGCGTCATTTTGGAAACTACGCTGGATCTTTCTTTGTAAATGGAATTTGGGGTAATACAGCCGCGTACGCAGGATGTCGGATAGATATTGGTATCACGTCCGATGATCGTACCCGGGTTCAGAACTGAATTGCAGCCGACTTCCACACGATCTCCCAGCATTGCCCCTATTTTTTTGCGGCCGGTCTCGATCTTTGTACCTTCATTATTGATCACAACGTTTTGCTTGTCACTCTTCACATTTGATGTGATGGATCCCGCACCCATGTGAGCTTTATATCCCAGAATGGAATCGCCGACATAATTGTAATGCGGCACCTGCACATTATCAAAGATGATCACGTTTTTCATCTCGGTGGAGTTTCCGATCACACAGTCATTGCCGATCAGAATGGATCCGCGGAAGAATGCACCAGGGCGCACTTCCGTGCCATGTCCGATGATGACCGGTCCATTGATGTAGTTGGTCTCGCGGATATAGAATTTGACGTCTTTTGCGATCCAGACGTCTTCAGCCGGATGATCGTATTCATCCTCCGGAAGGGTCTTCCCTAATTCCTTAATGAAATCGGAAATGCCTGCAAGGGCTTCCCACGGATAGGTGAATTGCTGCAGATATTCTGCGGCAAGGGTATGTTCCAGATCAAACAGATCTTTGATCTCAATATTCATCGTCTGCTCTCCTTATTTTCTAACTTCTTTCAGGTGTCCTGACTGTGCCATGGCGGCAATGATCAAGTCTACTTTTTCCTCTGCTTCCTTGTCAGTGCCGGCTTCGGACATGACACGAAGGACCGGTTCCGTTCCGCTCGCACGCAAAAGGACTCTGCCTGTATCGCCCAATGCTTCACCGCATTTCTCGACGGCTTCTTTCACGACCGGATCCTCCAAGGTTGCCTCTTTATCATCCACGACAACATTCTTCAGGACCTGCGGGTACATCTCGCAGTTCTGTGCCAGGATGGACAGTGGCAACTGGGTCTTGATCATGACGTTCATCAGCATGATGGCTGTCAGAATCCCGTCTCCGGTATGCGCATGCTGACGAAAAATGATGTGACCGGACTGCTCGCCGCCGATCGCATAATCGTTTTCTTTCATGTTCTCGTAGACGTAGCGGTCACCGACCTTGGTCTTTTCATAGCCGATCCCGACATTGTCCAGTGCCTTGAACAGGCCGAAGTTGGACATAACTGTCACAACGACTTTATTATTTGGAAGCTGATTGTGTTCTTTGAAGTATTTTGCGCAGATATAGATGATCTTATCTCCATTGACTACTTCGCCTCTTTCATCGACTGCCAGACACCTGTCTGCGTCTCCGTCGAATGCGAAGCCGACATCAAGCATGTTATCGACGACGAATTTCTGCAGTCCTTCGATATGGGTGGATCCGCAGTGATCGTTTACGTTGATTCCGTTCGGCTGATTGTTGATCACCTGGCTTTTGGCTCCGAGGGCGTCAAAAACGGCGCGGGCGATCATCCATGCGGAACCGTTTGCGCAGTCCAGGCCGACTCTGCAGTTCTCAAAGGATTTCATTGCCAGGCTGGATAAGTAGCCGATGTAGCGGTTTCTGCCGAAGTAGAAATCCTCGGTTTTTCCGATACCGTCTTCTTTTGCATATGGAATGTAGTCTTCCGCACTGTCGATGTATTTTTCGATCTCGTCCTGAACTTCATCTTCCATTTTTTCGCCTTCTCCGTTCAGGAGTTTGATTCCGTTGTCATAGTACGGATTGTGGCTGGCAGATACCATGATTCCGCAGTCAAATCCTTCGTCGTAGGTGATGAAACTAACACTCGGGGTGGTCGTGACGTGCAGCAGATACGCATCTGCTCCGCTGGCAGTAATACCTGCTGCAAGCGCATTTTCAAAGGTGTAGGAGGACCTTCGTGTGTCCTTTCCGATTACTATGCGGGCACGTTCGCCGTTTTTATGTTTCTGGCCGTAATACCAGCCCAGATACCGGCCGATCTTGAATGCATGCTCACTTCTCAGATCGTCTCCTGCCTTGCCTCTGAATCCGTCTGTTCCAAAATATTTTCCCATTGATTTTTACTCCTTTTTGCCAATTGCTTCCGCAATTATTTAACTGAAATATTTTACAACCCGCACGGCTTTCGTGTAAAGAAAAAATCTTTTAATAATTGTTTAAATTTTTATTCAAAAAAACTATTTTTGTTCCTTTTCAGTTTTAAAAAAGTGTTATAATGTTTTTAAGTTTTGAAAAAAGGCGGGTGAATAATATGAAGATCATGATCGTAGGCGGCACCGGATTCCTCGGCTATTATGCAACGAAGGTTGCTTTGGAGCGGGGGTATGAAGTAGCCGCTTTTGCATTGGATGATGTCAACCTGGAGGGCTGGTGGCCTGAGGAAGTAAAAGTCGGACACGGCGATGTGTTCGAAATGACGGAAGATGAACTGGTACCGATATTTGAAGGATATGACGCATTCATCTATTCGGTCGGTCCGGATGACCGTTATACTCCTCCTGCTCCATCTTATGACTATTTCCATGGCCATCTGGTAACGGATGCTTCCAAGGTGTTCCGTGCAGCCAGAAGGGCAGGCGTAAAACGCAGTGCGGTGAATAATTCATACTTTGCTTATTTTGACCGTCTTTTACCGGAAAAAGGACTGGCAAAATATCATCCATATGTCCGCAGCCGTGTGGAACAGGCTGCAACTCTGATTGAAGAATCCGGCGGCGGTGCTGCGAACGGGGGTATGGACGTCATGGTACTTGAACTTCCATACATTTTCGGGTCAATGCCGGAACGTATGCCAATCTGGAAAGATGTTTATATTGAACGTTATTTACATGCTCCTTTCATTTTCTTCCCTCGCGGCGGTACATCTATGATCGCTGTTAAGCATGTCGGGGAAGCGATGATTGGCGCAATCGAACACGGAGAGCACGCCGGTCGTTATCCGGTCGCAACGGATAATAAGACTTTCAAATGGATGATCCAGGAGTTTGAAAAAGGTCTTGGCATGCATAAACCAATCGTTCAGCCAGGTCCTGGAATCTGTGCAATGGGTGCGCGTTCCATAGAAAAAGCTGAGGCGAAACAAGGAAAGCAGCCTGGGCTCGATCTCGGGAGAATGATGACAGATATCATGAGTGAAGAGATCTATATTCCGGAAGAAGAGATTCAGAAATCATCTGCGCTTTTGGGATATGGAAGAGATGGTCTGGAGGAAGCCATTGCCGAAACAATGCATCGGTGCTATCCGAATGGATTTGGCAAATAATCGATAATCGGAAAGCGTTGATGGACGAACAAAACACTAAAAAAGCAATCGCTTATATTTTTTCCGGCACAGGGAATACCCTGACTGCCGGAAAAATGTTGCAGAGATCTTTGCCGGAATACGGCATTTCTCTGGATATCTATCGGATTACGGTAGACCTGGAAGATCTGCCTGATCCGAATGATTATGATATTGCTTTTTTTGCATACCCGATCCACGCGTTTAATTCTCCGCAGTTCTTTCTACACTTTGTGAAGCATGTCCCTGCTCTTCATGCGGACAAATCCGGTATGCCGGCGTACATTTTCAAGACATCTGGTGAACCATTCCGTCCGAATAATGCTTCCAGCTATTCGCTCTGCCGCATCCTTCGAAAAAAAGGATTTCTGCCGGCCAGCGACATGCATATGCTCATGCCGTACAATATTATGTTCCGGTATCCTGATGCCATGGCAAAGCAAATGTATATTCATACGAGGCATATGGCAGAGGTGCTGGCAGAAAAGGCCGGTGAGGATCTGATTGAAAAACCTTCGTTCAATCCGGTCACTGTTATCTGGGCATATCTGCTCCGGCTTCAATGGTTTGGAGCATGGGTAAATGGCCCTTTGATCAAGGCGAAAGCGGATCAATGTACCGGCTGTGGAAAATGTGTCCGAAGCTGTCCAACACACAACATTTCTATGGTACAGAAGAATGTACATGGTGAAGTAAAAATACTTCCGAAGTTTGGTGGAAAATGCACGATGTGCATGTGCTGCACAATGGATTGTCCGACTGGCGCAGTGAATCCGGGGTTTCTGACTCCTTGGAAAGTGAATGGCGAATGGGATTTTGAGAAGCTGATGGCGGATGATTCCATCCCGGATAATTGGACGGATAATGAAAACGCGAAGTACTTTAAACTATTCCGGAAGTACTACCGGAACAATTAATAGTCATCTCCAAGTTGACTGCTTGCCTGATACAGCATAAAGTCATTATCATATGAATGCAGATCTCCGATGACCACATAAACGTCGGAGATCTTATATTTTTCTATCATTTCTTTCACTGTGTAGCCCACAGTATCATAATCATAATAACGCGGATCGTAATAGTGCACCTGCCCGTAATTTTCGGTCACCATTGGCACAAAGGCCAGACCATAGGAATCGCATATGACCAGGCAGTTGCGTTCAATGTTGTTATCGCAAACTGCATATGTCCATGGGCCTGCCGGACCGCCCAAATAAACGGTATAGCGGTCATTTGCCATCGCGTTGAAATCCAGAAAATCGATCACGTGATAGGAATCCACGCCATCGATGCGCCGCCACTCCAGATCGAATTTCGGGGTTAACAGATCCAGCCGGTCCGGATTGTCCAGCATATACTGAGTCGGATAATCCCGGTATAAAGTGCCGAGGAATGGCTCTTCGACCTGAATGTTATAATCTTCCCATGCGGCAGGTGTCTGCCCGGCTCTGGTCACCATCTCTTTATAAACCAGATAGGTACCTGGTACGGACCAGTGCATGTCGCTTCGGAAGTAGACATACTCTCCCCGTTCCATGGCTGCGCCAAGGATCTCGGCAGTGGAAACAGCCTGCACATTGTTTGCTGCTAGCGCATCGATCATCGGCTCAGGTTCAGAGATAAATCCCTGTTTCTTATCATAGGCATTGTAAGTGTTGCCAACGTAAGACTGCGGCACCATGGTATAGACGAGTTCCCCATCTTCCGGGAGGAAGGACGCGATCCTGTTCAGTACGCTGATCATTGCCAGAACATTTGTCTTTCCGTATTCGTAATAGTAGATTGTGTCATCGTCGACATTCAATTTCACATATAGAGAATCTGCATAATCATCTGCGCTTGCAGGTGGTTTTTCACGTCTGGTATGCGTAGGCTCGGTTTCTTCCTCCAGTTTTTTTGCCATCTCATCCAGATCCACCTCGCTGAGATCATCAGAAGAAAGGGCGGCATCTTTTTTATCCATAACAGCTAGCGTGTCTTTATAAGAAGCAGCGCTGACCATACCTTTCAGATTGCTGCAGAATTTGATCGCATTCTTCCTGCCAAGGGAATGATCGCTCAGGAAGTCTTCGGTTTCCGTGCTGATGTCCCCGTTCCAGATATTGTTCGGTGAGAAATCAGGCGCGGCTGCAAGCATACGGTTTTCATCTGCATCGAAGGTGGATTCTTTATTTGTAAATGCGGCAAAATAGACGCCCAATGCGATCAGCATGGCGATCCAGATTCCGGATAAGATGATGTAAAGTGCTTTGTTTTTCTTTTTCATTGCCTAAAACCGGAAGTACAGGAATGGGTTAAAACTGGAGCCTGCCAGGAAAACTATGCAGAGGACCAGCAAAACAGTTGCAACAATAAATTTTTCGACCGTAAAGAAGGTGCTGCCGGTATAGTTTGCTTCCTTCTTCGTGATTTTCCGGAATACATCTTTCCACGGTACACAGGCGATGGCGGCTATGATCAGCAATACAAAATACTGCTTTAAACAATAAATCGCGGTGGCATCTGTGCCGGATGCGCTGCCGATACCAAACATCGCGCCAACCTGATGGGCGCCGTCTGCCAGGGATTCATGATAAAAGAATACCCAGCCGATGATCACGATCAGAATCGTATAGAGCCATCGGATGATCTTCGGCAGTTTTTCCAGGATTTTCCCCAGGAACAGCTTTTCAATGATCAGAAGCACGCCATAATACAGACCCCAGACGATGAAGTTCCAGGCTGCGCCATGCCAGAATCCGGTCAGCATCCAGACGACGAAGATGTTCAGTATCTGGCGGGCTTTCGAACAACGGTTCCCGCCCATAGGGATATAGACATAATCCCGGAAGAAGGTGCTCAGGGAAATATGCCATCTGCGCCAGAAATCGGTAATGCTGATGGCTGAATATGGATATTTGAAGTTCTCCAGGAAGGTGAATCCAAACATATGCCCCATCCCAATCGCCATATCGGAATAGCCGGAGAAATCAAAATAAATCTGGAATGTATAACTGATCGCTCCTATCCATGCTGCCAGCGTGCTGATGTTTCCGGTCAATGTCAGCGTGGAAAGGATCTCGCCACAAAGATTCGCGATCAGTACTTTCTTTGCCAGGCCGATGATAAAACGGAACAATCCGCCAAAGAATGCTTCAATGTCGATCTCGCGTTCATCCAGATATGGCTCGATATAGGTATAGTTAACGATCGGGCCGGCGATCAGCTGCGGGAAGAAGCTGATATAGAGTGCCAGTTTCAGAAGATTCTTTTGTACCGGCACGCGGTTTTTATATACATCTACTGTATATGTGATAATCTGGAATGTGTAAAAAGAAATACCGATTGGCAGGATCTGTGCCGGAATCGATGCTCCCTTGATCCCAAAGATACTGACAAAAGTATTGGCAAGGAAGGAAAAGTATTTGAACCAAAACAGGAAACCGAGACTGAGTCCGACTCCGAGGATCATGAATAGTAGTTTCTGACCTTTTTTGTTTTTCTGCTCTGCTCGATGCATTAGAAGGCCGGCGGCGTAGTTCACAAGGATCGACAGGATCATCATGAGTACGAAGCGCGGTTCTCCCCATGCGTAAAAGATCAGAGACATGACCAGCAGAACGCAGTTCCGCCAGGTCTTATTCCTGCTGATAAAATAAAGGATGATCGTGATTGGCAGGAAAAACGCTATGAAGGTGAACGACGAAAATACCATCTTTGCTTCCTTCCTAGAACAGTGATACGATCCACGGTATGCCGTACGTCACAAAACTCATGATGGCTGCCGCAAGAATGATGCCGATTCCGATTGCCGGTGCAGATTTCTTAATTGGCATGCGCAATAACGATGCCAGAAGTGCGCCTGTCCATCCGCCGGTGCCCGGGAGCGGTATTCCGACGAAGAGGACAAGTCCCCAAAACCCCCATTTATCGATCCGGTCTCTTTTTTTCAGTGTCTTCTGTTCAAGCCAGTTGACAAAGCGGCCGGTCGTCTTGAACTTTTTCATCCATTTGAATATTTTTTCGATCAGAAGCAGGATAAACGGGATCGGAATGATATTGCCAATCATGCAGATGATCAGGGCTTTCCAGTATGGGACCTGCAAAAGAGCTGCTGCTATCAAACCTCCACGTAATTCCAGGATCGGGAATAACGAGATGATGAAGATCACCAGCTCATGATTCCAGGATGCAAATGTTACAGCTATCCAATCGATGATTTTTGTCATTATTTCTGTCTGTCCTTATCCTTCCAGCCCTAAATATTTTCTGACGACAGATTCCATCGCGCCTGTCTCGCAGACAGTGTCATGTAATATCTTTGCGTCCATGATCTCCTTGATCGCATTCGGGATCGGAGTTCCGGACAGAGTTTCCAATTGTCCGATCAGCACGAAATCGTCTGCTGTCTGCTCTCCTTTGATTGCGCTCATAACACTTCTTGCGAATTTGTATGGGCTGGCTGTCGACACAATGACAGTCGGAGTCTGATCACCTGTCTCTTTCAGATATTTCCGATAGACACAGTTTGCCACACCGGTATGTGTGTCTGTGACATAGCCATATTGTTCAAAGGTTTCTTTTATGCCTTGCGCATTCTCCTCTTCAGACGCATACTCACCATAAAAGTCCGCCAGGAGCTCTTTCTCGCTTTCCGTGATCGTATAGGAACCTTTCTCAGAAAGTTCCTTCATGAATGCCTTACAATCTACTTCCTTTTCTCCCGTGATCAGATAAATCAATCGCTCAAGGTTGCTTGAGATCAGGATGTCCATGGATGGAGAACTGGTCAGAATGAAGTCTCTGTTTCGGTCATAGGTGCCCGTCCGGAAGAAATCATACAGGACTTTATTATCATTCGAGGCGCAGATCATTTTGTTGACCGGAATACCCATTCGTTTTGCGTAGTATCCGGCAAGAATGTTTCCAAAGTTACCTGTTGGCACAACAAAGTTGATCGGATCTCCTGCTTTGATCGTCCGATCTTTGACCAGACGGGAATACGCCCATACATAATATGCAATCTGCGGAACGAGTCTTCCAATGTTGATGGAATTGGCGGAAGAAAAGCGCAGACCATTATCGTTAAGCGCTTGCTTCAGATTGCTGTCATTAAACATCATTTTGACACCAGTCTGTGCATCATCAAAGTTACCTTTCACTCCAACGACAAAGGTATTCTCTCCTTTTTGGGTCACCATCTGAAGTTCCTGGATCTTGCTTACGCCGCCTTTTGGATAAAATACAATGATCCGGGTATGCGGCACGTCTGCAAAACCTGCCAGCGCTGCTTTCCCGGTATCCCCGGATGTTGCGGTAAGGATTACGATGTCATCCGTAATCTCGTTCTTTCTGGCTGCCGTGGTCAGAAGATGCGGTAAAATGGATAACGCCATATCTTTGAAGGCAATCGTGGAACCATGAAACAGTTCCATAAAGTGGACACCGCCCACTTTTTTTACTGGTGCAATCTCTTCACAATCAAATTTAGCGTCATAGGCATGATCAATGCATGCATGCAGTTCATCGTCCGTATAATCAGTCAGCATCAACCGCATCACTTCATATGCGGTCTGCCTGTAATCCATATCAGCGAAGTGCTCCAAAGGTATTTCTAATTGCGGAATATGGTCCGGAACAAATAATCCGCCATCGTCAGCCAGTCCTTTCAGAATTGCCTGCGAACTTGTGACTAGTGTTCCGTCTCCACGTGTGCTTTTGTAAAAAACTTCCATTGTGTTTATCCTTTTTAAACAAATTGATATTGAATTCGTTTGTCCTGTTTGCTATTCAACAATATTAGTGATGCTCATGATGCTCCGGAACAGCACATTCGCTATCGATTCCCAGCAGGATCTCTAATCCATGTTTCAGTGGACTCACGACTGCAGTCAGATTCTCCACTGCTGCTTTTGGACTTCCCGGCAAAGCGATCAGCACACTGTTATCACAGATTCCTGCACATGCCCTTGATAACCACGCACGATCTGTGATCTGGCTGCTGGCAATTCTCATTGCTTCCCCAAAACCCGGAATCATCCTCTGGCATACTGCTTCCAATGCTTCCGGGGTAACATCTCTTTTTGAAAAACCGGTTCCACCAGTGGATACGATCAGTGGTATGTTCTGCCTGATCAGTTCTGTGAACTTTGCGCTGATTTCTTCTTTTTCATCAGGAATAATCGTTGTATAAACAACATCATATCCGTTTTCTTGAAGGAATGCGCTTACTGCCGGTCCGGATTTATCTTCCCGTAATCCCTGACTTCCTTTATCACTGATAGTCAAAACAGCTGCCTTCAACATTTTTCACCTCATCCATTTAAATCCGAAATCTTCAAAAAATCTCTTCGCGTGATCGCCCTGCAGAAATTCAAGGAAAAGTTTGGACTCTTCTTTATGTCCCGATTCCGCGAGCCGGCAAACCTTGTACACAGATGCACTGTCATCGGTTTGATCAAGTATTCCTGCGATCCGTAATGCACGCATTTCTTCCAGATCTGTCACATAACAGAATCCTGCCTGCGCATGATGAATCTGTACTGCATTTATAACCTCTTCTGAATTACCGCATTCCTTGATTACCCGAACCCGATCAAGGAGATCAAATGTATGATCATATTGATTCAGGAGCATCTTTGCAATTCTGCCCTCTTCTGTCTGTTGACTACAGACTGTGATTGCAGAAAGGCCGTCTTTGATCCAAAGATCTGGATACAATTCATCTCATTCTTCCTGCCATCCTTCTTCGCCGTAAAGTTCCCACAAAAGATCTGTATAACGGCGATATCCTTCTGGTTCCATTTCTTCTGCGTCTGTATCGTAGTGGATGAAGAATCGATCCACAGAAATATCCTCTTCATTTTTATCCGAAACGATTATTGCCATTCTGGAGCAGATCAACGGTATCGTTTCATTTTTGTAAATCTGCCCTCCTGTATTCAACTGATCAATAATATCTGCAGAATTCGTGATCAGGATGTCACCTGATTCACCGGTTTCAATACGTTGAAGCAACGCATCTGCATCATCAAAAACATACTGAACCTCATACTGCTTTCCATCTGTTACCAGGAATTTATCTCCAACCAGTGGCAGGTATGTTTCCAAAGAACGATCAGCAAACACCAGGATCTTTTTCTTTTCCGTGCCTGAGTGATTACATGCACAAAAAGAAAAAATGCAGGCAAAGCATAGCATCATAACTATAAAAATATGAATATATTTACTTTTAGGCAATTTACATTTCATATCTTTTATAAAAATAAATTTCTAGTGATAATACCACGATTTCACATATTTTTTCAACAGCCGTATCATAGAAGTTTGTATTTTAAAAGGTGCAAAAAAAAGAAAAGCCTTTCGGGATAGAAAGGCTTTTCAATCATTTTTATGGACGGGAAAAAAAGTCAGTTGAAAATGACATCTGTAAATTTGCTTTTTGAATACATCTGGGCCAATAGCTGATCATATCGCTGTTTTGTTGTACCCTCATACGGTACCTGGATGTCCAAACTGCTGGCAAAATCATCAATCATATCATCTGTCAAAAACCTCTCTGCCTGCTCCACAATCGTGATTTTTTCGCTGATATATTTTGTGTCAAAGAAATCATTGTAGTAGGAAAACGGTACCGGATCCTGAATCAGTTTTTCCTGCGCTTTCATCAGATAATTCTTAATGGTCTGTCTGTTATTTCCTTTAAACCCCGGCTCAACAGCTGTGCCCATATTCTCTTTAATTGCTAAGATAAACTCTTCCGTATTCAGAACTGTCACATCAGTTAATGTCGTTATGTTTGCAAGGTCTTTTGTCATTTTTCCTGATTCTATCGTCTTTTTGGTGGCATCCATCAGTCTGTCGCCAAAATCAATCAAACCTTGATTTTGATCCAGTTGTCCTCTTTTTTTCAAGGCACCGGCCCATGCAAAAATCGTTGCGACCGAATTTGTAGAAGTCTCTTCACCATTCTGATATTTGTAAAAATGACGTTGTACGGTACCATGCGCTGCTTCATATTCAAAGCAACCATCCGGGGAAACCAGAACAGAGGTCATCATCGCCAGAGCTCCAAAAGCTGAAGCAACCATATCACTCATTACATCTCCATCATAATTTTTCAGTGCCCAGATGAATCCTCCTTCGCTGCGCATTACACGTGCTACAGCATCATCGATCAAAGTATAGAAATACTTGATACCAGCTTCTTCAAACTGCTCTTTGTATTCATTGTTATAAATGACTTCGAATGTTTCCTTGAACATCTGGTCATATATTTTTGAAATTGTATCTTTTGTCGAGAACCACAGATCCTGTTTCGTATCTAAAGCATAATTGAAACAGCTTCTGGCAAACTTTTCGATGGAATCTTCTGTATTATACTGACACTGTATAACTCCAGGACCGGAAAAAGTAAAAATGGTTTTACGATCAAAGTTTCTGTTAAGGTCTTCAAAAAGAAATTCAGCTTTACCGGCAGCCTGAATTTCATACTCCGTCGCACTAT
>JAFZKG010000086.1 GCA_017553695.1 Lachnospiraceae bacterium
GTGACTGCTCTGATGTCCTTGCGTTTATCGATTACACAGAAAAATGGCTAAGTATATAATCAAGAGAGTGATAATGGCGCTGATAACGTTACTGATCATAACGTTTCTGCTGTTTTTGCTCGTCCGTATCATGCCGGGCAATCCGTTTCCGGCTGAACGTATGAGTGCTGCAGCCATCGCCAAAAAGAGGGCAGAAATGGGCCTGGATAATCCAATGCTGGTCCAATTCTGGAATTACCTGAAAAACCTGATCGTATCGGGCAGTTTCGGAAACGGTTCCGCACTGTACAACGGCGCACCGATCTCTTCCGTTTTGCCGGTCGCTATGTCCAACTCTTTCCGCATCGGTGGTATCTCCATCCTGTTCGGCGTGTTTGTTGGACTGGTCCTCGGCATCGCTGCTGCTCTTAACAGGGGAAAATTCTGGGATGTATTCTGTACGGTGTTATCCATCGTGGGTGTGTGCGTGCCTTCCTACGTGTTTATGATATTCCTGCAGTACTTCTTTTCCTATAAAATTTCGATCTTCCCGTTCTATTTTGATTCGGCAAGATTCCTGCATTCTGCCATCATGCCTGCGCTGTCGCTGTCACTGTTCTCTATGAGTACAGTGGCCAGGTTCACGCGAAATGAAATGGTGGAAGTCATGGACAGCGACTATGTCCTGTTGGCTTCTTCGAAAGGTATGTATGGCGCAAAACTGGTAACAAAGCATATTCTGCGGAATGCATTGATCCCGATCGTTACAGTCATTGCACCTTTGATTGTCGACCTTCTGACCGGCGCTCTGGTCGTGGAGAAAATCTACGGTATCAACGGTATTGGTAAACTGATGGTCGATTCTATCACCGGTGAGGGCGTGGATTATAACTACGTGCTGGCGCTCGGTATTCTGTATTCCACTTTATATATCGGGATCATGCTGGTCCTGGATATCGCATACGGACTCCTGGATCCACGGATCCGTGTTGCGGGAAATAAGGAGGGATGAACATGAAAAAGAAAAAAATGAAAGCATCCCTGAATATGGCAGCCGAGACCTATGTCCCGGTCGATGAGGATTTTGTTCTGGAAGTCAACGAAGACATCCAGACAGATAAAAACTACGCTTCCCAGGGATTCTGGAAAGGCGTCTTTACAAGGTTCTTTAAGAATGCGCGTGCGGTCATTGGCCTGGTGATCATTATCCTGATCATCATCCTTGCTGTGATCGGACCGCATACAAGCGGCCATGGCTATGCCGAAGTCATCAAGGTAGAAAGCTCGGATGGCAAGAAAGTACTTGCCCGGAGTATTTCTCCGCGTATCCCTTGGCTCCATAAACTCTTTACAGGTGAGGAATACGATGATGCATATGCCGATTCGACATTCCTTTTTGGTACCGACACCATGGGACGTGATCTCTGGACCCGCGTCTGGTATGGGGCAAGAGTCTCCCTGATCATCGCATTTGTCACAATCATCATTGATATGATCATCGGTATGAGTTACGGCTTGATATCCGGTTTCTTCGGTGGCTTCACAGACATCGGCATGCAGCGGTTTGTGGAAGTCGCCAACAGTGTGCCGCGTCTGGTCATTGTTGGCGTGCTGGCAACCTTCATGCCGAAAGGTATCTGGCTGGTTATTGTGGCTCTGCTCTTAACCGAGTGGATCGGCATGAGTAAGATCGCCCGTGCCGAAATGCTCAAGATCAAAGAGCAGGAATATATCATGGCGAGCCGGACGCTCGGCGCGAACAACTTCACGATCATTTTCCGGGATGTCCTGCCGAATACGATCGGCCCGATCATCACACAGATCATGTTCTCGATCCCGACTGCTATCTTCACCGAGGCTTTCCTGAGCTTCGTCGGTGTCGGTATCGTGTTGCCGCAGTGTTCCATCGGTTCTCTGATCTCGGATGGATTTACCAATATCACAACGCTTCCGTATCAGATCCTGCCGCCGATCATCGTTCTAGCGCTTCTGATGCTGGCTTTCAACTTTGTCGGTGATGGCGTGCGTGAAGCACTGGCTCCGCGTATCGAAGATATGTAGGAAGGAGGTCTGTGCATGAGCGATAAAATTCTGACAGTTAAAAATCTTGACCTCACTTTCAGTACCAATGCAGGACCGGTTCACGCCATCCGCGGGGTCAACTTTGATCTGGAAAGAGGAGAGACCGTTGCCATCGTGGGCGAGTCCGGTTCCGGAAAATCCGTCGTCATGAAGACGGTCATGGGGATCCTTGCCGGAAACGCAACCATCAACAGCGGAGAGATCAACTATTCCTATTACGATGAATTTAATGAACTTCGAACCGTTGATATTCTGAAACAGGATACAAAATGGATCCGGAAAAATATCAACGGTAAACATATTTCCATGGTCTTCCAGGACCCGATGACGTCCCTGGATCCGACCATGACCATTGGCAAGCAGCTGATGGAAGGAATGATGATGCATATGAACATGACCAAGGAGGCTGCAAGGGAACGCGCCATCCGTCTTCTGGATGAGGTCGGTATCACTAACCCGGAGAAGCGGATAAAGCAGTATCCGCACCAGCTTTCCGGCGGCATGCGCCAGAGAGTCGTCATCGCGATTGCCATTTCCTGTAATCCGGAACTTCTGATCTGTGATGAGCCGACCACCGCGTTGGACGTTACCATCCAGGCTAAGATCCTGGAGCTGATCAAGAAACTCCAGAAGGAACGTGGCATTTCTGTTATCTATATCACCCATGACCTGGGCGTTGTTGCAAAGGTTGCGGATTTTGTGAATGTTATGTATGCAGGCAAGATCGTGGAAGTCGGCAACATTGAAGAGATCTTCTATGATCCGAAACATCCGTATACCTGGGGCCTTCTTTCCGCAATGCCGGATCTGGAGACCGATGATGCGAGATTGTATACGATCCCTGGCTCTCCGCCAAACCTGTTGCATGAGGTGAAAGGCGACGCGTTTGCACCGCGTAACCAGTATGCCCTGAAAGTGGACAAGCTTGCGGAGCCGCCAATGTTCAAAGTGAGCGACACGCATTACGCAGCAACCTGGCTACTGGATCCGCGGGCTCCGAAGGTGGAGATGCCGGAAGAATTGAGAAAACGAATTGACCGTATGTTAAAGGAGGCGAATGCAGATGGCAGCGAATTATGATGCAGAGCCGATTTTAAAAGTTGAAAATATGAAGCAGTATTTCAAGATGAGCGCAAAATTTACGGTCAAAGCCGTGGATGATGTGAGTTTCGAGATATACCCTGGTGAAACATATGGTCTGGTTGGCGAATCCGGTTCCGGCAAAACGACGATCGGCCGCGGGATCATCCGCCTGTATAATCCGACGGCCGGAAAGATCACCTTCAACGGATATGATATTTCCGGGAAAATGACCAATGAGGCAAAGAATGAACTGCGGACTAAGATGCAGATGATCTTCCAGGATCCGATGGCTTCGCTGAATCCGAGAAAGAAGATCGGCGACATCATCGGGGAAGGTCTGGACATTCACCACAGTTATGCAAGTAAGGAAGAGCGTAAGGAACATATCGACAGCATTCTCGCGAAGGTCGGTCTGGCAAAAGAGCATTATGACCGCTATCCATACCAGTTCTCAGGTGGACAGAGACAGCGTGTCGGCATCGCGCGTGCCCTGATCATGAATCCGGATCTGATCATTGCGGATGAATGTATCTCCGCGCTGGATGTTTCCATCCAGGCACAGGTCGTCAACCTGATGAAAGATATTCAGGAGGAGACCGGTTCCGCATACCTTTTCATCGCGCACGACCTTTCGATGGTCAAATATATTTCCGACCGGATCGGCGTGCTCCATCTGGGACGCATGCTGGAGACCGGCACCACGGATGAGATCTTTGCAAACCCGCTGCATCCGTATACACGGAGTCTTCTTTCGGCTATTCCGAGCCCGAACCCGAGAGCAGAAAAGGGCAGGGTCGCTGTGGAATATGACTATGCCACAAGCGGGATCGACTATGATAAAGGATCTCTGCATCTGATCGGGGGACAGCATTATGTCCACGGCACCGATGAAGAGATCGCACGCTGGCAGAAGGGTGAAGTATGAAAAAAATATTAGCATTGATTCTTGGCCTTGCAGTAATTGGAACACTTGTCGCTTGCGGCGGTGGTGATTCCGAGAAGCCGGTACCTTCGGGTTCCGACGCTGTGGAACCTGTGGCAGAATCCGTTGACATTGGCCTTCAGCCTGTATATGGACCAAGCGGCAATCAGTCCTGGTCGGATTATGATGAACTCATTAAAAAAATCAAATCTTCCACGGATGCTACAGAGCGAGCCGGATATTTGTATGAGGCGGAACAATGGGTCAGAGATACATGGACGATCCTTCCGCTTTATTATGATACCCAACCATATCTTTGCAGTACCAATCTGAAAGACTATGTGTATTCTCCATTTGGATGGGTTTCTTTTAAGAATGCCTATATGGATAATGGTCAAAAGGACATCACTGTCAATTTCTCTTCGGAGCCAGAAACGATGGATCCGGCTTTGAATAGTTCCGTCGATGGCGCACTGATGCTGATGAATTCCTTCGCGGGCCTATATGGCTATGATAAAGATCTGAACATTGTTCCGGACTGCGCAGAGAAGATCGCTGAGCCAAAGGAAATCAATGGCGGAAAATATGAATATGTGATCACCTTGAGAGAGGGCCTTACCTGGTCGGATGGCACGGAATTGAAAGCATCCGATTTTGAGTTTGCATGGAAGAGGGCTGCAGATCCGGCGACTGGTGCTGACTATCAATACATGTTTGATGTGATCGATGGATATGCCAGTGATGCTACCTGCAAGTTGAATGTGACCGCAGATGATGACGCGCGTACGATCAAGGTCGTCACCAGTTCCTACTGTGCTTATTTTGATCAGTTGCTTGCGTTTCCGACATATTATCCGGTACGTGAGGATATCGTTATGAATGAGGATTGGGCTGTCAGTGAAGCCACCTTCGTTTCAAATGGTGCATTCAAGATGAAAAAGTGGGATGCTGGTTCTGAAATCGTATTTGAGAAGAATCCACAGTATTGGGATGCAGCTAATGTAAAATTGAATTCTATCACATTCCTTCTTTCCACGGATGATGTTGCAATATATGACGATTATATGAATGGAAAGATCCAGTACACGACATCCGTTCCGGTATATCGGATTGCATCTCTAAAAAATGATGAATCTCGAATGGGCGTTGATTTCTTTATTGGCGATTACATTGAAACATATTTTTTGGAGATCAATGTGAACCAAAGTTTCAAACCAGGGTTGGCAGTTACAGGTGACTCGGCAAAAGACTGGGAGAATTGGACTCCGGCACAGAACACAGAAGTCCGTCATGCACTTGGTCTTTTGATCAATCGCAATAAAATTGTCGAGCAAGTCGTTGCAGGCGGTCAGCTCCCTGCAGATGGATTTGTTCCAGCTGGTATGGACGATGGGACAGGCACGGAGTTTCGGACCAAAGCGGATCCATGGTGGAGCGTAGATGCTGCAGATTATGAAGCAAACGTGGCAGAGGCGTTGGACATTCTGAAAAAGTATTATACATATGATGACGAAACCGGCAAATTTACAGATTTCCCGGAATTCAAGTATAGTGTGAACCCGACATCGAGCAATATAGCTGTTTGCGCAGCTGTGCAGGATATGTGGAATGATTATGGAATTGAAGTTGAGTATGATCAGCGGGATTGGAATGTGATCCAGACTGCTTTGTCGACAGGTGATTTCACATTGTCTAAACTCGGCTGGGTTGCAGACTATAATGATCCCGTTAATTTCCTTGAGATTTTTGTATCGGCATCTGGCAACAACCACCCGCATCTTGGGAAATCGCTGGCGCAGTAAGATTCTTTGAGATTGTTATAAGGCAGGCGGGAGCGTAAAGCTCCCGTCTTTTTTGATTTCTCACAAACGCCAAAACTGTGTCTGTGAGAATCCATAAACACGAACGCACTACCCGTTAAGCCTTGTTTGTGATATAGTAAAACTAACTTTAAATATATGGAGGCTGTTGAAAATGGCAGAAAAAAAGAAAAACGAATTAAAAGAAAAACTTTTCTATAAACCGGGAAATGGCTATGACAAGCTGACCGCGGCGGAAGAAAAGAAAATGAACGCGTACTGCGAGGCGTACAAGGATTTCCTGGATCATGGCAAGACAGAGCGCCTGTGCGTGGATTACTGCATCAAACTGGCAAAGGGCAAAGGTTTTAAGGAATATAAAGCCGGAATGAAACTGAAAGCCGGAGATAAAGTTTATTTCAATAACCGTGGAAAAGCGATCATGCTGGCTGTGATCGGTACGGAAAGTCTGGATAAAGGTATCAACCTGACGGCAGCACACACCGATGCGCCGCGTCTGGATCTGAAGCCAAACCCGCTGTACGAAGACGCGGAACTTGCATATCTGAAGACGCACCATTATGGCGGCATTCGGAAATATCAGTGGCTGGCAAGAACATTGGAACTGCACGGTGTGGTCATCCTGAAGAACGGCAAGAGCGTTGCAGTCAATATCGGCGGCGATGAGAATGATCCGCAGTTTATCATCGAGGATCTGCTCCCGCATCTGCGCAAACCAACCGATAAAGAGATCCTGGATCAGGCAGTGCCGTCCGAAATCCTGAATGTGCTGGTTGGCTCACGTCCGATCGGAGACAAAGAAGATTCCGATCGCGTGAAGCTTGGCATCCTGAAATTATTGAATGAAAAATACGGACTGGTCGAAGAGGATCTGATCTCTGCGGAGCTGGAAGTGGTTCCGGCAGGGAAGGCAAGAGATGTCGGACTGGACCGTAGCCTTATTGCTGCTTACGGACATGACGACAGAGTCTGCGCATATGCAGAAATGGCAGGCCTGTTTGACGCAAAGAATCTGAAGAAAACAGGTGTCTGCATCTTCGCGGATAAAGAAGAGATCGGATCGGTTGGTGTAACAGGCATGATCAGTGAGGCATTTGAATGGTTCATTGGCGATCTGTGCAAAGGCCAGAAAGTGGATATCCGCGACTGCTTTGCAAACTCCTTCTGCGTAAGTGCCGATGTCACGGCAGCTTATGATCCAAACTATGCGGAAGTGTTTGAGGCACGTAATGATGCCAAGATCAATCACGGTGTGGCATTCTGCAAATATACCGGACACGGTGGGAAGGGCGGCGCATCCGATGCTTCGGCGGAAGTAGTCGGCAAGCTTCGCAAATTGATGAATGATGCCGGAGTGGTATGGCAGATGACTCAGATGGGTAAGAACGAGCAGGGCGGCGGCGGAACCGTTGCACTCGATCTGGCAAACCGCAACATCGATACCATTGATGCAGGTGTACCGGTCCTTGCAATGCATGCACCGATCGAGACCGTTGCAAAGTTTGACTGCTATATGACATACAAATGCATGAAGACAGTCTTTGAAAACGCTTAACCAAAACAAAGGCGTTAACGCGCGAAAGCGCATAACCGAAATGGAGTATTACCATGGCAGGAAAGTACAGTAAAACCGACAGCGAGGCTCACGAGAGAGCAGTTGAGGAAGCAAGGGAGCAGATCCGGGCGGAGCTGGAAGCAAAATCCGGCAAGACGTCCGGGAAAACCGGGAAAAAACGTTCCGGGAAATATGGTATGTATGGCGGCGGCAGAAGCGGCAGGCTGATCCCGTTCATCGCAGGTTTGATCATTGGTATAATTGTAGGAGGGCTGTTGCTTCTTTTGATCGGCAACGCATCACAGACCATGATGTTCGGAACCAACCATACGACCACGACCAATGCGGACACCGTTTTCCAGCAGGGCATGCTTGGTACTTATACCGCGGCGGATTTTGAGAAGGCTATTCTGGGAGAGGCCGTGCGGCATAAAGAGCTGGTCGTGAAAGAGCAGCCGATCGAGATTCCGACCACGATCACCCGTGCCGGGCTCGGCAATCTGCAGATCTTCTCGAAAGTGCAGAACGTCTATTATTTCGGAACCGGCGTTTATACGATCTCGCTGTCCGACCTCGATGAGGAGGATGTCGTTGTGGATGAGGATGCCAAGAAAGTAACGGTCCTGATTCCGCATGCCTGCCTGCAGTATATCAATCCGAACCTGGATCAGACATTATTTGAAGAGGCAGGGAAAGGTCTGCTTGCATTTGGTGATATCAAGTTGACCACACAGGAGCAGAACAGTCTGCAGCAGTCCGTGACCGACAGCATGCGTGAGCGCCTGACGCAGGAGGATATGTTCCTCGGTGCAGATGAATTTGCAAAGGTCAGCGCATGGGAGATCTTCTTCCCGTTGGTCGCATCTGTTTCTCCGTCGTATTCTCTGGAAATCCGCTTTGATGAGAATACGATGCACCGGGATCTGACAAAATGAGATTTTATCCAAACATAAGAAAAGGAAGTGGAGAATGACCACTTCCTTTTTTTGATACTCTGAAACCGCTTTTATTTCAATGCCCGAATCATAAACAGCGGCGTTGCACCATACATTTCTTTTTCTTTCTGGCTCCACAATTCTTCCGTAACGTCCCGCTCAAAAGAGAGTTCTTTGAACGGAAGCTGTGTCAGAACGCCATAATCAAAATCAGGGCGCACTGCTTTGCCGAAGATGCGGAATTCCTCCGGATTCAGTGCACTATTGATATATTCATAGGATCCGTCATGTGTGAATCCTTTTCCGTACTTTATCAGACCTTCTTTTTCCCGGCGGATCGCATCTTCCCGTACCGGACCTTCCTGATACGGCAGATGCCAGTTCGCATCAAAGATGAGCAGAACACCGCCTGACTTCAGAACACGGTACCACTCTCCATATACTTTCAGATGCTCTGTAATGATGTGCGTGACGTTCCGGCTGATCACCAGATCAAAGGTTTCATCCGGAAACGGCAGGTTGCCGAAATCACCTTTAAGCAGAGTAGGACTCACTTTAAAATTGGCAGCGTTCTCATGCGCATGCTCCAGCATACGGTCAGATCCGTCGATCCCGGTCACATCGTGTCCGGCGAGTGAGAGGATGACAGAGAAGAATCCGGGACCGCAGCCGGCATCCAGTACTTTCAGAGGGCTCTTTGCCGGCACGTTCTGATGAATGCGCCGGAGCCATTTTTCCACGCGGTCAGTCCCTAACTCTTCGACCACATATACATTATAGTTGTCCGAACGCTCCGTCCAGGTTTTATTGATTTCTTCCTGTGTCAGCATGATTATGGTTTTCCCTTCAGGTTTTACAGATTTATTATACAATGACAATTTAAAGATGTAAAAAAGAAAGAGGATGAGTTTTTTCAAACTCATCCTCTGATAAACCTTGATTTTTCAAGCGTTTCGGCTTAGTGGAAGTATCTCTGAAGCAGTCCTTCGAATGCCTTGCCGTGTCTTGCCTCGTCGCGGGCCATTTCATGAACAGTGTCATGAATAGCATCCAGCCCAAGTTCTTTTGCCTTCTTAGCCAGGTCAAACTTGCCCTGGGTTGCGCCGTTCTCAGCATCGACTCTCATTTCCAGATTCTTCTTGGTGGAGTCGGTGAGAACTTCGCCAAGGAGTTCAGCAAATTTTGCTGCATGCTCAGCCTCTTCAAAAGCTGCTTTCTCCCAATACAGACCGATTTCCGGATAACCCTCTCTGTGTGCGACTCTTGACATTGCAAGATACATGCCGACCTCGGAGCACTCTCCGTTGAAGTTATCGCGAAGACCTGCGATGATATCTTCTGGAGCGTCCTTAGCAACACCTACAATGTGCTCTGCAGCCCAGGTTTTGTCGCCGCCCATTTTCTCAAAGTTCTCTTTGCCGGTCTTGCAAACAGGGCACTGCTCCGGAGGGGTATCTCCTTCATGAACATATCCGCAAACCTTACAAATCCATTTCATTTATAAATTCCTCCTTCTAAAAATTATTTTTCTTTTTTATTCTTCAGGCACGCTTTGCATGTGCCGTAAAAATACACGTGGTGACTGGTGATGCTGCCGTCATAATGTTCCGCCGCCTTTTCATTCAACAGGGCATCCGCGTCAAAAAAAACATCGTCTACTTTGCCGCAGCACTGACAGATGAAGTGAGAGTGGGCAGAGACATCGCCGTCGTAGTGATCCACGCCGTCCAGCCCGGTCAGTTTTTTCACCTGGCCAAGTTCGGTTAAAAGCCCCAGATTCCGGTATACGGTTCCGGCACTCAGATTCGGCATGCTTTTACGCAACGTATGGTAGATCATCTCCGCTGTCGGATGATCTTTCCGGCTCTGCAGGTGATCCAGGATCGCCTGTCTCTGTTTGGAATAATTTAAAGTCGGCATAACAAAATTTAACTAAAAAATCAATCAAAAATGAAAAAATTAAGAATGATTACTGTTTTTTATTATCCTATACTATGCTTTCTTTTTTGTCAACCGTATGTTATAATCCCGACATATGAAAAATCTGGTTATTTTAGCTGGAGGCAAAAGTATTCGGATGGGGAAAGATAAGGTCTTTCTCCATATTAGTGATGAAACCTTTATCGAAAGGCTTTTTTCTGCAGGGCAGAAATATTTCGACCGGGTCCTCATCTCCACGGATACGAAGGAACACGCAAACCTCATTTCGGATGTCCTGAAAGCAAGCGGAAAAAAGGCGGAAATCCTGACGGACAAATATCCAGAGCAGGGGCCTTTGGGCGCACTGGTCACAATATTTGAGGAAACGGATCTGGACCGCTTTGCCGTGATCCCGGTCGACGTTCCGAACGCACAGATGGAGTTTCTCCTGAACCTTTATGAAATGGAGGACGCACCGATCATGATCGCGGGATCTGAAGGAAAATATGAGCCGTTGATCGGAGTGTATTCCCGTGGCATCTATGACGTGTTGAAGGATGCGCTCCTTAAGAATGACAATAAGGTCATCCGTGTGATCGAAAACCATTTTAAGGCTGTTCCGTTCACGGATAGGCAAAAAAAGGATTTTACAAACATAAACACAAAAGCAGACTACAAGGAGTTGGAAAAGTGAAGAAACTTTTTGTTGCAATACCGGTATTTTTATTCTGTATCCTGGGCATCTTTGCATTCCGGACAAGAGCTGCCGAAATCGCCATTGATGTCGACAGTGAAACGGCTTACTGCGGAGATATCGATGACGGCGGGTACATGACGACCACCTGGTTTGATGAAGGCACCGAGATCACGATCAGCGCAGAAGAGGTGATCGACGGCATCTACATCAAGTGGGAAAGCATCCCGAAGCCATGGACACTGACGGCAGGCGACGCCTCCATCAGTGCCGGACAGAACGGATTCCTCCACGAATATGTCAAAGTCGCAAAGGGCACAAAATCTGTCACGATCCATATTCCGGAGGGCGGCGCGGAGATTGCGGAAGTATACGGTTTTTCTGCAGGGGAGCTGCCGGATTATGTGCAGATATGGGAACCACCATATGACAAAGCAGACCTTCTTGTATTCACTGCGCACTCCGATGATGAAGTCCTTTATATGGGACCGTCTATCGTAAATCTGACCAATAACAATACGGCACGGGTGCAGGTCGCATACATGTCTGACCAGTACCTGACCGAACCATTCCGCAATCACGAACTGTTGGACGGACTCTGGGAAATGGGCGTGACCCATTATCCACAGCTGGGCAAGTTCGTCGATCTGTATTCCGAGTCTCTGGAAGAAGCACAGGGACACAATGATATCGAAGAAGTCAAAGCATACGTGGTGGAAACGATCCGCCGCTTCAAACCGCAGATCGTCGTGACGCATGATCTGAATGGTGAATACGGGCACGGCATGCACCGGATGATTGCAAAGGCGGTTGCGGATACCGCAGACCTCACCGGCGATGCATCGCAGTATGCGGATTCCGCACAGAAATATGGCGCATGGGATGTGCCGAAAACATACCTGCATCTTTACGGAGAAAATAAAATCGTTCTGCCGACCAGGGAACCGCTTTCTTCCTTCGGAGGAAGGACGGCGTTGCAGGTCTGCAAGGATGCGTTTGAAAAACATGTTTCCCAGCAGGGACCAACCTTCTGGGTTGATGACGGATATGATGATGACGGCAATCCGAATGATTATCAATACAGTTGCGCAGCGTACGGCCTGTATCGGACAACAGTCGGGACAGATACCGGAAACAGCATGCTGGAGAATCTCGTGACGTATGATGAGCAGGAACGGCAGGCGCAGGAAGCAACCCAGACTGAGCCGGAACCGACAACGCAGGAAAAACCGGATAAGAAGAATGAGGGATCCGGTAAGCTCCTGTGGATCATCATTGCCATTCTCGTGGTTTTGATCATCATTGTGGTCCTGATCATGGTTTTGCGTGCAAAGGCAGCAAAAGAGAAAAAACGGAAACAGCAGCAGGCTGCACGCAGACAGCAGCAGGCAAGGCAGACGCAGCAGAGAACACCGCAGCAGCGTCCGCAGCAGAGAAATCAGCAGACACGCTCTCAGAGACGATCCGTTGATCGTCAGAATGATCCAAACCGGAGAAGGGACGACAGAAGCAGCAGATGAAACCGGCAGTGATCCTTCCGGTACTGAACCCGGATGAGAAGTTTACCATTTTTGTTAAGAACCTGATCGAATCAGGCTTTGAAGATATTGTCGTTGTCAACGATGGCAGCAGCGCAGAGTATGACCACTTTTATGATGAGGCAGCCGAAAACCCGCAGGTGACAGTACTGAAACATGAAGTCAACAAAGGCAAAGGCGCAGCTTTAAAAACGGCCTTCGGATATCTGGCAGATAACCGCATCGACATTGACGTGGCGATCACCTGCGACGGGGACGGTCAGCATTCCGTGGCTTCCATGAAGGATTGTCTGCAGGCTTTTGAAGAGCACCCGGATTCCGTTATCATCGGAGGCAGGGATTTTGACGACAAGAATATACCGGCCAGGAGCAGGTTTGGCAACAAGGTATCGAGTTTTGTGTATAAATTCGCATGTGGGATCAAACTGAAAGACACCCAGACAGGGCTCCGCGTGATTCCGGCAAAATGCTTTGAAAGTTTTTCCAAGCTGAAGGGTGACCGTTACGAATACGAGACGAACATGCTGATCGAGATCGTGAACCGGAATATTCCGTATTACGAAATCCCAATCGAAACGATCTACATCGATGACAATGCATCTTCACACTTCAATGCGTTCAAGGATTCCGCAAAGATCTACGGCGTCATCCTGCGGTATTTTATTAAATTTATCATTAGCTCGATCGCGTCGTGGGGCGTGGATATCGGCGTCTATGCCATTCTGGAGTTTGCGCTCCAGAACCGCATGGATCTGGGGACCAGAGTTCTGATCTGCACGATCGCATCCCGCGTCGTTTCGTCGATCTTCAACTATATCCTGAACCGCAAAGGCGTGTTCAAGTCGGTTGATAACGTGAGGAGCACCGCTACGAAGTATTACATCCTGGCAATCTGCCAGATGGGCGCATCCTACGGGCTGGTGTACTTTTTTACCCACATCCTGAAAGTGGGAGGTGTTTTGGAACTGATCGTAAAATGCGTGGTGGACCTGTGCCTGTTCATTTTCAGTTACAACATACAGAGACGCTGGGTATTTAAAAACAAAAAATAAGCATCGGAGTACGGATGAAACATTTTCTCAGAGTGCTGGCAGTCATAGGGGCATTTCTAGGTACCTTCATTCTGGCTGTCTGTGCAGCAGTTGTCATAGTCATGAAAGGGCCGTCGCGGAACGCGGCGGAACTTTTCACGCTGTCTTTGAAAGAGACCAGCGCTCTGAAATGGATCCCGGACATCTTTTTCTCGGATGAAGAGATCCAGCAGATCATTGAGAAAAATTCCGTTAAAGCAACTGATGAAGCCACTAATACTGACCTGATCGATATTGCGGATGACGTGAGCCAGGATATCGAAATCTATGAGATCTCCGGTTCCACCTATATCGGCGATGTCATGCTGATCAAGGATCCGTCCCGTCTGTTTGTCGGAAACAAAGGACCATATGATGGCAGCGGTGGTACTACCGTGGATGTGATCGCGTCTTATTATGACGCGATCGCAGGGATCAACGGGGGCGGTTTCTATGATGCAGGCGGCATGGGCAACGGCGGTGTGCCGGATGGTTTTGTCATTTCACAGGGCGAATTCTGCTACGGGGACCGCGGGACGCCATATGCGTCGATCGGTTTCACCGCAGATAATAAAATGGTGATCGGCACGTTTACCGGTCAGGAAGCAATGGATATGGGCCTTCGGGACTGTGTCTGTGTGCAGACTGTTTACGCGCCGGTCCTGATACTGAATGGAGAAGAGCAGGAAGTTGCAGGTGTCGGAGGCGGCCTGAATCCGCGGACTGCTATCGGGCAGCGGGCGGATGGCACGATCATTTTCGTGACGACAGATGGACGGCAGGCCAACTCCATCGGCGCAACTTTTTCTGACATGATAAAGATCATGAGCGATTATGGCGCCGTGAATGCGGCATCGCTCGATGGCGGATCTTCCACGCAAATGGTGTATGAAGGGAAGTTCCTTAACACGCCGTACGCGCTTTCGGGACCGCGTGACGTTCCGAATGCATTTTTGATCAGACGATGAGCAGAAACGAATTCAGATTAGTCAATACAACCAGAATATCGGAAGAGGCCATCAGAAAAGCGAGTGCAGAAGAATTCGATATCGAATTCATGGACTTTTTTGAGGAGAAAAAGAAACCGGAGGTAAAGCAGCCGGTTCGTCCGGCACGCCCGCCAAAGCCGGCTGGTTCTCAGACAGCACAAAGACAGACCAAACCTGCTGGCTCGCAGCAGGCACAACGTCCAACCAGACCGGCAGGCACGCAGCCGGTAAAGCGGGCAACCAGACCGGCCGGCGCGCAGCAGACGCAGCGTCCGGCAAGACCAACAAGCACGCAACGTCCAACCAGACCGGCAGGTACGCAGCAGACAAAACGTCCGGTTACACAGGAAACACCTGCAAAAAGACCGGCGAGACCGGCAGACGCACAGCAAACGCAGCGTCCAGTAAGACCGGCAGGAACAAAGCCGGTACAGGGCACAACGGCACAACGTCCTGTTCAGCAGCGTCCGGTCAGCACGCAGAAACCGGCAGGGGCAACGCGTCCTGCAGGGGCACAACGGACCACGGCTGCACGCCCGGTCAGTTCCAGGCAGACCACGCGTCCTGCACCGAAGCTTCAGCATCCATCTCAGGGAGCAAAACAGGCGCAGCGTCCGGTAAGAGAACAGCAAGTACGCCCGACGGACAAACCGCAGGCAACGGCCAAAGCCGAAAAAAAGCCGAAGGCGAAAAGCAAATTCAGGAAGGCCTTCCTGATCTCCTGGATCGCGTTCACGGTCATCCTGATCGCGGCATTGGTATTGCTGACGGTCTTCCTGTCAAACTTCGAAAAGAGCCGGCCGGCAGGAACAATCTCACGCATTATTCGTGACGTTCAGGGGGGAGACCTCTCCGGTCTGCATCTGAAAACGGCTGACGGAGAAACGCTTGATTCCGGTACCATTCTTTATGATGTTGCCGAGCTCGCACAGCACATCACGGAAAAAGCCGGGACAGCAGATAGTATCACCTACCGCATTATCAACGGTGAAAGCGATGAAACAAAGAAGACATACCTCGTGAAGGCAGGGGACGAGAAAGCCCTTAAAGTCACGGTTGAGCGCTCTGATAAAAAATATCTCTTCGGCTTTACCGGATGGGAAGAAACCGAAACGACGTTACTGGCGGATGCTTTCCGGGTCACCACGCTGCGTGCGCAGATCCCTCATGACTGCCAGCTGTCTGTAAACGGCACGCTGATCGGCAGAGAACGCGTTACCTCGGAAGGTGCCAGAATCAGTCTGCTGTCCAGACTGATCAGCGAAGGCTATATTGATGAGCAGCCAGGCATGGATACCTATGAAATCCCGGGTATTTATTTCCGGAAAGATGTGAAACTGATCGACGCGTCCGGGGCAACACAGGAATGTGTCCACACGAATGATCTGTATACAGGCGGATTTGATGCATCGCAGGAATTCATCGATTCCCAATATGACCGCGTGATCAATATGTTCGAGCCATATGCGTTATACTTCTCTGGCGAGCGGGGAAGAGGCGCGCTGAACGAGGTCATGGTGTATGATTCACCGGCTTATAACAGTGCAGTCAGTGCAGATGTTTCCTGGATGCAGGAGCATAGCGATGTGGAGATCACGGAGAAAAAGGCGGAACATTTCAAGAAATATTCAGACCAGGTCTTTTCCTGTGACATCAGTTTCCTGCAGACGATCTATCAGGGCGAGGAAGCAGTGAGGACCTGGGATACCAATATGACCTGGATTTTTATCTGGGATGGCGATGATTATTACGTTGCAGATTTTGTGACACGGGCAGCAGATGAAGGGTGACAAGCATATGAAGAAGAAAAAGAAAAAAGGCGGCTTTAAGCCGGGCATCGTTCTGATCATTGTTGTGGTCCTGATCGCGGTGATCGTGGCCTTGCTTGTCGTACAGAAAAATAAGAAACCGGAAGAAGATACCCGGATCATCCTGGCTGAACCAAGAATAGAGAGCACGCTGACCGTCGGGGCGACAGGGGACATCCTGATACATTCCCCGATCCTGGATTCTGTCAACTATGGCGGTTACTATGATTTTGCCGACTGCTTCTCACTCGTTACGCCATATTATTCGCAGCCGGATATCATGATCGCCAATCTGGAGGTCACATGTGGAGGAGAAGAGTCAGGAGCATATTCCGGTTATCCGACATTCAACTGCCCGGACAATATTGTCACTACACTGAAGAATGCCGGCGTCGACATCCTTCTGACTGCAAACAATCATTCCTATGATACGGGCATGTACGGTCTGCTCCGCACGCTGGATGTGATCACAGATAATGGTCTGGAATACCTGGGGACCCGGAAAACCACAGACGAGCATTATGTGATCGTCAAACAGGTGAACGGCATTAAGATCGGCATGGTCAATTTTACGTATGATACCAGGGCATATCCGGGCGACCAGAAATCGCTGAACGGCATCCCGATGCTGGATGAGGCAGAAAATCTGGTCAGCAGCTTTTGCTACGAAGATGTGGACGAATTATATACAAACGCAAAGAAAGCACTTGATGAGATGAACATGCTGGGTGTAGACAGTAAGATCATTTTCATCCATTGGGGCAATGAATATCAGGACGATCCGAACTGGACACAGGAAGAGATCGCGCAGCAACTCTGCGAATACGGAGCAGATGTGATCATCGGCGGCCATCCGCACGTGATCCAGAGATACGATACTTTAACCAGCAGTACCGGCCATCAGACGCTGTGCCTGTATTCCATGGGCAACGAACTGTCCAATCAGCGTGCGGAACTCATGGATGAAGACGGGAACCGCGGATATACAGAAGATGGCCTGATCATGGAAGTCACCTGGTCCAAGTTCAATAATGGCAAAGTGAAGATCACGGGTCTGAAGATCATTCCGACCTGGGTCGAGCGGATCGGAGACTACAAGATCATTGCGCTGGATGACCAGACGCCATCTTATTCCTGGGGAGCAGATTCCGAAGGCCGTGCCCTTTCATCCTATGAACGGACGATCGGACGCCTCGGCGGGGCATATAATAATTTCCGCCGAAGCCGGAATCAGAATCCGGTTCCGGAATATCTGGATTAGTTTCAAACATTGCAAAATGATGAATAGATAGGAGGAGTGAAAACAAATGAGCAAGATGATTATGAGCGGCAATGAGGCTGTCGCACGTGGTGCTTACGAAGCGGGCGTCCGTTTCGCATCTGCCTATCCGGGCACACCGAGTACCGA
>JAFZKG010000010.1 GCA_017553695.1 Lachnospiraceae bacterium
AAGCCAGCCATGCGCAGATCTGCAGCCGGATCGATGAGGAGGGCAGTTTTACCGATGCGGATAAAGATGTGATCATCCGTTTCGCTAAGGATTTTGCGGAAAGATTCTATGTCTAGTGCAAAAGATATCAAACGAAGAATAAGTTCTGTTACCGACACGCAGAAAATCACGAATGCGATGTATCTGATTGCGTCAACGAAGCTGCGGAAAGCACGGAATGACCTGAGCAATACGGAACCGTATTTTCAGGCCTTAAAGGGCGAAATAGAACGTATTTTCAATACAATTGATCAAGTGGACAGCCAGTACTTCCTGCCGGAGGGCCTGGAAGATACGGAAGAGGATCCGGAACTGGCAGGTAAGTATGCTTACCTGGTGATCACAGCAGACAAGGGTCTGGCCGGTGCCTATAACCAGAATGTGATCAAGGTGGCAGAGCAGCTTCTTTCGAGGCACAAGGATAACCAGATCTATGTGGTGGGAGAATACGGCCGGGTCTATTTTAGCAAACATAATTACGAGATTGATCAGAGCTTTCTTTACACAGCGCAGAATCCGACCATGAACCGCGCACGGGAGATTGGCGCGGTGCTGATCGATAGTTTCCTGAACGGAGAGATCTCAAAAGTTTATATTGTTTATACTGATTTCGGAAAAGGGATGGAGCCGGAAGCTGTATCGACAAGGCTTCTGCCGGTGCACCGTTCCAGTTTTGAAGGAGCGGCACAGAAAGGTGCGGATGGGGATGACATGGAATACAGTCCATCCCAGATGGAAGTGCTGGACAATGTGCTTCCGAATTATCTGATCGGATATATATATTCCGCCCTGGTTGACAGTTACTGCAGTGAGCAGAATGCCAGAATGATGGCGATGGACAGGGCGACACAAAATGCCCAGGATATTCTGGACCGGCTGAATCTGGAATACAATCATGTGAGACAGAGCGCCATCACGCAGGAAATCATCGAAATCTCGGCAGGCGCAAAGAGCCAGAAACAGCATAAATCGCGGGAAAGCATTTAGGAGGAATGATCTATGACAGGCAGGATCACAGAAGTTGCAGGTTCTGTAGTAGATGTCACATTTGAAGAACAGCTACCGAGAATTCGGGAAGCTTTGACCGTCCAGGTGAACGGAAAGAATAAAATCATGGAAGTCGCACAGCATGTCGGCGGCCATAAGGTACGATGCATCATGCTTTCCGAAAGTGAAGGATTAAAAAGGGGACTTATGGTCACTTCTGGCGGAAGCGGGATCAAGGTCCCGGTCGGGGAGTGCACCCTGGGACGTCTTTTTAATGTGCTGGGCGACCCGATCGATGGCGGAGAGGCGATTCCGGAAGATGTAGAACGCTGGCCGATCCACCGGAAGGCACCGGCGTTTGAAGAGCAGCTTCCTTCTGTGGAACTGTTGGAAACGGGAATAAAGGTCATTGATCTTCTGGAGCCTTATCCGAAAGGTGGAAAAATTGGTTTGTTCGGCGGTGCCGGCGTTGGCAAGACAGTCCTGATCCAGGAACTGATCCACAACGTGGCTATGGAGCATGGCGGCTATTCCATTTTCACCGGTGTCGGTGAGCGCAGCAGAGAAGGAAATGATCTTTGGAATGAGATGCGGGAAAGCGGTGTGTTTGACAAGACGGCGCTGGTTTTCGGACAGATGAATGAAGTGCCGGGTGTCCGTATGCGTGTCGCACTCACCGGTCTTACGATGGCTGAGTATTTCCGGGATCATGAAAAGAAAGACATCCTGTTATTTATTGATAATATTTTCCGTTTTGTGCAGGCTGGTTCTGAGGTATCGACACTTCTTGGCCGTATGCCGTCTGCCGTCGGCTATCAGCCGACGCTGGCAGCAGAGATGGGAGCCCTGCAGGAGCGGATCACTTCGACAAAGAATGGTTCTGTCACGTCGGTCCAGGCTGTTTATGTGCCGGCTGACGATCTGACGGACCCGGCTCCGGCAACCACATTCTCCCATCTGGATGCAACTACGGTCTTAAGCCGTAAGATCGCGGAGCAGGGTATTTATCCGGCTGTTGATCCATTGGGATCTACCTCCCGTATCCTGGAGGAGGATGTGGTCGGAAAAGAACATTATGAAACGGCCCGGATGGTGCAGGAGATCCTGCAGAAATACAGCGAACTTCAGGATATCATTGCGATCCTCGGCATGGATGAACTGGGCGAGGAAGACAAGCAGATCGTGAACCGCGCGCGACGGATCCAGCGTTTCCTGGCACAGCCATTGCATGTGGCGGAGAAGTTCTCCGGTCTGAAAGGTGTATATGTGCCGATTGAGGAAACGATCCGCGGATTCCAGTCTATCGCTTCCGGTGAGATGGATGAGTATCCGGAGGCAGCTTTCTACAATGTCGGCACGATCGATGACGTGAAGACAAAAGCTGATCAGATGGTCAGAGAACAGCAGGTATGAAAACATTTCCGCTTCGTTTATTAGCTGCAGACAGAGATTTTTATGAAGGACCATGCGAGAGCCTGATGGTCCCGCTTTTGGACGGATTATATGGCGTGATGGCCGGTCATACAGATATGATGGGCGCTATCCTGCCGGGAACGGCGACCATGCGGATCCCGCCATGTGAACAGTTTGATGGGGAGACGTTGGTGGATCTTGTGGTTACCAGAGGCCTGATCAAGATCGAGAACGGGGAAGTGCTGGTGCTGGTGGATTCAGCTGAATTGCCATCTGAAATTGATGAGAACCGCGCTCGGATTGCAGCGGAGAAGGCAGCGGAAGAATTGCTTCTGAAACAGGGTATCAAGGAATACATGATCGCGCAGAACGAACTGTCGAGGGCGATGGCCAGATTGAAATACAAGCCGCATAACATGGGCTGAGAGAGGAGTATCGTATGAAGGTTTTAATGATCAACGGTTCCCCGAAGAAGGATGGGAATACTGCATTATCGCTTGCTGAAATGGCAAAGGTCTTTGATGCAGAAGGTGTGGATTATGAAGTGGTGCAGGTTGGAAATCTGGACGTAAGAGGCTGCGTCGGATGTATGCAATGATTTAAAAACAAAAAATGTGCCTTTGATGATATTGTGAATGAAACGCAGCCGAAATTTGCAGAAGCGGATGCATTGGTCATTGCGAGCCCGGTCTATTTTGCTTCCGCAAACGGAACGCTGATCTCATTCCTGGACCGACTGTTTTATTCAGCATCATTTGATAAATCAATGAAGGTTGGCGCATCTGTGGTCGTAGCGCGCCGTGGCGGATTAACTGCGACGTTTGATGAACTGAACAAATATTTTACCATCAGCAATATGCCGGTTGCCTCCAGCCGCTATTGGAACGGCGTGCATGGACGGGAGCCTGGTGAAGCTGCAGGGGATGCGGAAGGTCTGGCAACCATGCGGCAGCTGGCACGGAATATCGTTTTCCTCTGCCGGAGCATCGCACTGGGCAAAGAAAAGTATGGGCTTCCGGAAAAAGAGGGATTTATCGTCACGAACTTTGTCCGGGATGATTTAAAATAAAAAAAGACCAGAGTGACAGAACGATGCAGATATGGTATATTTACGTTTGAAATGTCATTCTTGATTGTAGCGGATAGGATGGATTGACAGAATAATATTTCAGAAACAAATTAAAAAAACACAGGGAGGAAAAGAAAATGCTATCAAAAAAAGACAATTTCCTTGAGACAATCCATCACGGAAAACCGGATCGGTTTGTAAAACAGTACGAGTATATGACGATGCTCCCAGGAGATCCGGTAAACTTCTATGTAAGAGGGAACAGATATCCCGGCATGGAACCTCTGGTTGACAAATTCGGCACCAGGATCCTCTGGCCGGCGGGAGAACAGGGCGCGATCCCGGATCCGCATGTCAAGGTGCTTCAGGATATAGAGGACTGGAAAGATGTCGTAAAGATCCCTGACCTTCTTGGCAACTGCGATCAGGAAGAACTTTGGGGTCCTTATCTTGAAAGAGCAGCCGCAGTAGACCGGAATGATACACTGCTTACCATGTTTGCCCCTACCGGAATCTTCGAACGCATGCATTTCCTTATGGGCTTTGAGGATACGCTCATGAATGTCATTATGGAACCGGAACTGCTGGCCGATTTAGCAGAGGCCCTGGGAGAATACCGGCTCAACGGTTACAAGCTGATGATCAAATACGTGCACCCGGATGCAATCCTTTTCCATGATGACTGGGGCGCAAAGACACAGCCTTTCATGAAGCAGGAACAATTCCAGGAAATCCTGAAAAAGCCTTTTACAGAAGGATACAAATATGTTCATGATCAGGGCATTATTGTCATTCATCATTCG
>JAFZKG010000087.1 GCA_017553695.1 Lachnospiraceae bacterium
CCTGAGCCAGGATCAAACTCTCGTATTGATGTGTATTTCATTCCTTGTTAGGATGAAAGACTTGTTTGTCTGATCTGCTCAAGCATATGCTTGGCAATATCCTTGTAATTTACTGTTCTCGTTTTCACGATCGCATCTTTGAAATTTTAAAGAAATTTCAGGGATGGTCTATACTGTTCAATTATCATGGTGCCTCTTGTCACAGGGAGGTACCGCCGCAGGCGGGGGATCCCTCATGACCTGCCCCAAACCCTTTTGTTTCAAGGCTTTTCAGGGCATACTGTCCCTGTGTTTCAGGGTGACAGCTTGAATATAATAACACCCGTTTTATTCATTGTCAACAGAAATTCTCAAGGTTTTTTAAGTTTTCTTTTTGCCGGAAAAAACTTGTGTCTTCAATGGTTTTATACATCTACATCTTGTGGTATGATAGGTGCAACCTACTAATTGTATGACAAATATAAGGGGAATGTATGACAAATAAATCCAACTATTTTACCGTCGATGATTTCTATGAAACGTTAGATAAAAAAGATGCCTCCGAGCTGTTGTTAATGCTCAGAGGCGGAGTGTTATATCATATAGAAGAAACGGATACGATTTCCGTATTAAAGAAACTGCTTGCAGTCCGTAATATGGACGTCCTGACAGAAGCATCCCGCCATATCAATTACTTCCCGGTGGAAATGCTGGAGGATCTGGATCTGACCAATTACAATAACCGCGCGTTCCTCGGGATATTCCTGTCCAAATACATCAGCAAGTTTCAATATAAAGATAGCGAAACAGCCGGCACCTTATTTGCCAAGGCATGTATTTCGGAAAGTATCCCGGCGATCCGCTTCCTGATGAAGAAGGGCGTCGGGGAAAGTCAGTACCCGCGCATCATCTCCTCTTCCGCGCCGGTTCGCAAACTGCTGTCGGAAGTAAAGACCTCTGCACTGTCCAAAGATACGATCTCCACATTCTTTATGGAAGCCGCTCTGACGGAAGATCCGGAAGAGCGCATCCACGATCTGATGCGGAACGGATTCGACATCAAAGTCATCAACTCTGACGGTCTGAATGTAGTGGAGGCATTCCGCAAAGGACTTGATGCTTACGCATATCCAAAGAACAAGCTTGGCACGCTCGAACGCCAGAATGATGAAAGCAGTCTGAAGGTCCTAGAGCGGGTCTATTCGGAAGTCTGATTATTTTTTCAATTCATACCGCAACGCGCCGGACGGACACCGGTCGATGACCTGCGCAATCTCCGCGCCGGATGCAGCCTTCGGATCGATCCACGGTCTGCGGGTCACGTTAAAAACGTCCCCGTTTCCCCGTGTGCATTCTGCAGCATGCTGACACAGCTGCGGATTCCAGAACACTTCTATTTCATCACTCTCATACGTCTTGAATCCCTGTGCTTCCAGTTCTTCTCTTAAACTCATTTTTTCTTTTCCTTTTCTAAAACTTTTTTATATGGCATGATCATGCCTTCCGTCATTTTGGATCCCATCTTCTGGCTGAGCTTTTTGTTTTTCATCATCGCTCCGACCAAATACATTGCCGCCGTCGTCCCCTTCCGCTTCTGCGGAAAATCATAGAACCCGTGTGCCTTGTAGAAGCGGTGGTCTTCTTTCATCAGCCCGCGCATCTGATAGATCAGGTCGCGGAAGATCTTCAGTCCGCCGACACCATAAAAATTCTTCGGCATCTGATAATCATTTTCCATCGCATAGGAAAGCGTTTCTGCCAACTGATCGATCTCTTTATCCGGATCCGTCTGATCCGTTGCGATACCGGCGAGAAAATTCCCGCCGACCTGCGCACGTGCTTCCATCAGCGTCTGCAGATTCTGCTCTTCATTCAGATAGCCGTCCACCAGATAGCCGACCGGCTTGCCCATCGTCACCGTACGGTGGCCGTTGCAGAACTGCCGGTCATCATAAAGTTTGAACCGATGCCCCATGGAGTGATCGCGGATCGAATAAGCATAAACGGTTGCGTCACCTGTCTGTATATTCTCCCGCAGGAATCGGTCGAACCCATCCTTATAAATGCAAGTCCCGTCGGACGCACAGTGAAAACATCCCAGGCATCCGCCCGCGAACGGAAACGTTTGAAGATCCACCAGGCTCACCTGTGCCGGCATCTTTTTTTCAAACCGGTCGATCATGCTTTGCAGCCGGCCATCCGGATCGTTTGAAAGATCCGCGACAACGACGACCTTCTTCTGCGAAGCCTCTGCCTTCTCTTCCGGCACCTGCGCCTTTTTCAACTCTGCTTTTGCCTCTGTCTGCAACGGCACCGGTTCATAAACCTGATGTTCCATGCTCCAAAGAACAAAACGGAAGAAGGAAAGCGCATCCTTCTGCCCCTGCTCTTTCAGCAGATCTTCCATGTCCGCAGACAGCCCGCGGATATACGGAAGATGCAGATCTGCGCAGTTGTCCTGAATGAACCTATGTGCCGTCGTATCATAAAAGTGTTTGGATGTCGTGATCTGCGTTGCCGCTTTTCCGGACAGATCGATCCCGTGTTCCTTGATCAGTTCGATGAACCGGTGCAGCTGCGCCGGCACCAGGAAGGTGTAGACCGGATAACAGAACAGAAGCAGATCCGCATTCAACAATGCGGATTCTGCTTCTGAAAAATCTTTCTCAATGCTCTTGATCCTCGGCGCGACCTGCAGGATCTCAAATGTGACATCCGGAAAGTGTTTCTCAATGTATAAGGCTGTCTGCAACGTAATGCTGTTGTTTCCGGATGGTGATCCGTTCAGGACCAGTACTTTCATTTTTTCTCCTTGTCCCAAACTTCGCTGGTCTGAAGTCCCCATGCCTCAAAAATGACATTATAGAATGTCGGGCGTGCGAATTCTTCCTTCATCGTCATATAGAACGTGTTGCGGCTTTGGCGTTTCAGTGCTGTTTCAACACCTTTATAAAATTCCTCTTCCCTCTGGAACGGAACGGTCAAGATGATATCGTCCTCCGGGGTCAGAGCACGCTCAAACTCGCCCGGATCCGGAATCGTGATCCGATAATTCCCTTCCTGGAATGCCGGAAGGAATGCGTACGTGCAGGAATCAAACGGCGTGAAACTGCTCTCGACCATCTGATGGATTTGGGAATCAATTGCGATAAGGAATACACGGAGCTGATCGTTCTTGCAGTAAATGAATGTAACGTCTGGTGTGAAATCAGCTTTCGTCAGCGGCGCAATCAGGGTGCCTTTGTATTCGCCGTATGGAAGTGACGGGAAGCTGTCTACATAGGCATCTGCGGATTCCATGCTTGTCCCCAGCATTTTATGCATTTCACGGAAGCCCTTCTTTGCTGTCTCATTGTCGATCAGTCCGTAAGTAATGATCGGGTTCCAGCACCAGTGGTCTTCTTTTTCCATGTAGATGACCTTGCCCTGTCTGCGTGCAAATGCGAATGCCTGGCACAGTGCGATGTGACCCATGTCTCTGAGCGGACGGACAGCGTCTTCCGGCACTTCGGATTCATCCTTGATCATTTTCATTGCTACTGCCGGATAGCGAAGCCCAACCAGCTGATTCATGAGTTCCTGATAGTTTTGGTTTTTCTCTAACATCACAAATCTCCTCTCCAAGTATATTTAATTTTTTTACTAACAATTTATGGCGGCAAAAGAACCGTTTTTCTGTTACTCTCCGATAAATTTCTGAATGTATTTCACCAGCTCTTTGCCCATGCGGTTATGCGTTTTTTGCGACGGATGTCCACCGGCTCCATACTGTTCAAACATGACGTTGATCGGCACAAACTCAAAAGCACGGATCTTCTCATCACCTGTCTCGGCGCGAAGCTCGTCTACGACTTCCTTGATGTGATAGTAGAGGTAATAATCCATGGAACCAAGACTGCAAAGGATCCAGGTATCCGGTCCGTTCAGTTCTCTCACCGTTTGAACGAATTTTTTATAACCGTCATGGAACCATTTCTCATTTACTTCAATCGTGTCAAAATCCTGATAGAAGCGGATCGCGTTTCCGTCGTTGGTTCCCAGGTTGATCACAACGATATCCTGCGGGTTCGCTTTGAAATCCCACGGTGTCGGCTCTACTCCGCGGCGGGAATCATAGCATTCGTCCACATAAGCATAGATTTCATCCATTGCGTGCTGGTCAAACAGCGGGAATTTCGGTCTTGTCACGCAGATACCGGATTCGGAAAGAATACTGAATTCATACCCCAGTTCCCGTGCAGCCAGTGCGCCATAAGAGGTCCATCCGTTTTCTTCCATCGTTTTGAATTCCATTGAATTGTTCGGGGCTTCATTGCCGAAACCACAGGTAATGGAATCCCCGACGATCTCGATTTTCTTTAAATTCTTCTCTTCCGGTTTGAAAAATGTTCCGTCTGTTTCCACTTCCAGAACGCCCAGTTTTCCTTTGGAGTTTTCGGAAATCTTAATGAAGCGGATCTCCTTGCGTGATGGCTCTGTACTTTCCCAGATGGTGACCCACTCTGCGTCCTCATTCTGGCATTCCGTACGATTGATCAATTCATCATCCACCACGGCTCCGATGCACGGCCAGTCCGGTGTCGGAGGCGGGAAATTCGGCATCTCCGGCATCAGATCATATATCGCTGCGACTTTCACTTTCAGGTACGTTCCATCCACTCCAACCGTGAACCCGGAGCAGGTCCAGTTGCAGAATAATGCTTCTTTCTTATCATCATAGATTGTGCGCCCATGCAGCTTCAGCATTGGCATGAGTTCCTGAATCTTCATAAAACAAATACCCCCTTTGTTTTGTTGCATTCATTATACAGTATTCTGCTGTTTTCTTCATCAAAAAAGGACCTGTTTTCACAGGTCCTTTTCCGAATCTTAAAATGCGTTTTGCGCTTCTGCCAGTATTTATCTTGTCTGGCTGATCACGCCGGTCTCTTTTCTTCTCCAACGTGGTTTCAGCGGCAGAGGCCAGTTGAACAGCAGGGCACCAGGTGTCGGGCAGTCCAGATGGCAGCATCCGCAGTACCAGCACTCATCCGGGTGGAGGATGATTGGTGGCTTACCCTTTTCCGGGTTCGGCATAAACACGTCAATCTGGCATGTATTGACGCAGGTGTTGCATCCGATACATTTTTCCGGATCAATTTTGACCGGTGTGCTCGGTGTAGCGACATTAGGCATTGCATAAACCTTGCTCATCGTTCATTCCTCCTTTCCGTAATCATAAACACCAGTATAATCCTGGTTGTGTGCTTCATACTGCTCCTTCAGGTCACCCCAGTAACGGATCGGGATACGCTCGAAGTGTAATTCGCCGTCTTTCAGGTACTGTGCAAGATAGTGTTTCTCTTCCTCTGGATCTGTCTCCGGGAAGTCTTCACGTTCAATACGCAGCTTCATCGAGGTGGTACGGCGCTCCTTCATAGCGTTCATGACGATCTTTGCGGAATCAAGGATGCAGAGGTCTTCCAGTGCACGCATCAGTTTATGTGGGTCTGTTGCGGAAAGCTGTGGAACAGCGTTCTTCTCGATACGGTCAATCTCTTCCAGTCCCATGTTCAGCAGGGTCTCGTTCTTATGCTCGCTTGCGAAATACTGCATAACACGGTTGATACCGAAGTTCAGCTCTTTCCAGTCCATGCCGGTAGCATTCTTCGTCGGTGCAAGGCAGCGCTCTTTTTCAGCGTCGACCTGTGCACGGCAGATCTCACCGGCAGTGGTCTTCTTAGCGAAAGCTGCAGCTTTACGACCTGCATAACGGCCGGTTGCTGCGCAGTAGCTATGATCCTGAGGTGAGAACATACTTCCGCCTGCTGCGTAGAGACCTTCTACGTTGCTCATCAGATCCCAGTCGGTCATGATTCCGCCGCCGCTTCCGGCATCGCGGTACTGCTGGCTCGGCTGCATCTCGATGAAGGTATAGTTGAGGATCTGATCCTGATATTTATCAAAACCATCTGCCTCCATCGTATCGATCATAACCTTCGTGGTGGATTCTTCGGAGAGCATCAGATCCCAGGTTGCATGTGCTTCTTCCGGTTTCATTCCTGCGAAGTCAGCGAAGAATGGCAGTTTGTACTTGCCTTCCTTGATGCCTTCGCGGAGATCTGCGATGACCTTTGCGTTCGGGGAGAACATAACGCCGCCGTCTTCCCAGCTCTGTTTCGGTGCCGGAAGAACATTGTTGTCAGCGTCTACCAGTGCAACGTTCTCATAACTTGCATCTGCGCCGCCGGTGTACCATTTGTGCTTCAGACCACCGGAGAATCTGCTTGGGCTTGATCCTTCCATCATTGTGATCTTTGCGCCGGCCTTCCAAGCCATAACTGTTGCATCACCGCACTCATTACGGGAATGCATCGTGGAAATGCCGCCGTGCTCCGTGTCCAGAGTATAAAGGAATCCTAAGCCTGCTGCGGAAATGATAACGGTTGGTGCCTTCACGATCACGAACTCGCCGGTACGGACGTTGATGCCCGTAGCGCCGACCACGCGCGCACCCTGTTTGCCGCCTTCATTCAGAACGCTGGTAGCCATGACACGGTCTAAGACCTTCACGCCAAGTTTCAGGCACTCTTTCTTCAGTGCCGGTTTGAACGTTGTTCCCCATACACGGATAACGGTGTTCTTCCTCTGCTCTGGCGGGTTGTATCCAGGTACGCCCCATCCTTCAGCCGGTGCAAGACGTCCGTCAACGCTGTAACGTGGGGAGAACATAAACTTGGTGTCATCATAACGTCCTTCAACCCCAAGGAAATCGTCGTTTGTGTCACGGATCTTGCCACCCATCTGCTCCATCTCAAGCAGGGTGTCAAAGTCCTCGCGGCACTGGATCTCGATACCGATACCGTTGGAAAAATCGCCAAGAGTGTTCATCTCGTCGTTTGCCCATTCGTCCGGATCCACACGGCTGTGCGGGTTTGCCGGGACGTTGCACCAATGGTCGCATCCAGGACCACCGGAACCGCTTCGGCGGATATCGCCCTTATCCATAATCACTACTCTTGCGCCGTTCCGAGCTGCAGAGATTGCTGCCCAGCAGCCAGCGATGCCGCCGCCAAGGACAACCACGTCTGCCTCAATTTCGGTCTCCTCACCGAACTTGACCGGATACGGCCACTCCGGGGGTGTTCCCTCATTTTGCAGGAATTCATTCCATGTTCCCATAAATTAACCTCCTCCTATATATTATTATTCAAATATCTTGCAATATTTTGCTTTTTTAATCATATCACAGCCCTATTTCCGTTTCAATTTCTTTCAGGCTCTTATTCCATACGAATTTCATTTCACTCTCTACGGATCGTTCGAAAAGATTCGTATGTTCTTCCGCATAGCGTTCATAAACTTCATAGAGACTTTTCAGTGTTTCCAGACTGTACGTGGACAACTCTCCTCTGCAGTAAGTCTGCGCGGAAGTGATCCCAGGCGCGTCCGCTTCAGAGCGTGCAGGCCGGCCGTGGCGACCCAGATTCGGATAAGCAGCCGCGAATTCTTCACACCAGGAAGCTGTCATCTCGGCCATACGGTCGATCAGCAAACGCTTCTCTGCGTCAATCTCCGGGAGCTGATCTTTCAGGCGCAAATATTCTAACGGTGAAGTCGTCTCCATCATATAGGCATATTTCAGTGTGACCAGATTCTGCCCGGCACGTTCCGCTTCCTGCAGATCCTTTAGATAAAGCTGCAGCGTTTTTTCATCCCAGCTTTCGAACTGAGCCCGGCGGTTTCCGTCAAACTGCTTGTAATCATCCTGACACCAGGCACGACCTCCGACATTCTGCGTTTTCTGGAACATATCCCATTCCATCTCAATAATCTGGTTAATTAATTCGTTTTTCATATGATTAATGATATTCCTTTTTCCAATAATGTTTTGTCTTCTACTTTTGACAGCAGATCCGGTAAATGATCCATCAGAAAATCGCTGGTGTTTTCCGTCAGCTGCTGCCTTTGCATTTCCCCGATCAGTTTTTGACTCATCTCCTCGATGCCTTCTTCCGCGCCGTCCCATGGGGCGTTCAGCAGCGCTTCTATCTTTTCATGCATTTCTTTTCCCAGGACCGGGAGTGCTGAAAGTGCCTGATACGTCCACTTGTAAAACGGCCGGTATGTCCGGTTCAGTAGAAAGACCGCACGGACAAAGTAATCAATAAACGTTGCCCGGATCATATTCGCCGTAACAGCATCATTCCTTCTCACAGCACGCGGATAGTTGTACTGTCCGGTCTGTGCCGCAACCGCGATTGCCTGCGCCAGTTTGAGCAGGAACACATCCTGCGGATAATGCATAAGCAACTGCTTGCGGATTTTTGTAAACGCGCCATACGGATCGAAAAACACTTCCCCATTCACCGCAGCGGCGAGCCTTGTCTCTTCTGTTTCCAGCCATTGCCGGTTGGATGCAGGATATTCTTCAAGACCAATCAGATAGTGATAAAAACTACCGATCTCGAACACACCGCTTCTCCACCCGTCGACCGGATGCACCGGGTTTCCATCGATTTCCTTCGGAAGCGCCATGAGGATGCGGTTCAAAGCATCGGCATATTTCGGGTAATGTTCTTGATCCAGCCAAAGACAGATCCGCGTTTCGGCATCATGATCCAGACTGACCGCATCGTCATAGCCGAAGCATTCGGACCCTTCGCCAACCAGGCCTGCTGCCAAAAGAGGAATCACCTCCGGCAATTCCTCTTGCAGTTTTGGCATCACGTGATCTTCGAACAATTGTCTTGATCGCTCTAATCCCTTCATTGTTTTTGCAGTATCTCCTTCAGCCTTGCAAACGCCTGGTATTCCGGAGTATCTTCCAACTGGCCTTTCTGATACAGCTCATCTGCCATTTGTAACTTCTCCTCGACCAGATCGGCTTCCCCGCATTTGTAATAAGCGACCGCCATATTCGCAAACGCCGTTGCTTTTTCGAAATAGCAATCCGGGGTATCTTTCATCTCGTCATAGGCTGCCTGCAGCATATCTGCCGCTTCCCGGAATCTGCCGGTATCGAGATAGACCAGCGCCAGATTATTATAGGCACTGCTGTAGATCTCTCTCGGCGTTTCAGGATGCTGCTTATAAATTTCAATGGCCTGCTCAAACAGTGAGATCGCCTCGTCGAAGTTTCCCCTCAGCCGGTAATTCCCGGCAAGGTTATTGATGATCGTGGCATAATTGGCATCCTGCAAAGACTCCGATGCGTCTTTTGCTTTTAAAAACGCTTCTTCCGCTTTTTCCAAAATGCCCCGGTGCTTATAAAAAGCGCCCAATTCATTATACAGCGCACCGATCATTCTCCCGTCATCCGGGTTTTCCTGCGCAGCGGTTTCACATTGTGCGATCAGCCAGAATTCCAGTTCCTCGTCACCAAGGGTCTTTTGCAGGCTGTCATATTCTGAAAAGAATTGTTCTGCTGAGCTCATTTCTCCTCATCCTTCTCGATATTTTCCTGACGCGGGAAGCACTTTCCGCAGATGATGCAGACCTTATCCTCGTTGTACTTGCAGCGGCGGACATTATCGCCCATATAGTCATAGGACCACTTCCGGCTGAAATATGGTTTGTTCTTGACTGCTTCTGATGCTTCAGAACGGGTGATCGTGCCCCAGACACCATCCTGGAACGCTGCCTGGAAGAGCACTGGTTTTTTCATCTTCCGGAACTTGATCGGGCAGTGCCATTTGTTCGCCGGGAACCGGATCACGCACGGACGGTCGATCATATAGGACTCCATGTTATCCGGATCGTCACCGATGAAAATCTCAATCTGTGCGTCAAAGTCGAACATATCCATCGGGTTTGCGCCCATGAAGAACAGGTACTCATCCTTGCCCTGATGGAAGTGTGCTTCCTCCATATTAAGGGCACCGGATAAGATCTGCCAGCCGACGTGATACTGGCAATCTTCCATATAAGTCTGACCGCGAAGATATGTCTTCGGATTTCCCATCCAGGAACCCCAGTCGGTGATCTCCTTCGGCATGGCCAGAACGCTCTTTGCGATATCGTGAGACAGTTCCGGTTTCGGGCAAAGAAGTGTTGTGGCATCCGAATAAGAAATCTGTGTATACCCCGGCATGAGAACACAGTCTTCCCAGTACGGAGCCTTCTCCTGATCATAAGCACCCTGATCGGTGTATCTCTCTACTCCATCCTCATTGATCACCTTCCATGGCACGCTTGGACGCTCCCCTTCGTGCGGTTTGCGATGTGCTTCGCCATGGATGAACTCCAGCATTTCGCCTTCGGCTGTCTGAACCTTCTTGATGTAGCCTGGATTTCCGGAAAACATGGCTGCCTGGAACAGGACCGGCTTGTCCACGCGGACGAATTTCAGTGGGCCGTGCCAGTAATCTTTCGGCACGCGCACAGCGGTTGGCTCGGTAATAACGATCTTCTCCATTTTATCCAGTGCCGGTCCCATATAGAAGTGGATCTCGGCATCCCAGGAAGAAAAAACGTCCGGAAGCTTTGCGCCAAGGAAGAACAGTGTTTCCTCCTCGCGGTGGAAGATTGGCTCATCCTCCAGCGTTACAGGTGCCAGTATGACCTGAAAGCCTGCGGTGAGAGTGCTGCCCGGGATATCCTTTTCGCCATGTAAGAAAGCCTGCGGGCTATGGCTCCAAGGACCGAAATTGGTGTCCTCCGGTGTGAAATAATGGATCATGCTTTCATATTTTCTTTCCATATTTGTACTCCCTTTCTACGGCCAAGCCGCTTTGGCTCTGGCCGTGTGTCAGATTATTTTTCCCACGTTTCCTGAAGACATTTTCCACAGGTATCGCATTTCTTATTTGCATCATATTTACACGGCATCGGGCCGTTGTAATACATCTCCTGAGTCGTGCCGTCCGGCATGTCGTATACACCGCCAAACATCGGTGTAAAGAGTGTTGCCAGGAACAGTACCGGTTTGTTGATCTCTTTGAAATTCAGCGGGCAGTGATAGACGCCTGCCGGGATCCGGACGATGGTCGGCTTGGTGATCACATAGGTTTCGGATTCTTCTCCTTTGCCGATCGTCAGCTCGATATATGCGTCAAAGTCGAACACATTCGGGAAGCTTGCGCCAAGGAATACCAGATACTCATCCTTCACATGACGGTGCTGGACACGGTCCAGGAAGAACGGCTTCACAAAGATCTGATAGCTCTGGTTGAATTCCGCACCCGGGATCTGGCTGGCACCACGGAAATATGCCTGCGGTTTTACGATATAGTCCGTCGGGTCACCTTCTGCTACGATCTCATTGCGCTCCTGCGGGAATTCGAATACAAGCTTGCTGAATTTTGCGTTCTCTCTTTCCTCATCTGAAAGGATATAATGCTTCTCAAAATCCGGTTCCTGAAGCGTCCGTAAATCAAATCTCTTTTCTCCCATTTATTTTCCTCCTCCTTTTGGGTAATTCTAATGTCTCCGGCTGTGTCAGCTCATGATTGTTTCTGCCGCTATATAACCCCAAAGCAAAGCGCGGCCATGGCTGTTGCCAAGAATGGTTGTTACATACTCGTGACCATACATGCCTCCAGTGGTATCACCGATTGCATACAGACCTTCGATCGGTGTACGGTCTTTCTTCATGACCTGCATCTTCGTGTTGATCTCCAGACCACCCACGACCTCCAGCAAAACGGTACCGATCCGCAGTGCGATATATGGACCCTTGTCCAAAGGATACAGCAGCTCCGGGCGTTTGCCGAACTGTTTGTCGTCTTTTTCGTGGCAGTAGCCATTATATTCGTTGAAAGTCTTGATAAACTGTTCCTTATCGATATCAAGCTGATCGGCGAGTTCCTCGATGGTATCTCCCTGCCATGCATTACCCTGCTCGAATGCCAGTTTTACAAAGTGCTGGCAGCCTTCTTCCACATCGATGTCAATGCCATATTCATGTCGCGGAATACCCCAGAACAGACCGCCGCCATATTCCATGCTTTCTTCCACATGCTTCATATAATCGCCCGGCAGGATGCTGTAGATCACGCCGTCCGGCTGACGCATGAAACTGGTTGCACGACCCTGTACGTAGGTATCTTCGTTCATGAAACGTTTGCCATCCTTATTGACAAAGAGGAAAAAGAGGTTCTGCCATGCATAGTGCTGCGGGTGCATCATCAGTGGGAACACTTCCTCTGCCATGACGCCGCCTGCCCATAATCCCATCTTGTGACCATCTCCGGTATTGCATCCGGCCGGTACATACTGGCTTGCCAGCGTACGCAGTGCATCTGGCGCATAAGCGCGGCACATCTCCGGGTCGCCACCGATATCGCCGGTAGCGAGTACAACTCCCTTATTCGTGTTGAAGCGGATATAGCCCTTCTCATCCTTCGCGTAGATACCGGTTACCTTACCAGTCTCGTCCTGGATCAGCAGAGTTCCTGCTGTGTTGAAGCGCACCTGTACGCCCTTCCGCAGAGAATCTTCATACAGGGAACGGGTCACATGATTGCCACGCAGTGCGTTCTCCGGCATGAATGCGTGAGAGCCATAGAATTCATGGTAAGGATCCGATTTATAAGCGCAATCAATCAGTTTCGGACGAAGACCTGCCTCAATGGTCTTTGGGATCAGCCAGTCCATTGCCTCCCTGCCACGTTTCAGGTATAGCCAGATCAGCTCCTCGTTTACGTTGTTGCCGCTCATCAGGATCCACTGACGCGCAACTTCCTTCAGATCATTGTGCACGCCCATTTGTTCCATCAGAGAGGAATCGGCAACGCCAAAATGGCCTCCTCGTCCGGAATAATTAGAACTCTTTTCAATCAGGATCACGTCTGCGCCAAGTTCTCTGAGCCGGCACGCAGCGCTGAATCCGCCGATTCCGCCGCCCACAACGACCGTATCGCACTCGACCGTTTCCACGATTTCGCTTTCGGCTGGTGGCTCAGGCGGTACTTGAAAACTCCATTTTGCTTTATCTTTGGTAGTAGCTTCGTACATAAATATCTCCTCCTATTTTTACTGCTTTCACTATACCCAATCCGGGCGGGGAATTCAAGACTGGCAGTCTTTACATCGTATTTATATGTATTTTTTCGTAATAAAATGCCTGTTGAGTATCCGATGTCCAAAAAGCCCAGTTTGGTACAGGTCCAATCTTTGATGAAGTACAATAATGCCAGTTTGGTACAGGTCTCTTTCCAAAGGACAGCAAGCCGCTGGAAAGCCATTCTGAAAAAAGGTTGATTTTAAAGGATTCTTTGTATTTGTTTTTTTCTATGTCAGATAGGCGGAAGTCAAAAAAAGCCACCAACCTGTACCAAACCGAACTTTTTGTACAGGCAGAGAAAATAGCCCTGTACCAAACCGGATTTTTTGTACAGTCTTCCGGGATAATTGAACTACGACAGCAGAGCACCATTCTCCTTCACCGCCAAATATGATACAATCGCGCTGTAACAGAAAGAAAGGAGCAGCGGAAAATCATGACTAAAAAAATAATTATCCTGTTTCTGGTAACAACTTTGACAGTGATGCTCGCGGCCTGCAGCGGCGGCAATGGCGGGGGCAATAGTGGCGGCAGTAAGGCCAAACAGCCGGAAGGCCTTTACATGCTTGCGTGCTACTGCAATGGAGAAGGCGAATATGTCGCCGAGTTAAACGAAATCACCGATTATTACGGAAGAGAAACGACCGAGCTGCAAAAGCTGTATGAACAGAAAAAAACGACATGGTGCGATATCCTTGCAGATGGCACAGGTACCTACCATTGGGAAGGACAGGATGCTCTTGAACTTAGCTTCGAGCCGGAAAAGAGTTACATTTGGATCGATGGAATCTTTTACGAATACCAGTATGATGCAGAAAAAGACGCATTCTGGTATGGAGCCGACGACTTCTGGTACTACATGAAATCCTGCACCCAGCAGGAACTCGATTTCATTTTTGCCGGCAAGGGCGGAAGCGTTCCGTTCGACCAGGCGGAAGTAGGCGATCTTGTGTGCATCGGCAATTATGAGACGATTCCATATAACGATGAGACAGAGCCATTGTTCTGGCGTGTGCTCGACAAGCAGGATGGCAAACTTTTGATCCTTTGCGATCAGCTCATCGATTCTTTTTCGTTCAACTATGATCCGGATGGAACGGGTATGGGAAACATCACCTGGCAGGACTGTTCTCTCCGCCAGTTCCTGAACAACGAATTTCTGGAAATGCAATTTACAGAGGAAGAACGGGCCCTGATTCAGACAACACATATCGAGAATAAAGCAGCGAATGCGGAACTGCTTGAGCAGTGGGGCACCTGGGAAGACCGGGACGGGATTCCGTATTCCGAGCAGACAAAGCAAAACAGAAGTGATGACCCGGATACCGATGACAAGGTGTTTCTGCTTTCCTACCAGGAAGTCCTGAAATACTTTGGGGCGCCGACCGAAGAATATAAGGGAAACTCCGGTTATCCGCTTGATACGATGAAGACCAATCCGAAATGGCAGGCGCGCGTGACCAAGGCCGTGGATGAGAATGGCGTCGGATTCTATGATTACAGTACCCGCTACGGTGCCTGGATGACGAGAACACTTTCCAGCGCCAAGTCGGAGGACAGTGCTCTTGTGACCTATATTACTTCCGAAGGACAAGTGTATAACTATTATACTAACTCCCCGATGTTCATAAGGCCGGCCATGTGGATCCAGGCGGGGAACTGATCCGCAACGTTTCCCTTTGGAAATCAATCAAAACGTATACAAAAAAGGACCTGCCTGTGCAGGTCCTTTTTCCTGTAATTCTATGATGTATCAACCCTCTACGGGTTTCGGAGGGGCGCCACTGACTTTCTTCGCCGCGTTGATTGCCGCGCGGGTCTGCAGGGTATCCAGAACAACGGCTGCCAGAAGCACGATACCAAGTGCAACCTTCTGCCAGTACGGGTTGATGTTCAGGAAGTTCATGCCCTGGTTCAGGACTGCAATGATGAGCACGCCGACAACCATGTTGCTCATCTTTCCGCCGCCGCCGCCCATCTTGATACCTCCTAGCATGGCACCGGCCATGACCGTGAACTCGGCGCCGATACCCATGGACTGGGAAGCCGAAGCGGACATCTTACCAATATTCACAACCTGTGCAAGTCCGAAGAACAGACCTGCCAGAGCAAAGACCGCAATTCTCATCTTGGCAACCGATACACCGGAAAGAGCAACGGCATCCGGGTTCGAACCAAGTGCATAGACATTTCGTCCAAAATGCGTCTTGTTCAGAATGATGGAACCGATGACGACCAGGATGATCATGACAATGACGCCGGTTGACAATCCACCTAACCAATTAATCCTCTGACCTCCCAGGTATTTAAACCAGACAGACAACTTCTTGTAAGTATGCTGCTGGCCTCCGGCGACCAGATACGTCGCACCATTGAATATATATTGCGTAGCTAAAGTGATAACAAACGGGAACACCGCCAGCCACGAATACATCACACCGTTAAAGCCGGAAAGGATGACTGCAAGCGCAACACCTGCGAGTAAGGTCAGCAGGAAAAATGTGTTTTGCCCTGTGCCTTTATCGCCGCCATCGATGATGGCCATCACGACACCGACGGTCGAAAGGATATATCCGGTAGACAGGTCCATGGCGCCGCCCAGCATGATAAACGTAATACCGATACCCGTGATGATCAGATACGCATTCTGTCCGAGAATGTTCATGATGTTGCTGATAGCCAGGAAGTTACGCTTCGTCAAGATCAGACAAAGGACTTCAAAGACGATCAGCAGGACCACCAGGACCAGGATCATAATGTATTCCTGTAAATAATCTTTAAATCTTTTCTTTTGCATGTTTCCACCTCACCCTATTCTTGTGCACCGCCGGTTGATGCCATATCCAGGATCCTCTCCTGCGAGAATTCTTCTTTCGTCAGTTCTCCGGCCAGACATCTTTCGCCGAATACCACGATCCTGTCAGACATGCCCAGAAGCTCTTCCATATCGGATGTGACCATGATGACGCATTTTCCTTCTTCCGCCATCTGGTTCATGAGTTCATAGATCTCATACTTTGCACCGACGTCAATACCTCTGGTCGGCTCATCAAAGATGATGATATCCGATTGTGTCGCCATTGCTTTGCCGACTACAACTTTCTGCTGGTTACCGCCTGACAATGTCATGACCTTGGTCTTATCCAGGTTCGGTGCCTTGATGCGCATTGCGTTTCCATAATAGTCAGCGATTTCTTTTTCTTTTTTCTTATTTACAAATCCGGCCTTGGAGATCTTTCCAAGTACGTTATATACGATATTCCAGGAAATCGTTTCCTGAAGGAAGCAGCCTTCTCTTTTCCGGTCTTCCGGAATCAGACAGATGCCATATTTATTCATGGCAACAGCAGGAGAACTGATGTTGGCCTTCTGGCCGTTGACATATACATCGCCCCACTGCTTTTTCTCCGCTCCGTAAACCACTTTCATGATCTCGGTACGGCCTGCGCCGACCAGTCCGGAAATACCAAGGACTTCTCCGTGATGCGCTTTAAAGGAAATATTCTTGACCTTGTTTCCGGTCAGATTCTTCAGTTCCAGTGCAACATCGCCGATCTCGGCATTCCGCGGCGGGAATGTGGCCGTCATTTCACGACCGACCATATATTTAATAAGCTCCGCACGGTTCGTCTCCTTCGTCATGAGCGTCGTGATGTACACGCCGTCACGCAGGATGGAAACGCGGTCCGTGAGCTCAAAGACTTCGTCTAATCTGTGGGAGATAAAAATAATTGCAACGCCCTTCTCCTTGAGCTGATTCACGATCTTGAACAGGATATCAACCTCAGCCATGGAAAGAGGGGCTGTCGGTTCGTCCAGGATCAGGATCTTGCAATTCTTGGATACTGCTTTGGCAATTTCCACGATCTGCATATGACCCGGTGTCAGGTCACGCACCAGCGTGGAAGGATTGATGTCTACGCCGAAATCATCAAAGATCTTCTTGGCGATCTCGTTCATTTTTTTCTGGTTGACAAATCTCCCTAATTTTTCACCATAGCAGATATTTTCTGCTGCACTCAGGACATCGATCAGATTGAACTCCTGATAGATGCACTCAATGCCATGCTTTCTGGATAATGCAGGTGTCATGGCTTTATAGGTTTCCCCATCCACCGTGATCGTTCCGCCATCCGGAGCATGTGCGCCTGTGATCGCCTTAATAAACGTAGACTTTCCGGCGCCGTTTTCCCCGATCAGAGCATGAACCTCTCCCGGATAAAAATCGATCGATACATTATCCAGCGCGACAACGCCAGGGAAAACTTTCCGTATACCTTTTAAGGATAATGCCGGTTCTCTTTCAGTCATTTACGTAAACCTCTCAAAATACTTGTCAAAAAATGTTTTTGCCCGGCACAGGATCCCAAAAGACCCTGTGCCGGTGCCAGTTACTTTCAAATCGAAAGTCAGATCACGAATTAATACATGAACTGGTCAACTCTGTACTTCTCAGCAGTGTCAACATCGCCCTGCTTCCAGTTCAGTTCGAATCCGTAAACGTTTACTGCACTGATTGCATCATAGTATGCAGTGTTGTATGTCCACTCATAGTTCTCGCTGCCGCAGACACCCAGAAGGATGGTTGCAAGGCTCTCGCCGGTAACGCTGTATGTGAAGTCGTTTGCATATTTTTCAACTGCATGGAATTCATCATTTTCCGGGCCTTCTCTGGATCCACCGAAGGAAGCATAACCCTTGATTGCGTTTGCGCCATGATTAGCTTCTGCTTCTGCATACATTGCCATGAATGTATCATCAACATTGTAGCATGGGATGACGCAGAAATCTGCAAGGTCAAGGTTGTTCTGTGCTGCATACTCTGCAACTGCTGTAGCAATACCCATAGCCGGGTCCGGCTCGTAGCATACGAAGATACGGCAATCCGGATGTGCTGCCAGAGCGGTCTGTGCATTTTCATATGCTGTCGTCTGTGTGGACTCGCCATAAGACTGTGTTGCGGAAACTGCTACCAGATCATCAGACTCTTCGATCGTGCCGAATACAGCGTTGGAACGATAGATACCATCGATGATGTCTGTGTAGTAGTCAACTGCTACTTCATACTTGCCGTCTGCATTCTTCGGAACATTTCCGCCTTCTGCAGTTCTCTTTGCTGCCCAGTCCTGAGCTGCGCGTACAGCGTACTCACCGGTCAGGTCATAAGCGGTTGCGATGAAGCCTGCTACCGGATACTGCGGAGCAACACCAAGCATGTTCACAGCGATACCTGCTTCTCTTGCCTGTGCGCAGACATCTTCCAGCATATCCACGTCCATAGCTGCGATCATCAGAGCGCCGACGTTGCCTGCTGCGATAGCGTCATTGACAAAGTCTACCTGTGCTGACGGCTGTCCCTGTGCATCCTTTGTTGCGTAAGTCCAACCCTCTTTTTCCATCAGGAACCCCATGGTATCTGCATGAACCATCAGTCCTGGAACAGCAGTCGTAGGCAGGATTGCCCATACTTCTTTCTGTCCGTTCCATGTGAATTCTGCGTCACTTGCCGGTGCGGAACCTGAGCCCGAGCCAGCCGGTTCCGGAGTTTCTCCGCCACCGCCTGAGCTGCCGCAGGCTGCAAGAGCAAATACCACTGCAGCTGCTAATACAACTGCTAAGATTTTCTTGATTCGCATTGTTTTTACCCTCCTATTTTTGCTATTCTGCAATTAATAACTATTTTGATCGGATATGATTCCGATTACATACATATATTATTCCGGTTTCTGGATCAGCTCGATCAGAACGCCGTTGCAGTCATGGATGAACATGACCTTGTCTTCTCCCATGCTGACTTCATGAACGATCTCCACGCCATCTGCCTGGAATCTTTCCCGGATATCGTCCATACTGTCGATGGCAAATGCCACATGCTTGGTGCCGACAGTCTGAAGGTCGGTGTTCGGAAGCAGGCGCTCGTCCGGGATCTTCTTTGGCGAGCTGTACTCAAACAGTTCGATCTGATAATCGTTCCATTCAATGAACGCCAGTTTCGCATCCAGCGGAGGAGCAAAGAACGGGCCCTCTACCAGCTCGAAACCGAGTTCTTTTTTGTACCACTCGATCGACTCTTCCATATTGTAGACACTGATACCGGTGTGCAACACCTTTGTTAATTTTCCTGCCATGATTTTTCCCTTTCTTAATTTTATTCCAATCCGGCGTCTGATAGCAAGCCACCGGCAATAAAACTGCCAAGCTCTTCGTATCCCGTTTCTGTCAGATGAACACCATCCTCCGAGAACAGATCTTCTTCTGTATAGTCCTGTCCCAACAGGCCTTTGAAACAATCCGCCGCATCCAGAAGCAAAACACTTTTATCTTTTGATGCCTTTGAAATATACTGGTTCGCCAGCTTTGCTGCGGCCGCGTCTTTCGCATCAGATGCGTACGGGTAATTGACCAGATACACAAGACATCCCTGCTGGGTCAGCCCGTCAATATTCGCCTCCAGAATGCCTTCCGGATCCTCTCCTGCTTCACAGTTGGAGAACAGAAGTTGCAGGACCACAATGTCTGGCGTGTTTTCAAGCTTCTTGTAAGAGGTATTCGATGCTTTACCGCTGCCTTCGGTGAAGCCGCTGACCTCTGCTTCTGTCTGCAGAGCCTGGTTCAGTTCCTTTGCCAATGACGGAATCGCGTCCGTCGTTGAATCACTGAGAAAACTGATCTTCGCTTTTTCTGTCCCTCCCAGGATGTTCCCGGCACTTTCCGTCTTGTTTGTTCCGATTCCCGTCACCGCCAGGATGATGATCCCTACCACTACCAACGCAAGTACCCCAGTCAGGATCAACGCCCTCTGCCAGTCGAATTTCCGCTTGGTCTCCTCATCGAGTTTATCCAGGGCGGCCTTATATTCATCATGCGGACGTCTTTTATAATCCGTCCGGAAATCGTTGTTTTTAAAGAAGGTTCCCATTCTTTTCGGAATGATTTACCAGCAGATCAGTCCGCCCGTGATGTCCGAACTTGGCTTCGGGAATACATACTGATCATATGCTTCCGGGATCTGCTCGTAAGTAAATGTATGGCTGATGAGCGGCGTGATGTTCAGTCTTCCATATTTGATCATTGCAAGAACGACTTTGATGTCATCATCGCTGCTCCAGGTATCTTTGTTCTTGTATGCTTTCAGGTTTGTATTCATGACCGGTGGCCATACGCCGATGATCTCGAGGTCTGCTCTCTTGATCTTATATGGTCTGGAGTTTACATAGGTACCGATCAGGCTGACACCTTTCATCATGAGATCCATGTCGATCGACGGGAATTCTTCCCCGTGAACCTGAGAGATCATCACAATGCGGCCGCGCTCTGCGATCAGCTGTGCTGCCTGGATCAGCGCGTTGCGGTTTCCGGTTGCTTCAAAGATGACCGGGATCTCAATGCCGAGTTCCGCGATCAGTTTCTCCAGGCCTTCCGGATCGGTTTTCGTATTGACAACAAAATCGATTCCCATTTCCTGAGACGCTGCCAGTTTCTCATCATGATGACCGGTAAGGATGACCGGGCAGGCACCTGCCAGTTTTGCCAGCTGCGCCGTAACGGAACCGACAAATCCTTCACCCATGACGATACACGGTTCTCCCATCATCAGGCCGGACTGGCGGATCGCATACATGCCAGTCATGGAAAGGTTCCAGAAAGGAGCCTGCTTCATATCGATATCCTTCGGAGCCAGCGTAACGTTCAGCTCCGGAGTAATGATGTACTGCGCGTGTTCTACGGTAGATACAACCTTGTCTCCCACCTGGAATTCGGTGACGCCTTCGCCAACCTCTACGATCTCACCTGCCATTGCATAGCCGATGCTCGTCGGCAGCGGAACGATTGCTTCATGCAGAAGTCCTGATTCGGTTCCAGGACTCATGGCACTGTATTCTGCCTTGATCATCACTTCGCCAGGACCCGGATGTCCCAGTTCTTTTTCCGCAAGTACGACTTTTCCCGGATGTGCCTGTGCATAGATGGTTTTCATGTTTTTTCCTTTCTTTTACGGAACGCATACGAATCCGTCTGATAATGATCTGATTTTCTGCACTGTATCACAGAACCGGAAAAAGGGGTTAACACGAAAATGCTTGTGAGCATACAACTAAATTTTGATTTTTGGAATTATTATTGGTAAAATACCCCCATAGACGGTTAGGTACGCAACTTTGGAGGCTTTATGAATCAGCTGGACATTTACTGCTTTACCTCTATAGCCAGAACGAAAAGCTTCTCTATCACGGCCCGGGAACTTATGATCTCCCAGCAGGCCGTCAGCAATCATATCAAAACGCTGGAAGAGGAAGTGGGCTATACGCTGTTTTTCCGCAGCGGACAGTCTGCTGTCCTGACAAAAGCCGGCGAGATCATGCTGGATTACTTTATAAAA
>JAFZKG010000088.1 GCA_017553695.1 Lachnospiraceae bacterium
ATAGGTGTAGCCCATGCGCTCTTTCATGTATTCCGGTGAATCTCCTGCGCCGCCGGTTGCAACGATGACGACCTTGCAGTCCACATGGATCTCTTCGCCGTCTTTATCGACTGCGTCAACACCACAGATCTTGCCTTCTGCGTCTCTTAAGATCTTCTTAGCCGGTGTCTCATAGAAGAATTCAGCGCCGTTCTCCTGTGCCTTATCCAGCATTGCCTTGTTCATGATGGCGCCGCCGTTACGTCCGATACCGCCGTTGACAGCAACAATGTGCCAGGTTGCTTCAGACTTCGGGAAATATTTGTATGCGCCTGCAAATTCTACGCCCATGTCTTCCAGCCATGCAATGGTTCCTGCAGAAGCTTCAAAATACTTCTTGACCATATTTGCATCGACTCTCCAATGGGTATACTCCATGAACATCTTGAAGGCTCTTTCCACATCGATATCGACCATCTGATCCTGTTGATGACGGGTTCCGATGCCGAGCGGGCCCATGCCCATGTTTGCTGCACCACCAGATACGTTCTGCTTTTCAAAAGCGATGACCTTTAAGCCTGCTTCGGATGCTTCTACGGAAGCTGCAAGACCTGCAGGGCCTGTTCCGATGATGACAACATCTGCCTGTAAGTTTTTCATAATTGAATCTCCTTTATTCCTAGTATCTCCGGCGCATTGCCCGGATCCATTTGTTATCTGTACTGATGTCCGTCTGTTTCAAACTTCGGCGGAATGAACGGGACCTGCAGCCAGGAATCATATTTTCCACCCGTATGGATGATATGTCTTCCATGGTTATCGGTATCCCAACTCAGCGGCTCGAACCATCCCTCACGGATGTAGTTGCCTGCGATCTGGATCCTTAATTTCTGTCCCTTATGCCAGAAGCGGCTGGACGGAACGATCGCGATATCAACAGGAACGATCTCGCCCGGTTTCAGTTTTTCTTCCTTCAGCTGTGCCTGTACCGGCCAGTATGGCTTGCCTTTTGCCTTGTATTTTGCCATTTCTTCCGGCCAGAGTTCACGACGGGAAACTCTCATCTTGCCCCATGCGCCCGGATGCGGCTCATTCAGTGTGGTCCACGGCAGCCAGTTGCCCTGGCTGTCAGCCTTCTGGATGTTGACGAACATATCCATGTCATCGTATCCGTCAGCCTCGACCCAGAGACGCAGCCACATGTAACCGGTCAGCTCGGTATCCTCTTTGAATTCCATATCGAATTCCACTCTGTCAATATAGCCGTCTTCTGCGGTCTCGCCGACATAGGAAACGCTGGATTCTACCTCGACTGGTTCATCCTGCATGGTGAGGTTTGCTGCATCCAGATAATACTTCCGGTACTCGGTCCTCTTCAGCGGCCATTCGTTTTCTGCTCTTCTGGACTGGAAGTCATGATCCATGACATCCATGACGTCGATCCTTACCTTCGGTGTCATTTCCCAGCCGTTGTGGATGTCTATCAGATAGCAGTCATAGAATCTCTTCAGATCTTCCAGGTTGATCGGTGAATAGGTATCCGGCCACTCAAAATCTCTGTGCGCGCGGAACCATTTCAGTCTGGATTTGCAGCGGATATATGCTCTGGAGGAACCCGGCAGATGGAAGTGTGACCATCCGGCTGTCTGATAGACCGGGATCCTTACCTTTTCGAACTCAGCTACTTTGTCATTCCAGTAACCATTCCGGAACGGGTACTTACGTGCCATGGCAACCTGATCATCCACGCCGCCAAGTCCGGTGACCTGTGCTGCGATGAACTCATTGAAAGAAAGTGCCGGAATGCCGCCCTCAAACAGAGAGTCTGCAAACAGGTCGGTCGTGCTCTCCCAAGGAGCGATGCAAGCCAGATGCGGAGGGCACTCAGCTGCGATGCCCCACTGGTGCATTGCAACGCCGGAGTTTCCGGTCATGCCGATCTTACCGTTGCACCATTCCTGCTCTGCCAGCCACTCGACGAAATCATATCCGTCTTCGCGGTCCTGATGCGTGAACATATGCACATTGCCCTCGGAATGTCCTGCTCCGCGGACGTCCACGTTTGCAACTGCATAGCCCTGATAGCACCAGTATGCAGGGTCAGAGCTTTCAAACTTCGCAAGTCTGGATACCGTGTGTGGCGGAACGCCCATGATCTGCCATTCACTCATGCCGTCGCCAGGACGCTTTCCGAACCAGCTCCAGGAAACGATGCACGGGATCTTTTCCGTCAGGTTCTTCGGAAGGAACAAGTCGGTATAGATCTTGCATCCGTCTCTTAAAACAACTTCCACATCCTGATGGCAAATGATGCCAGGCGCTGCTTCATAGGATCTCTGATTGAATGCCGGACAGAATCCCTGTCCCATTCTTGCCATCGGGTCAGCAGACTGCGCCAGGTCGATCTCTTCCTGATTGTCCACAGGTTTTCTGGCGACTCTGTAGATGGCTTCGATTTCTTCGCCTTTAAAGGTTTCTTTGAGTGTGAAGAATTTTGCTTCGTTTTCTGCCATTTCTAATCTCCTCTGTATTTTTAATCAACACTGTGTATACCTTTTTCATTATAAAAAAAGCGTCCGCCTTTGACAACGGACACTTTCTCGGGAATTGTTGATTATATAAGGTTTATTTGACTCTTTTGACGAGGATCCAGCAGATTGCTCCAAGAATACAGAAACCAGCCAGGACATAGGCGGTAAATGCATATCCCTGAAATTGGATCAGATATCCAAGACCAATCCCGCCCAAAACATTGACAGCCTGCAGGATCATGTTCTTCAAAGAATTGACGATCGGGATATCGGATGGCACTTCCGCCAGATCTCCTGCCGATGCATTCGTCAGACCAACGATCGACCGTGGGGCGCTTCCGTATAAGATCACGTAAATGAAGACCAGATTGACCGGCAATAATGCCAGCGATACCAGAGAAACGGCACAGGTCACAAAAGCCACAATGAGGATCTTCCGTTTGGTACCAAGTTTATCGGCAAGAATACCGGAAAACAGCATGGCAAAGAGTCCTATGATCGTAGCCCAGCTGTATGCGGATGCGGCAGCACTCCGCTCCATCCCTTTCAGCATCAGAAAGCGGATCACGTAGACATTGAAAACCGTCGAAACCAAAGTAAAGCAGCTGATTGCGATCGAAGTCAGCCAGACATCCGGATTCTTATACACTCTTCTGGTCTGCTCTTTCGTTGCCTTCTGTGCACTCGCGATCCCGTGCGCCATCAGGGAAGATGGGACAATCAGGATCCAGGCGATCATCGCTAAGACATACATTGCGCCAATGATGCCAAAGATGATCTGAAATGTCAGTCCGCTTTTTTCCAGCAGGGAAGAACCAATTTTGGAGATCAATACCTGCGGGAGGACCATGCAGACGACCATGATACTGGCCCAGAGACCCTTTCGTTTCTCCTGTACCAGATTCAGGATCAGGGAATGTCCGGCCATCGAAATAAAGCCTAAGCCGGCGCCTTCGATCACTCTTCCGACAACGAACAATGGATAGATTATTGTCAGGATCTGGATGATGGTGCCTAATGTTGCCAGAGTAAATCCCAATGGGAATGTCCAGCGGCAGGTATATTTCCGCATCAGATATCCCATCGGAACGGAGCACAGGATGATCAGATAGTTGTTTGCCGTCGCCAGAAATCCATAAGCGCCTTCGTTGACGCCAAAATATCCCGTGATCGCATCCTGCATCGGGATCAGCTTAAACATGCCGAACCCTTCCACGACCATGTAAAAAACAAGCGCTGCCAGGATCAGTCCGAGTCTGGTCTTGCTGTATTGTGTGTTACCGGTTGCTTCTGCACTCATATGATTATCCATCCTCTGTGAAATGAAGTTTTATTTGACTTTTTTTGCAAAGAACCAACAGATGGCTCCAATGACGCATCCGCATCCCAGGGCCATGGAGGTAAATTCATATCCTTTAAACTGGATCAGATACCCGATCAGAATGCCGCCCGTAACATTCCCGATCTGCAGGATCATGTTCTTTAAAGAAGTGACGATTGGCACGTCGGATGGTACCTCCGCCAGTTCGCTTGCAGCAGCATTCGTCAGCCCGACGGTTCCACGCGGGAAAGTTCCGAACAGGATCACATAAATGAAGATCAGATTGATTGGAAGTTTTGCAAGCAGGAACATGGCCAGCGCACAGACCAGAAAACCGACAATGGCAATCTTGCGTTTCGTACCCAGTTTATCTGCCAGAAAACCAATCACCACCATAGAGATCGTGCCCAGGATCGTCATCCAGCTGTACGTACTGGCAGCGATTCCACGTTCCATTCCTTTCAGCATCAGGAAACGGACTACATAGACGCTGAAAACATTTGATACCAGGGTAAAAAAGATCAATGCGATCGAAGTCAGCCAGACCGATGGATTCTTATAAACACGCAGGGTCTGCTCTCTGGTCGCTTTTTGTGAGCTTGCAACGCCATGCACTTTCAGGGAAGATGGCACGATCAACAACCAAAGGATTAACGCTACGACGTACATGGCTCCAAGGATGCCAAATACCGTCTGGAACGTCATGCCGGTAGCCGTCATCAGGGCAGTTCCTCCTTTTGTGATCGCAATCTGCGGAAGAACCGCGCAAACGACAAGGATACTGGACCAAAGCCCTTTCCGGTTATCCGGTACCAGATTCAGGATCAGACTGTAGCCGGATAACATGATAAAGCCCGTCCCGGCTCCTTCGATCATCCTGCCAATCACAAAAATCAGATA
>JAFZKG010000011.1 GCA_017553695.1 Lachnospiraceae bacterium
ACAGACCACAGTTCTACTTCAGAACAACGGACGTTACCGGTGTCTGCAACCTTCCGGCAGGCGTTGAGATGTGCATGCCTGGTGATAACGTAGAGATCACCGTCGAGCTGATCCATCCAATCGCTATGGAGCAGGGACTTGTCTTCGCTATCCGCGAAGGCGGACGTACAGTCGGTTCCGGCAAAGTTGCTACAATTATTGAGTAATTTCTGCTCGCACTAATAAAATTAAGGCTTCCCGAGAGATCGGGGAGCCTTTTTTAGATTCCGTATCAGGCTGGAGTTTGCTATAATAGGACAAACTACTGATCAGGGAGAAACACAGATGATCCCGCATGGTACAGACTTGAATGCCTCTTCGTAATGACCTGAAAGAGGTCCACTGATCCCAGAGAGGAAAGGACCTTCAGTGTGATGACCCCGTGCGAGATGGCCAGCAGCAGGACAAACAGGAAAAAGCCGGGATAGTAAGCAGTGTTATAGGAATACAGGTTGTACTTCAGCTGCCGGAAGAAAGCGTCGGCCAGACAGAGCAGAACCAGCAGCAGATAAACAAACAGCGCAAGGCATATGCCGGAAAGAGGGAGCGTCTTTCGACTAATAACCATAATAAGCAGGGCGATGATCAATAACCCTGTGAGAATCGCGATATTCCATAATTTCGGTTTTTTCATCGTTTATACCCGCTTCCTTTTGCTGAGACAAGTGTGTCAGAGGATCACGGACCAGGCGTCGATCAGTTTTTCCAGGCTCCAGGCAGCATTCGCCGGACTGGAAGAAGGCAGACAGATCGCCTCACGGCCGGTCGTTGGTTCGATGTATTTATGGTACATGTTCCAGGAGGTCTTGCCGTTGCAGAAAATGTTTTCAATCGGTGCCGCCTCCAGGATCGGGGACAGATCATTCGGGATCACGTCCTTGATGCTGGAATCGGATGAGCCGGTGATCGTGCATTGATGGATCGAGTCCCATGCTGCGATGCGATTGCGGAGCAGGAAGGCGTGCCGTTCCTCCACGGTCATCGGAATCTCTTCCTGATATAAGGCGGCAACGATCTTCCAGAAACGGTTCTGCGGGTGACCGTAGAAATACATCATCTCCCGGGACTTCACAGACGGAAAGCTCCCCAGGATCAGGATCCGGGAGTGCTGATCATAAGTAGGTTCGATCGGATGGATGATGGTCTGTGATTTTGCCGCCATGTTTTCCTCGTTTTCTTTTTCCGTAATTATCGATATAATAGTAAAACAGTTGCGCATAGGAAAGCAAGCAGGATGCGCCTGCATAGATAAAGGAGCCGCGATGACAGAATACAAGCATGTCGTTCAATACTACGAAACCGATAAGATGGGCATTACCCATCATTCCAATTACATCCGCTGGATGGAGGAAGCCCGGGTCGATCTGCTGGCTAAATCCGGCTGGCCGTTTGAAAAAGTGGAGCAGGAAGGGTTTGCCTCTCCCGTCATCAAAGTGGAATGCAAATATATCCGGCCGACGACCTTTTCAGATGTGGTCGTGATCCGTACCTATGTGGGCAAGTTCGATGGGATCCGCCTGGTCTTTGAATATGAGATGAGCAAAGAGGATGGAACCGTCGTCTGCGTGGCGCAGTCTTCCCATTGTTTTGTGAATCTGGAGGGCAAGCCAATCCGCGCCGATAAGGAATGTCCGGAATTCTGTGAGGCGCTGCTGCAACATCGCCGTCCGGCAGAAAGCAAAGAATAACAAAAGACCGTCGCGCTTGCGACGGCCTTTTTCAATACACAAACAATTCTTATTTGTAATACCCATACTTTTCCACGGCGTCCCTCCATGCGTGCATGTTCTCCGGGGAGACCTGATCCAGCGCGATGGAATTGCACATGAAATACCCGCCGCCCGGAGCCATGTATTCCAATGTCTCGCGGACTTCTTTCTCGACGCGCTCCGGCGTGCCGTTCATCAGCGTGTGCGTATTCATGCCGCCACCGATGGCTGCATATGGGCCGACGATCCGCTTGGCTTCTTTCAGATCCACTTCTTCAAATACATACAGGACCTTGCCTTTCGGCACGTCTGTGATGCAGTCGAGCCGGGTGTTGTAACGGCCTTCGCAAAAGACGATCGGGGTCAGGTCTGCAGCAACGGCTGCTTCAATCGTCCGTTTCAGGCATGGCCAGTAGTGCTTCTCGTAGTTTTCCACGGACATGAAATTATCCACGCCGCAGTGCAGAGGCAGAAACAGATCTTCGCAGTTGGACATCTTGGCGGTCTGGATGCCGGCCGGGATAATGATGTCGCCAACTTTCTGAATTGCTTCATCCACAGCATCCGGATCAGTGACCAGATCCATGCACAACTCCATAAGGCCGCGGATGCAGTCTGCGAAATAATCAAACGGGATCATCGTCGGCGCGCCGCCGTAAACCGGATAGCCATTCTGGATCACGCTCATGGTCAGCTCGATGCCACCCTGCATGAATTCCATGACTTCCTCCCCGGTCTTGATCAGCGCTTTCAGCGCTTCCTGCACCGGCGGCAGACCGAACGGCATATAAGCCAGGATCGCCTGATTGCACATGCTGTATGGGCTGATCATCCGGAGCCCGCTCAGTGCTTCGTATTTTTCCGGGAGCACACGCGTCAGCAGATAATAGGACGGATCTTTGAAATAATCCTCCCAGTCATCCTCGGTCAGATAACACTTGTCCACATACTGATATGGTGTATCATCCGGCAGGTTCCAATAGCTGCCCGGCCAGCGTGCCTGCTTGTGGCCAATGGTCTCCATCGGTTTGATCGGGAAAGGAACCGGATTCCAGACCCAGTCCGGATCATAATCTTCGCAGTAACGGCGAAGCGGCTCGATCAGCGTGCGCGCGTCCGTCATGGAATCCTTGATCGTGACACCATAGTGCATTGCGTAGAAATTATTCATGGATGGCATGAACGGAACGCGGTCCGGCTCCTGCAGAGACAGGGCGGTCTTGTTCCGGATACTTCTGACGGCGATTGGCGGAAGCGCATTAGCCTGAGCTTCGTTGAAATTGTTCTGCATCTCACTCATTTGTTGGTTCTCCTTTCCTATCCTTGGCGTTTCTTTGCGCTTATTATAAAAAGCAGGCACTCCCGGGAGTATGGGCGAAGTGTTAAAATCGGAAAAATATCATCGAGCGGGTATTGTGCAAAAAGCATAATATCATTATAATATTTGTATGAAGTTCAGCATGTGGATCGTGAACGACTGGCTGGAGGCTTTTGAGCCGGAGCCGCGTATCACGAAAGGGGATATGAAGATCAAGGGAGTCCGCTATTTCACGGAAGGTATCGAGCCGGAGGAAGACCTGCTCTATGTCGGTCACGCTACGGATTTTATCGCGACCGGCGGCGCCGGTGTGATCTGTGCCAACCGGGATGATCTGATCCTGCTGAATACCGAAGATGAATATCAGATCTTCAACGAGATCCAGCGCATGCTGGAGTTTTATAATGATTGGGAAAATGGCATTATGCGCGCAATCGAGGAAGGAGCCTCGGTGGAAGAGATCCTGCAGCTGACGATGCCAGTGCTGAACAAAACGATCCTGGTCACCGATGCCAGCCACAGCATGCTCGGTATCTGCCATCATCCGGAAGAGCAGGAGCACTTCATTATGGAAGACGGGCACCTGTCCTCGCACGATGTGATCATGCTGAACGAAGTCCTGCAGCAGTATACCGGCGTGCATGATCCGTACATCGTAGATGGCGGATATGATCAGAAAGATATCATTCGGAATTTCTACGCAAAGAATGGGGATCTGATCGGCTGGTTTGTCGCGATGGAAGGTGCGGATGCGCATGCATATTCTCGCCTGCATCTGACAGAGGTCTTCTGCCATCTGCTGGATTTCTGGTTCCGCATCAACGAGGAAGCGCTGCTGTTTTCGCCACAGTCCTCATTATTCATCAATATCCTGGACAACAAAGAAACAGACCCATCGCAGATCCGCTTCCGACAGGAAGGAATCGGCTGGGCCGGCAATCCGGACATGCAGCTCTTTTATATTCGCGAAGGATCCTCCCAGTTGGATATGAACTATCTGCAGCGCGCTTTGTCCGCATCGTTCTCGGCGGTCTACTGTTTTAAATATCTGTCAGATCTGCTTATCATCGTGAACTATGACAAGATCACAGAGAAGAAATTCCGGCAGGAACTTTCCGACGCGCTGAAGAAGAGAAAAATGTGCTGTGGCAGCAGTTACCGTTTCAAAGATCTGCAACAGCTTCCGGCCTATTATAAACAAGCGCAGCTGGCATTGCAGTATGGCAGCACAAAGCCTGGCGCGGTCAACCGTTGCGAAGACTTTGCACTGGAGTACATCCGCCATCAGATCAATGACCAGCTGGAGATCCCGCTGTCCTCACCGGCTGCGGAAAAGCTAAAACAGTATGATGCGACCGCCGGAACGGAGTATTACCGGACATTGGCCGTTTATCTTCTGCAGGAGAGGGATCAGACCAAAACAGCAGAGATCCTCTGCATTCACCGGAACACGCTGATCTACCGGATCAAAAAAATCGAATCGCTCATCAACATCGATCTGGACGATGGCCGGAACCGGTTCGCACTGCTGTTATCTTTCTTTGTCACGGATCCGGATTTTTTGCAGAAGTAAGATTTTCGCGTTCAAATAATAAATTTACAAAGTCTATTATTCGGCGTAAAATATTTTCATAAGAGAGATTGGGCCGGAGGGGGAACCGGTCCGAAGCATATTTTAGGAGAAGGAGATATCGGTATGGGACTCGAATCTAAATTCGACGTTTCCGAACTGACCATCAGAGATGAGGTCAAGACAATGTTCGGAGGAGTCACAAAACTCTATTCAACACCAATCACACCAAAAGAAAATACGCTGCGTCTTTATGAAGGGAAGACCCCAATGTGGGCTCCGTTTTCCTTCGGCGACACCAATTCTTTCATGATCTCCTGTGACCCGGAAAACCAGGCCCGCGGTCCGAAGAACAAAGGTGGCATTGATGGATACGGCATCGAATGGGTCTTTGTGGAGCAGGCCGGCGGGGCGATCGTGAAGCCAGGCGACCCGAAGATCAAAGACATCAATCATTGGGAAGATTATGTTACGATCCCGGATCCGGATACCTGGGACTGGGAGGGCTGCTATAACGAGACCGCGCCGACTCTCCGGGAAGACCGGGCCGTTTATGTTGCGGTACCGGGATGCCTGTTTGAGCGTCTGATCGCCGGACTGGACTGCGCAGAGGCGCTTGTTGCACTGGTGGATGAAGACCAGCAGGAAGGTGTGCACCGCTTCTTCCGTGCCGTGACAGAGGTCCACAAAAAGACATACAAGAATCTGAAAAAATGGTTCAACCCGGACATCGTGAATTTCAATGATGACTGGGGCACACAGCGTGCACCATTCTTCTCAAATGATACGTACCGCGAGATGATCTTCCCATATGTGAAGGAGATCCTGGACTACGGTCATTCGCTGGGCTTTTATCATGACCTTCACAGTTGTGGCTTTGTGGAGCCGTTCGTTCCGTTCATGATCGAGGAAGGCTTCAACAGCTGGGGCGGACAGCGGCTGAACGACAAAGCAAAACTGAAACAGATGTATGATCATCAGATGTACTTTACCGCAAATCTGAGCATGGAACCGACTGCATCAGAGGACGAAGTGGATGCCGTCGTGGAAGAATTCATCCATGGCATCGGTGAAGATAACCGCGTGCTGGTAGAGGCAATGGGACCGCCGTCATTGAAGGAAAAACTGTATATCGCAACGCGGAAGAACTTCGACCGTCTGGTGGAAGAGGGCAAGGCTATTCTGTAGATCTTTGTGAAGCAGTAATAACTTTTTTAGGATAAGTAACATTTTTAGGATAAGTAATATATGTAGGAGAGAAAAATGAAATATGTAAGGCCGCCATTTGGCGATCCGAGTGTTGAGGTGCATCATCGCGCATCAGCATTCAGCCCGACAGGGTTTGACGTTCCGGTCGTAAAGGACCGCCCGCTCACGATCCGGGAGAACTTCAAACTTGCAGCAGAATGCAAGAAACCGGCATGGGTGCATAACTCGATGACCGATGAGAATTTCACGATGATAAGTGTCATCTCCGGAATGCCGGACGTGGAGTTTGGAAGGAACGAACGTTACGATTTTACAGATGCATTTGGATGCATCTGGATGTATGTGCCGGAAGCCGGCGGACCGATGCTGAAACCGAACACCCAGTTTCTGGACGACATTACGCAGTGGGAGAAAAAGGTCAAATTCCCGGATCTGAACGACTATGATTTTGAAGGGCATAGCAAGGCATGGTGGGAGAAATGCGATCCGAATAAGGTCACGCACATCGATGTCCTGCAGGGGTGCACAGAGCGTCTGGTCGCGCTGAGAGGCGGATATACAGATGCCATGGTAGACATGGCACTGGAACCGGAAGCCGTCAGGGACTTTCTGGATGCCTATGCAGATTGGGAGATCAAACTGATCGATAAGATTGCTGAGTATCTGCCAGTCGATTACATCACCTACCACGATGATTGGGGGACCGAACGCGATACGTTCTTCTCATCCGCAATGATGGAGTCGATGGTCTTTGAGCCGACCAAGAAGATCTTCGATCATATGCATTCCAAGGGCATCACCGTGCAGCTGCACAGCTGCGGCAAAATTGAGCGGTTCCTGCCGTATATGGTCGATGCCGGCGTCAATACCTTGCAGATCCAGGCACGTGCGAACGACTTCAAAGCCTACAAAGAAAAATACGGCGACAAACTTGCACTGGAAGTCATGATGATGGCACAGCCGGACTGGACAAAGGAACAGATCATGGACAACATCCATAACATTGTGGATACCTACGGAACTGGCGGAGGACTGGTATCCAACTTCATGCACAGAGATCCAGAGATCCTCTGGGACGGCACCATGGAGTTGTATTATTACAGCCTTGAGAAATACGAAAACGAATAACCATCCTTTGAAAAAAGAGATCCGGCCAGGCCGGGTCTTTTTTTGAACGAAAAAGAATAAGTAGCCGTAGAAATTGTTCGCTTTTTCAGCCGAGGTGTACAAAAAGGCCGGTTTGGTACGGGTCTGATTCATTCAGGTGTACAAAAAATTCGGTTTGGTACATGTTTCTATTAGCGTGGCTAAAACAGAGGATAATAGCATGATTAAAAAAGGTTGATTTTAAAGGCTTTTTTCCATTCTTGTTTTGCTCGGACTCTTTTTAGTAATCGGCGAGAAAGGATGAATTGATACCAAACCGGCATTTTTGTACATCAAGAGGAAAAGAACTAATACCGAACCGACTTTTTTGTACATATGGAATGATTACCATGTTTTTTTAGCTACAGAGAACATGATTGCATTAACGACGCGGATCCTTTTATCAAGATTCTTTTCCATACGATCGTTGTGCGTGCGCATCCCCAATGCACTTCTAACCAACAGAAACAGAGCCTCGATTCTCCCATAACTCTTAAGATCATCCGCTGTCACGCTGAAGACTTTATAACCAGAAAGCGACAGCGCAGTTATTCGTGCCTTGTCTTTGGCATGTTGTTGTCTGGAGAGATGTGACAGGTTACTGTCATATTCCAGAACAACCTTTTCCTCTGGCCAGACAATATCGCAGCAACAGGATTCTCGACCTAGATGCGCGGCTCCGCTCTCCGATAAGAGAACATCATTATTCAGCAACATCTTTTTTGTGCCAAAGCCCCCATGGCAGATTGGCAGAGCCGCAATTGTTGCCAGGTTAACCTCCATTGGAGAATTTGCACGATCGGATGCGTATTGAATCGCTTCTTTTGCCTTTTTTACACCTCGTGCACCGGTTGCTTTTAATAGATAATCTCTAATGTTGGATACTGATGTGATCTGTTCCCGGCTCCGCTGGCCATATTCTTCATATGAATCCGGAACATAAATAGCACAGAGTTCACACGCCAGTTTTACCAGTTGATGAAGCGGAAGTGTTAGCGCTGCCTGCAAAAAACACATTTCCGGGCTGCTGATCAAAACATTATCAGTAATTTGGATAAAACTGTTCTTCGGCAGAGCTTTGGGAAGTGCATGATAAATGATAGTTTTTGTATGTTGCCGGTTTGTTGTTCGGGGTACGGCAACATGCACAGGTGTGGTAAAGTTAAGCCGCCCCACTATTTCCGTAATACTGGTACGGCCGGTTTGCTTTTCTTCTCCAGGCGCGCCTTTTCCGGTATTCCAATACCGATATGGAATACCTTTTTCAAATAGCCAGTATTCCAGCGCAGAAGGATAAACGATTCTGGTAATCAAAGTGTTTCCTCCTTAATGAGTTTATTTGTAAAAATGAAAACAATGATTGAAACAATCATAAGAATCAGGAATGTGCGAACGCACTTAGGAAAGTAGAATAGCATGTCCACAATATTGATGCAATAGAATCTAAGAAATGATTGACAGTAAAACACAAAGAGTATAATATGTTATACAAATCATACTTTTGAAAGGGGTAGATAAGATGGGTGCGCCGGATGGATACTATGCATGGACAGCCACGGTTGGAGAAAAGGGACAGATCGTGATCCCGAAACAGGCGCGGGATCTGTTTCAGATCAATCCCGGGGATACGATCCTGATCCTGGGGTCGAAAGACCAGGGACTTGTGATCCCTCCGAAGGGAGCCTTTACGAATCTTTTCAAAGTGGCATTTCAGGAAAACGAAAGCGAGAAGCAGGACACGAAGAAACCTGCTTCCCGGAAAAATAAAAAGTAACAGGAGATCATTATGTTAAGAATTGAGCATCTAACCAAAAAGTACGGAGACTATGCGGCAGTCAATGATCTGTCGATCCATATTCAACCGGGTGAGATCTACGGATTCATCGGTCACAACGGCGCCGGCAAGACGACCACACTGAAATGCGTGGCCGGCATCCTGAATTATGATCAGGGCGATATTGCGATCGGCGGCTTCGATATTAAAAAGAATATGCTGGATGCCAAAAGGATCATGGCTTACATTCCGGACAATCCGGATCTGTATGATTATATGACCGCTATCCAGTATCTGAACTTCATCGCGGATATTTTCGGCGTTTCGCAGCAGGACCGCCAGGCACGTATCAAAAAGTATGGCGATATGTTTGAGCTGACGGAAAAACTGGCACAGCCGGTCAGTTCTTATTCCCACGGCATGAAGCAGAAGTTGGCCGTCATGGGGGCGCTCATTCATGATCCGAAGCTGATCCTGATGGACGAGCCGTTTGTCGGTTTGGATCCTACGGCAGCCTTCCTGCTGAAGCAGACCATGCGTGAGATCTGCGATAACGGCGGTGCCATCTTTTTCTCGACGCATGTTCTGGAAGTCGCAGAAAAACTGTGCGATAAAGTTGCCATCATCAAAGCAGGCCGGTTGATCAAGTCCGGAACGATGGACGAGGTCAAGGGAGATGAGTCTCTGGAAGAAGTTTTCCTGGAACTGCAGAATGGCGCGATCCCGGATGCGGGACTTGGCATCGAGATCCCTACTTTCCAGAAATAGCGGCATAGAAAATACAAAAAGGAACTTAAAACAAATGTTAAAAGCATTATTACATAAACAGATGCTCGAAGTCCGCAAGATGTATTTTTACAATAAGCGGAAGGGCACGGTTGTTACGAAAAAATCAAAATCCGTCGGGTTGATTATATTATTTGCATTCATCTACCTGATGATGTTGGGCACCTTCTTTGCCTTATCATTCCTGATCGGCGGCTCCCTGCTCAATACCGAGTATGTCTGGATCTTCCTGATGATCATGACGGTTCTGGCATTCCTGGTGGGGCTCATCGGCAGCGTGCTCAGCACATACGCGGCACTTTTCCAAGCGAAGGATAATGAATTCCTTCTGGCCATGCCGATCCCGCCGTCAAAGATCCTGTTTGCCAGAATGATCAGCGTCTATACCATGAGCCTCGTTTACGAAGGCATGGTCCTGATCCCGACGCTCATCGTTTATTTCGGATGGGGACATCCGTCAGCGCTCAGCGTCATCTTCAGCATTCTCGGGTTTTTCATTCTGGGATTCCTGATCCTTACCTTTTCCTGCCTGTTTGGCTGGCTGATCGCGTTGATCGCATCGAAACTGAAAAACCAGAAGATCCTGACGGTCATCATTTCCGTCCTCGTTATCGTGGTCTTTATGTACCTGCGTATCCGTGCGAACTACCTGTTCCGGGAGCTGGCGCTTCATGCACAGGAGATCGGCGAATCCATGAAAGGCTGGGGCTATCCGATCTATTCGCTGGGGCTTGGCATGAGCGGAAATGTGGGGGGATTTCTGGTATTCACAGCGATCACGGCGGTGCTCTTTGCGCTGACCTGTTTCTTCATGAGCAAGAGCTTCCTTAAGATCGTGTCTACAAAAGACGAAGCAGTTAAAGCAGATTTTTCCGAAAAGCAGATCCGGACGGAAAATGTCGGAGCGGCTTTGCGGAAAAAAGAGATGCGGCGGTTTACAGCCAGCCCGACCTATATGGTCAACTGTGGATTAGGGCTGTTATTCCTGCTGGCAGGAGCCGTATTTCTGTTGATCAAGGCAAATTATATCTATGAGCTGATGGGGAGCGTTTTCGGAAGAATCCCTGCGTTTACCCGGATCCTCCCGGTTATGGGAGCATTCGCGGTCTGTCTGCTGACAGCCTTCTGTGATATTGCGGCACCATCCATTTCGCTCGAAGGCCAGCATATCTGGGTCCTGCAGACAATGCCGGTCGATCCGTATGCCGTCTTCCGGGCTAAACTGTACGTACATATCATATTGACGATCATTCCGGCAATGATCTGTGCGGTTGCTGTGGGGATCGCTCTGAAAGCGAGTGCCTTCGCGTTTATTATGATCATCCTTTGCGTGATTGCCTTCGTTTATTTCAGCGCGACGGCGATGCTGTCGCTGGATCTGAAGCGTCCGATGCTGGACTGGACTAACGAGGCGCAGCCGATCAAGCAGAGCGTCAATATCCTGATCAGCATGTTCGGATTCATGATCCTGGCATGTGCGCTGGGATTCTTATATCTGCTGGTGAGTGCGTTCCTGGATCCTGCCATCTATTTGCTGATCTGCACGGTGATCCTGGTGGCTCTTACCTGGCTGCTTCACCGGTGGCTGAAGGGGAAGGGCCGGATGATCTTCCAGACATTATAAAAAACATGGCGGCGTGCAGACAGCACGCCGTTTTTTTATTGCAATCTGCCCCTATCCATGGTATCATAAAAACGAACATATGTTCGAATATAAAACGGGCGGAGAAGGCGGCAATGGCAGAGAAGGATCAATTCATCTGCATCGATCTGAAATCTTTTTACGCATCAGTGGAATGCGTGGAGAGGGGGCTTGACCCCTTTAAAGTCAACCTCATTGTTGCCGACCCGACCCGCACGGAAAAGACAATCTGCCTGGCAGCATCGCCGGCCATCCGGAAGCTGGGCGTGCCGAGCCGCTGCCGGGTTTTCGAGATCCCGAAGAACATCCAATATATCATGGCACCGCCACGGATGCGTCTGTACATCCGCTACAGCGCGCGCATCTACGGCATCTATCTGAAATACTTCGCGCCGGAAGATATCCATGTTTACTCTGTGGATGAGGCTTTCATCGATGCGACGCATTATCTGTCGCTTTATAAAAAGACGGCCAGAGAACTGACGCTCACGGTATTGAAAGACATCAAGGATACCACGGGGCTGACGGCGACCGGCGGAATCGGCACCAACCTGTATCTCGCGAAGATCGCGCTGGATATCACGGCAAAGCATGCGGCGGATTTCATCGGGGAACTGACGGAAGAAAGCTATAAAGAATTGTTGTGGGATCATCAGCCACTGACCGATTTCTGGATGGTAGGCAGAGGCACGGTGCAGCGACTGGCTCGCGTCGGGATCTTTACAATGCGTGATATCGCGATGGCGGATGAGGCACTGTTGTTCCGCTTATTTGGCGTGAATGCAGAGATCCTGATGGATCACGCATGGGGCATCGAGCCGGTGACCATGGCCGACATCAAGAATTACCGCGCGAAGACCCGGTCAATTTCCAGTGGACAGGTCCTTGCCAGGGATTATAATGATAAGGATTGCAGATTGATCGTGAAAGAGATGTGCGATCTGCTTTGTCTGGAACTGGTCAAGCAACATAAGATCACGGACCATATTTCGCTGATGCTGGGATTCTCGTTCAACACCGGGCGGAAACCGATCGGCGCGTCGGAAAAACTGACTGTGACCACCAGCTCCAACCGCATCCTGACAGATGCCGTGATCGCCATTTATGACCGGATCGTGGATCCGGATCTGTCTTACCGCAGAGTCCATATTTCTTTCAACGATCTGAAAGACGAGACATTCGAGCAAACCGACCTGTTCACCGATCCGAACGTCATGGTACGGGACCGGAAACTGCAGCAGGCGGCGCTGGATATCACGGCAAAGCATGCGGCGGATTTCATCGGGGAACTGACGGAAGAAAGCTATAAAGAATTGTTGTGGGATCATCAGCCACTGACCGAT
>JAFZKG010000012.1 GCA_017553695.1 Lachnospiraceae bacterium
CATCCTGAAGCGTCTTAATATCAGATACATTTGTAATGTTTTCAACTAAATCGACCTGACCACTCTGCAGAGCCATAGCCTTTGCAGAGGCATCGCCCATGAACATGATCTCAACGGTCTCGTAAGGAACCTCATCATAATAATATGGGTTTGCTTTCATCGTATAGCCGACCTGATCCTGGAAGGACTCTGCCATATAAGGACCGGTACCGATCACAGCGTTATTCCAATCTTTGGTATCTTCTACATCACAGATCTCGCAAGCTGGATGAGCCAGTTTTCCTTTGAAGTTCACATCTGCTTTCGGAAGCACAAACGTTATTGTGTTTGCAGCATCATCAGCCGTGATCTCTGTCTCATATGGGACATATTTCTGAGGGGCAGTAGAACCATTTGGTCCTTCATCTTTCATTCTCTGGAAGGAAGCCAAAACCTTTGATGCGGTCATATCGCATCCATCTGAGAATTTGATGCCGCTCTTTAATGTGACGACCCAGGTAATGTAATCCTCTGTCTCTGCGGACTCAGCCAGCCATGGCTGTGGTACCATGTTGTCATCAAATTTGAACAGACACTCGCCAATGCCGAAACGCATGCAGTTCCAGCAGGTATTTACCTGTGCCATTGGATCGATCAGACCATCGCTGTACATCTGAACGCCAAATCTCAGTGTTGTCAGATCGCCTGCCGGTGCTGCTGCACCACCACTACCCTGTGGGGTATCCCCGCCACCGGATTTGCCACAGGCAGCAAGAAGTCCGATTGCAAGGACCAGAGCCCCTGCGACTGCAAGAATTCTTTTCATGTTCTTTTTCATTTTTAGTCTTCTCCTTTTCTTAAAAATACATGAACATGCACAAATAACAGACAAAGCAATAAAAAAAGCCCGTTTATTCATCGGGCTTCTGAATTATCCATAGACAGAACACACAGCACTGCATCAAAAAAAGAGCCTGTGATCTGACCAATAGTCTTCATATACACCGTATGAATTTGCTATTCCGAAACAAGCAGGTCTCCTGACTTAAGTTCCACGCATCCGGCGCCTTCCCAAAAGATTGCTCTCTCAGTGACATTTATGCCGTCTGCTCCCTATCACAGTGACGGGATCGTACCGGATTTTCACCGGTTTCCCTTTTAATCTGCGCGTGCGGCAGAACATGTTTCGTGTCCGTTATTCTTTTTACAGGGTAATTATAAGATTTTTATATTCTTGTGTCAATTTAATGATTTTTGGTAAAATATTACGATCAATAATTGAAAAATATTACCAAAACCCCTGGGGGAGGATATCCTTACATGATGACATCTTTTGATCTTTCAGCATGACGATCAATCTCCTGATCCCATGCGCCATATGTGATCATCGGTCCATCTTTTATGATACATAAACTGATCACTTCATACAGGACGATTCCATTCTGCTTTGCATAGCAGGTAAATAAAACGTTGCCAAAATAGTCCTTGATGACACCAATGACGTCTCCTTCTTTAAACGTATCACCTGGCTGGAAGGATGGATACCAGCAACCGGTAACCGGCGCATTTTCATAGATGACCGGGTTCACTTCTTTCGGGATACTGCCGGTTCTTTGGACTTCTCCGCCCAGTATTCCCAGATACCTCAGGATATTTTTCACATCCTTTTTATCTTCTTCTACCAAAGCCTGGTCCCAGACGGCTTTACAACCGCGTTCGATCAGGATCGAAGGGATTCCCAGAGATCCGGCATAATTATAGGCTCCTTCTGTATCCAGCATGGATACCACCAGATAATCCACCTGTACGATATCCGCCATCTTACGGCTCGTTTCCACTACATAATCGCTGGCATTTCCGAGGCAGTAAACATAAGGCACGAGGCCTTCGTATCCATCACCACAATGCAGATCGATAAAGAAATCAATAAAAGGATAAATATCTTTCTCCAAGGTATATGCGATCTGATCGGCCAATGTGCCGGTCGCACTTCCCGGGAAAACACGGTTGATGTTTTTCCCATCCTCATACACCAGGCTCATGGTGCGGTGTTCAAACCCGGTCCGGTTCAAAAGCCTGATCACGATGATATTGCCGGATACGTTTTCCGGATCCAGTTCATCCGCGAGTTCGATAGCAGATTGAATGCCTACGTATTCTGCATTGTGCAGGCCTCCGCAGATCAGGATTGTTTTTCCTTCATTTCTTCCATTTATTAAAGTGATCGGAACCTCCACCTCCGCATTCACAATTGGCAGATATCCCGATACTTTTTCTCCCTCCGCTGCTGTGAGCGGTCCGATCTTAAATTCTTTTTTCATTCTGATGCTCCTTTTATCCCTGCACGTTATTTAGGAACCGCACCATTTGCGAATCCCAGGCATCCTCCAGACTCTTGTCCAGTGTAAAAGCCTTCATAGAAGTTCCCGTCGTACAGGTCAGTTTCCCCTCCTGGAAAACAATATTCAAAAACAGGGCATTCACTTCGATCGGTTCAAAATCCAGTCCGGCATGATCCAGAAATTTTAATACCAGATCCGACGGCATCATAAACACGATCTTGAACCGCAGCGGGACTTTTTGTCCTTTGATGATCTCATAGCAAAGAGGACGCAGGCGTTTCCAATAAATGGCTTTTTCCTGGTTTTCCGGCAGGGCCAGATCGGCCTCTCCCATGAATTCCTGATTGATATGTCCGTCAATCGTGATATTCGTGATCGTGCTGAAGGACGCTTCGGTGACAAGAAAGCCGTCAAACGTCTCCCCGGCAAACAGCGCTGTTGTAAATTTTTTCAGATTCTCGATCTCGATTGCCCGCATAATCTGCCCTTCTTTATTCTACTTCTTCATATTCAGAGGTCTCTGGTGATACCGCGCCCTCATAAGTCAGGTCCCCATCTGCTCCGCAGACCGGGCATTTCCCGAAGTCTGCGCCAAAATCGGCGATCAGATCGATGGCATATTTGTATTTCTTGCCGCATTTTTTGCAGGTATAGCACATATACTGAGCTCCCCAGGTCATGTTGAAATCCTTTCTGCAAGGCATCTGCCTTGTCCTGATAGAAATCAGGGCCGGATGATATCCGGCCCTATGATCGATCTCGTTCGTAATTACGTATGAATTATTCAGCTGTGTTGTACGGAGGCAGGTTGAGAAGCTGACGAGCTTCATCAGGAGTAGCAACCTCACGGCCAAACAGTTTGACAGCCTCGACTGCTC
>JAFZKG010000089.1 GCA_017553695.1 Lachnospiraceae bacterium
CGCCGCCGATCTGGAAAAAGCCATCCGCCTGCAGTATGCGGAGATAATCAAATAACTGAAATCTGTGTTTTTTTTCATCACTGGAGAGATATCTTTGAGGCAATTACTCACTCACAGCAAATTTTCTTCGCCAGTGATGAATCAAAAGGCCCCAAAAACAGCAAAAATCACTCATTTTCATCACCTACAGAAAATTTGAACGTCTGGTGAGTAATTTTTATCCAAAAAATTACTCACTGAGAAGCGTAAGTGCGCTTATAGTGACAAAGAGTAAATCCTGTGAAAATACATGCCTGTGAAGCGGGCATATTAGCGGAATATTCACATTTCTGTAAAATGCAAGATAGCCGGATTCGGATTATCGGCCTTCCAGGCAAAGCAAGTATATGCATCCTGCTGACTGCCCAGCAGATCCTCCAGCAGCCGGATCGAGGAATTAGTCACGATGCTGGACGTGTGATTGATGATGCCGACGCCTTGCCCGGTTTCAATCCACATCATGGCGGTCGGAAGGTTCGGAGCGTATCGGACATCTGCGAAATGCAGATCATGATTTGTCACAAATGCATGTGTTAGTTCGTATCCGGCGCGGCAGTCATCCGGGGAAATGTAGATCAGTGCTTCTTCAGTCAGATCCTCTAATGTAATGTGTTCTTTCTGACCGGTTTTGGTCAGCCGTGAGATTGCAAAGACCGGATTATCGACATAAAACCGGCGGATCTGAATGCCGTCCATATTCTGGATGTCGAACTCCTGTGTGACAGCTATATCGATATCCCCGGAGACGATCCATGCGCGGAGATCCTTGAAGGACCCCTGCTTAAAGATCAGATCCACATTCGGATGCTTTGCCATATATTTCAGGATGCGATCCGTCAGGTGCTCGCTGGTAAACTGTCCACTCAGCATTCCAATGGTCAGGCTTTCACTATACCCCTGGCCGGCCCGCTGAACCTTATGAACGAGATCTTCTATGCGCGTCTCAAAGTGGTCCAGTTCTTTTACCAGTACATTTGCAGCGGGAGTCGGGCGGATCCCATTTTTGTCGCGGATGAAAAGAAGTGTGTTCAGTTCCCGTTCCAGCGAGACGATCTGCCGGCTTAAGCCGGGCTGCGAAATAAAAAGCTGCTCGGCGGCTTTTGTGAAATTCAAAGTTTCCATAACGGCCAGAAAGCATCGGATCTGCGTGGTGTTCATACGTACCTCCCATCCTTTTGCAGGGGATTGCTGCGTATCAAGTAAAAAGCGTTAGCGCTGGTTCTGATTGCCTGAATAAATTTTAAGGGAAAGCAGAGCGGAATGCAAATAAGGGCGGCCTAAGCGAACGAAGATTACAAAACAGGGCAGCCGGAGCCGCCCTGCATCAGGTTTCCAAAAACGATATTTATGATCATGCTTCCGGATGTGTTGCATAGTAAGACATTCCATACTGGAAATGCTCCTGCGCAAAGTGCATCATCCATGCGCCGCCCAGAGAGATCGGGAAGACTACATAACTGCCGCCCGGCGCCAACAGATCGATGACGCGGCGATACTCCGCCTTGATCTGTTCCGGCGTGACATCCGGCTGCTCCAGCACATACTGATTATCGAAGCCGCCGCAGAAGGTGATCTTGTCACCATAACGTTTCTTTAATTCTCCCAGGTTTGGATTGCTGCCGCCCTGTAAGGTATCCAGAGCGTCCACTCCGATCTCGATCAGATCGTCAAACAAAGGCTCCACATATCCGCAGCTGTGGTGCTGATAGATCAGGCCATCTTTATGCACTTGTTCCACCATCTTCGCCAGATTCGGTTTGATCAGCTTGCGCCAGGTATCCAGAGACATGAACAGGTTATGCGCGCTGCCGTAGTCGTCGTGACCATTGATGCCATCCACTTTATAATAAGTTGCGATCTTATGGAAATAGCGGCACTTCCAGTCGGAGATTGCTGCGAAATAATCCGCGCATGCCTCCGGCTCTGTCAGAAGATCACAAAGCGCATTGTCAAAACCTTCCAGCGCATGCATCCGCTCAAACGGTCCGTTGATGACCATGCACATTTTGAATTTGTCATCTTCATCAAAAACACTGTGACCATCATCAAACGGAACGAGGCCTTTGCCGCCGACGAGTGCACTGATATTGGTATGCGCATCGATATCTGCCTGTTTTTCCCAGTCAATGGCATCCAGATCCGGGAATTTGATCTTTTCCCAGTCCGTGATGCTGGTGATCTGATGATCCTGCGTGGTCATTGGTGCATTCGCCCTGCGCTCAAATTTCCATTCTACGTTAAATCCATCCCTGCCTGTTTCCAGCCCGCAATAACGCTCCATTGTCGGGTTGGCCTGAAACATTGCGATGTCCGTGAACATCGAAGGGATATAAGCAGGCTTCTCGTGACGATAAGCCATCATAATGTTTTCTTTTGGCGTGATCTGAGGAAAATCTCCCATGATAAGCTCCTTTCCGGTAATTGGAGACATCAAAGCTCCGTACAAATACTATCCTGATAATCATCATAATCTGCCCGGAAGATTCTGTGAAATAGTAAAATGCTTTTCACCGATATCGTTTTGTTATCGATGAAAAGCATTTAAAAAACTGTATGAAAGTTTGAATCGTTCGATTATTGTTGCGCCGGTCAGCCGTCGTATTCGCCGCCGTACTCTTCGTAGTACTGAGTGGTCGCGTTCTGCGCTTTGATTCGGCCTTTGCCGCACTGCGGGGTGAGAAGAGGGCAGTGTTTGCTGCAGCCGTTGCAGATGATCTTGCTGAGATAATCTTCGAGGGTCGGCACATCCTCAGCCGGCTCCGGTTCCTCTGTGATGACCGGTTCCGTATCCTGTTCCGGCACATCTGAAATTTCCGGCCCGAACTCGTCCGGGTCCGGCTCCTCTTTGAGCACGATTCCTTCCGAAGAACCGCCCGATTGATGATCCGAAATGATCACGGCAGCGTATTCCTTTGCGTAAGCATAGACCGATGCAGCGTCCGAGATGCTTTTGACACTGAAGAAAGCGAGCAGGACCGCAACGATGAAAGCGGCGATGCGTGAGAACACGCTCCAGAGCGTGACGGCACCACTCCTCTGGGAAGAGCGGCGTACCAGCGAAACAAACATCTTCGCGTGCAGGCAGATGTGGATGAACACGCCGATCGCGATCACGACCGCGCAGACGATGTGGATCACGCGCCATGCGTCATAGCCGGTGAAGGCGGAATTCAAAAACAGGAACAGCTCGTGTGAGATCAGAACCGAAGAAATGAGCATCACCACCGTCGCGACGATCAGAACCAGATTGAGGATCAGAGACGCGCGCGACGAAAAACCGTACAACCTGCCATTCCTTAAGGAGCGGAAAGCTCCCTTATAATAAGACCTCCGAATGATCAGATGGATCAGGAAGCCGATCAGAACAAGCATGCCGAGGATCTCATGGATGAGACCGCCGGTCAGCGTATATGCCATTGTGAAGCCGAGTGCGATCGCGAGGATGGCATCAGCGATAAGTCTTTTTGTAATCTTCATATATATATCCATCTCCTGTAAAATGATGCTTCTTTTTTAATCCTGTTTTGTGAACAAAAGATGTCAGAACTGCAAAAAGAATGCGAACATTCACAGAATTAACCGTTTCGTGGTATCAGCCGCCGCACACGGTCGCATACATAAACGGCCAGCACCATCTTCAGCAGGTCCGGGACGATGTACGGGAGGACGCAGACGGTCAGGATCTTCCAGAATCCCATCACCTGTCCTTTCGCCGTGTATACGACTGCGAACCAGAGTGAGCCAAACAGATAGCAGGCGATCAGGCCGATGATCAGCGCGAGATAGCGGTAGCGGCGGTTCTTCTCGATCAATGGCTTCATGAGGATGAATGCGAGACCCGTCAATAAAAAGCCGACCATGTAACCGCCAGTCGGACCGAGCACGTGGCCGATCCCGCCCTGGAAGCCGGAGAACACCGGCAGGCCGACGATGCCGAGCAATAAATATAAGATGATCGCGAGCGTGCCGTTAAAACCGCCCAGCAGCAGGACTGCGCAGAACACCGCGAAGGTCTGCATCGTAAACGGGATGGTAAACGGGATGGTGATCCAGGAACACACGCAGAGCAGTGCCGCCACGAAGGCGATCTCCACCAGGTCACGCGTTGTGATCAAAGGCTTCTTCATGTCTACTGCTTAATTTTAATATCCCCGCCGTTCTCCAGGGTCTTGCCCTCGAGCAGCAGAAGCTTCTCCGCGAACAGCCGGGCGAAGCCGCTGATCACGGCGCTCAGATAGATCAGGTCCTCTGTGCTGTCGGTTGCCAGCTCGGACTCGTACTCGTGGTCGAGGACGCCTGCCGCTGCCAGACGCACCTGCTTGGCAAAATAGCTCACGCCGATCTTCTGGCGGTTCACGTAGGCGGTGTAAGTCTCCTTCAGTTCCTCCTCCGTCAGATCCACCGGGATCATCTTCTGCAGCACCGGAATGCTGAGGCTCTGCTTGAGCGAGCAGATGATGATCAGGTAGGCGATATGCTTCCGGTAATACTTCCGGTTGACCGGCTCCGGCATGATCTTTTTCCTGACATAGTTGTTGATCGTGGCGGCCGTGATGAAGTTATCTTCCTTCAGCTCAGGCGGAAAATAGTCCAGATACTGCGTCAGCAGTTTGATGACCTGCTCCATATACAAGCCCATGTCCGGGATATCTTCCCAGCGGGGCAGACGATAATTCTCCAAATATTTCTCCCACCGGCGCAGTTTGCCGGCGATCAGATCTTTATTATAATTCATAAAAAAGCACCTCTATTTCACACAATTTTAACATAAATAATCCATAATTCAAGCGCATCTTGTGCAGGGTTGCTATTGACTTAATCTGCCATCCTACTTATAATAATCCAACAGATTAGGTAGCGGGGCGAAAAGCACAGGCGAAAGCGCCGCGACCCTGTCATAAAAGCAGAAAACAAAAAATGTATTTTTTTACAGGAGGTACACTATGGTTTTTGAAGCTATTGCAGAATTGATTGCAGAAAGAAATGACGTTGACGCATCCACGATCACTCCGGATATGAAGTTCTCAGATCTGGGCATCGACTCTCTGGATACAGTCGAAATGCTGATGAATCTGGAAGATAAGATCGGTCAGGAGATCGAACTGGAAGAGAAAGTGGAAACAGTCGGCGACCTGGTAGCTTATATCGAGGCAAGATTGGAGAAATAATCATGATCAAATCGGCTTTATGTGACATGCTGGGTATCCGCTACCCGGTATTTCAGGGAGGCATGGCATGGATCGCCGACGGAAAACTCGCTGCAGCCGTATCAGAGGGCGGAGGCCTGGGCATCATCGCCGCAGGCAATGCGCCGGCTGATTATGTGAAAGAGCAGATCCATATCGCGAAGGAGCTCACGGATAAACCGTTCGGCGTGAACATCATGCTGATGAGCCCGTTCGCTGATGATGTTGCCCAGCTTGTTGCAGACGAGAAGGTCGCAGTCGTGACGACTGGCGCAGGCAATCCGGCCAAGTACATGGAAACATGGAAAGCAGCAGGGATCAAGGTGATCCCGGTGGTGGCTTCCGTCGCGATGGCTAAGATGATGACCAGAGCCGGTGCAACTGCGCTGATCGCAGAAGGCGGCGAGAGCGGCGGACACGTGGGCGAGCTTACGACGATCGTACTGGTCCCGCTGGTCTGTGACGCTACCGATCTGCCGGTCATCGCAGCAGGCGGCATTGCCGATGGACGCGGTGTGGCAGCAGCCTTTATGCTCGGCGCATGCGGCGTGCAGATGGGCACCCGTTTCCTGAGCGCGGAGGAATGCTCGATCCATTCTACTTATAAGGAAAAAGTCCTGAAGGCAAACGATCTGGCAACGATGGTCACAGGCAAGAAACTGGGCCATCCGGTCCGGAGCATCCGCACCAACTTCACCCGCGAATACGCGAAAGCCGAATTCAGCGATACGCCGGATGACGTGCTGGAGAAAATGGGCGAAGGCGCTCTGCGTCTGGCTGTGCAGGAAGGCGACCTGGATAAGGGCTGCTTCCTCTGCGGACAGATCGCAGCCATGGTCAAAAAAGAGCAGCCGGCAGCCGAGATCGTCCGCGAGGTGATGGAAGAGGCCGAGCCGATATTGATGGGAGCATCTAAATGGGTAGAATAGCATTTTTATTCGCCGGCCAGGGTGCGCAGGTGCCGGGCATGGGCAAATCCTTCTTTGATGGATCACAGGCAGCCCGCGAAGTGTTCGAGACCGCAGACCGTCTGCGTCCGGGCACGTCTGAACAGTGCTTCAACGGAACGGCGGATGAATTAAAAGAAACAAAAAATACGCAGCCTTGCCTTCTGACGGTGGAACTGGCAACAGCCAGAGCCCTGGAAGAAGCAGGCGTGAAAGCAGATGTGACCGCGGGATTCTCTCTGGGAGAGCTTTCCGCGCTTACTTATGCCAGGGCGATGGATCTGGAGAGCGGCATCTCGCTGGTCATGAAGCGTGGAGCGCTGATGCAGGAAGCATCCGAGCAGCAGGATACGGGCATGGCAGCCGTGCTGAAACTTTCCAACGAAGACGTGGAGAAAGTCTGCAGCCAGTTTGCGCACGTCTATCCGGTCAACTACAACTGCCCGGGTCAGGTATCCGTATCCGGAGCCGCTGATGAGATGGCTGATTTCACCGCAGCAGTGAAGGAAGCAGGCGGAAGAGCGATCCCGCTGAAAGTTTCCGGCGCGTTCCACAGCCCGTTCATGGCAGAAGCGGCAGAGCAGTTCGCACAGGAATTATCCGCCCACGCATTTGAAGAGCCGGTAATCCCGGTTTATTCCAACTTTACCGGAGCCGCATATGAAGGCGGCATCCTCGAGACGTTGTCAAAGCAGATCGATCACCCGGTCAAATGGGAGATGATCATCCGCAAGATGATCGAGGACGGCGTGGACACATTCCTGGAGCTCGGACCGGGAACGACACTCACCGGCTTCATGAAAAAGATCGATCCGTCTGTGAAAGCATTCAGCATTGCTGAGTTTGCAGACATCCAGACGGCGATAGAAGGGATGAAAGAATGTTAAAAGATCAGACAGCAATCGTAACCGGCGGATCCAGAGGCATCGGCGCAGCGATCGCGCTTCGTCTGGCACAGGAAGGCGCCAATGTGGCAATCTTCTATGCAGGCAATGCGACGCTTGCGGAAGAAGTGGCAGCAAGATGCCGTGAATTCGGCGTGAAGGCAGAAAGCTACTGCTGCAACGTGGCCGACTTCAACACGGTCAAGGAAATGGTCGCGCAGGTAAAGGCCGATTTCGGAACCGTCAACATCCTGATCAACAACGCGGGCATCACCAGAGATGGTCTGATCGCAATGATGAAAGAGCAGGATTTTGATGACGTCATCAGCACGAACCTGAAAGGCGCGTTCAATATGATCCGCGCGTGCAGCAGCATCTTCATCCGCAACAAGGGCGGCCGCATCGTGAACGTGAGCTCCGTCTCCGGACTGATCGGCAATGCCGGACAGGCCAACTATTCCGCATCCAAGGCGGGCATCGTAGGTCTGACCAAATCGGTCGCGAAGGAGTTGGCCGCAAGAGGCATCACCTGCAACGCCGTCGCACCGGGCTTTGTGGATACCGACATGACGAAGAATCTTTCTATTGATAAGGAAGAGATCGAGAAGGCGATCCCGCTCGGACGTCTGGGCAAGGCAGAAGATATTGCAAACGCAGTTGCCTTCCTGGTGGAGGCAGATTACATCACCGGAGAAGTGCTCCGCGTGGATGGCGGCATCGCAATGTAAATAAAAAGGTCCGCGCGGCCGGCAACAGCCGCGTGGGCTTTATCAGAAAGAGAACAATCAATGGACGAGAATAATATCAGAAAATACGCGCAGCTCATGAAGGAACTGGAGCTGACCGCTCTGGAGATCACCAGTGATAACGAAACGATCCGTATGGAGCGCAGCAACACTGCTCCGGCAGCCGCGCAGAAAACGGCATTGCGTTTCGGACCGGAAGACGAAGCTCCGGCAGAAGCAGCTCCGAAGAGCAATCTGAGGGAAGTGAAATCTCCGATGGTCGGCGTTTACTACGCTGCACCGGAAGAGAATGCAGAACCATTCGTTTCCGTCGGCATGCCGGTGAAGAAGGGCGATACGCTCTGCCTCATCGAGGCCATGAAACTGATCAATGAGATCGTGGCAGAAGAAGACGGCACCATCGCAGAGATCTGCGTGCGCAACGGACAGGTCGTGGAATACGGCACCGTGCTGTTCCGTCTGGGAGAAGAGAAATGACACAGGAAGAGATCAAACAGATCCTGCCGCATCGCGGCAATATGCTGCTTCTTGACGAAGTATATCAGGAAGATGAATACGCACACGGCAAGTTTCTGATCCGCGACGACGCGTGGTTCCTGGACGGACATTTTCCGGGAAACCCGATCGTGCCGGGCGTGATCCAGTGCGAGATCCTGGCTCAGTCCATCTGCATCCTTTTGAGTGATCAGATGACCGAAGGCAAGATCGCCGTGTACACCGGCCTCAACAATGTCCGCTTCAAGAGCCAGGTGAAGCCGGGCGACGTATTCGAGACGAAGTGCCGTGTGACCAAACACAAAGGCCCGTTCTTCTTTGCAGAAGGCGAAGGCTACGTGGGAGACCGGCTCTGCGTCAAAGCAGAATTTTCAATCGCTATTACGGAGAAACAGTAAACATGTTTTCAAAAATATTAATCGCGAACCGCGGTGAGATCGCGGTCCGCATCATCCGTGCCTGCAAGGAGATGGGTATCTCAACGGTCGCCGTCTATTCAGAGGCCGACCGGGAGGCGCTTCATGTGCAGCTGGCGGATGACAGCTATTGCATCGGTCCTGCGTCCGCAGCGGAAAGTTATCTGAACGAACAGCGCATTATCGAAGCTGCGCTGCTTTCCGGTGCGCAGGCGATCCATCCGGGCTATGGCTTCCTTTCCGAGAACGCGCACTTCGCAAGAGAGTGCGAAAAGAACGGCGTCGTGTTCATCGGACCAAGTGCCGCCACGATGGAAAAACTGAGCAATAAGGCAGGCGTGAAAAAGATCGCGCTGGAGGCCGGCCTTACCACGATTCCGGGCACAGAAGCCCTTGCATCCGTGGATGAGGCAGTGGAAAAAGCAGAAGAGATTGGATACCCGGTCATGCTGAAGGCCTGTGAAGGTGGCGGCGGACGGGGCATCCGGATGATCGAAGATAAAGATTCCCTGATCCGGGAATATCCATTAGCTGTTGCAGAGAGCGAAGCCGCTTTCGGGGACGGCAGCTTATATCTGGAAAAATTCATTTATCCGGCCAGACATATCGAGGTGCAGATCCTGGCAGATGAAGACGGCAACGTGGTCGCGCTGGGCGAGCGTGACTGTTCCCTGCAGTATCATCACCAGAAGCTGATCGAGGAGACCCCGTCACCGGGCGTTTCTCCTTCGCAGCGCGATGCGCTGATGGAAGCCTGCATCCAGGCCGTCAAAAAAATGGAATACGTGGGCGTGGGCACACTGGAATTCCTGCGTGATACCGAAGGCAACTTCTGGTTCATGGAGATGAACGTGCGTCTGCAGGTGGAGCACTGCGTCACGGAACTGCTGTCCAGAAAAGACCTGGTAAAATGGCAGATCCGTACGGCAGCTGGTGTTCCGCTGAACTTCCGCCAGGAAGACATCCCGTTCGCGGGCACGGCCATCGAGTGCCGCATCAACGCGGTCTCACCGGGCACGCTGCAGATTTTGCATGTGCCGGGCGGTCCGTTCGTCCGCTTTGATACCTGCCTGGTGCAGGGGCTGGAAGTCAGTCCATATTATGATTCGCTTCTCGGAAAACTGATCGTCTATGCCGGGACCAGAGAAGAGGCGCTGCGCAAAATGAAGGCAGCCCTCTGCGAACTGATCATCGGCGGCATCAACACCAACATCGAAGACCAGCTGCGGCTGATCAGCGATGAACGGTTCATGTCCGGCGATTATGATCTGAGAATGACAGAAAGGTGAGAACAATGGGCATCATGAAATTCCTGAGGCCAAAGAATGAACTGGAGAGCGGCGGCCGGAGTTCCCTTCCGGAGCAGCAGGCGCCAAGCGAGCCGGACATCACATGTCCGAACTGCCACAAGACCATTCTGATCAGCAAACTCAGGGCAAGCTACGGAACCTGCACATGCGGCCATCACTTCCGCATGAGCGCGCGCAACCGCTTATCATTCATGGCAGATGAAGGTTCCTTCACAGAACTGTTTACCGATGTGAAGAATACCGATCCGCTGGAGTTCCCGGGCTACAAGGGCAAACTGGAAGCAACGCAGAGGTCCAGTAAGGAAGCAGAAGGCGTGATCTGCGGCACCGCCGAGATCAACAAATATAAATGCTGCCTGTTCATCATGGAGCCGGCCTTCATGATGGGCAGCATGGGCACCGTCGTGGGCGAGAAGATCACCCGGCTGTTTGAGTATGCGACCGAGCATCGTCTGCCGGTAGTCGGCTTCACCGTTTCCGGCGGCGCGCGGATGCAGGAGGGATTATTCTCCCTGATGCAGATGGCAAAGACCAGCGGCGCAGTCAAACGGCACAGCGACGCAGGTCTTCTTTATGTGACCGTACTGACGGATCCGACCACCGGAGGCGTGACAGCAAGCTTTGCAATGGAAGGCGACATCATCCTCGCAGAGCCGGGCGCAACCGTCGGTTTTGCCGGCGCAAGAGTCATTGAGCAGACCACAAGAAAATCGCTCCCGAAGGGATTCCAGACTGCCGAGTTCATGCTGGAGCATGGTTTCGTGGACGCGATCGTCGCCCGCCCAAGCCAGAAAAAAGTCATCGCAGCAATCCTGCGTATGCATAAAGAAGGGAAATAACAATGAGCATCACAGCTTATGACAGAGTCAAAACTGCCAGAGATATCAGACGTCCGACCGCGGCCAATTACATCCGGAGCATGTTCCTGGATTTCATCGAGCTGCACGGCGACCGCTCCTATGCGGATGACCGCGCGATCATGGGCGGCATCGCCCGCATCGGCGACATGCCGGTGACCGTGATCGGAATTGAAAAAGGACAGAACACGAAGGACCGCATCCTGCATTCCTTCGGCGCGCCGAATCCGGAAGGCTACCGGAAAGCGCTGCGCCTGATGAAGCAGGCCGAGAAGTTCCACCGTCCGGTCGTCTGCTTTGTGGACACCTCCGGCGCATACTGCGGCATCGGTGCGGAAGAGCGCGGCCAGGGCCAGGCCATCGCCGAGAACCTGATGGAGATGATGACGTTAAAGACGCCGGTCATTTCCCTTGTGATCGGGGAAGGCGGAAGCGGCGGCGCGCTGGCCTTAAGTGTTGCAAATAAAGTATGGATGATGGAGAATGCGATCTATTCCGTGATCTCGCCGGAAGGCTGCGCAAGCATTCTGTGGAAGGATGCAGACCGCGCGGCAGAAGCAGCCGACGTGCTGAAACTGACGGCGCAGGATTCCCTGTACAACGGGATCATCGACGAGGTGATCTCGGAAGAGAACCTCGGAACGGAAGCATTCTACTTCGCGCTCCGCGATAAAATTGAAATGACACTTCGCGAATTATCCGCGATGACGATGGAAGAACTTCTGGATCAGCGCTACGAGCATTTCCGGAAGATCGGAAGACCACTAGTTTGAGGAGGAACCTATGAATCGAGTTGTTGTAACAGGAATGGGCGTCGTCAGCCCGCTCGGAAATGATGTGCAGTCGTTCTGGAAAAACATTAAAGAGGGCTGCTGCGGGATCGGACCGATCACAAAGTTTGACACCACCGACTATAAAGTCAAGGTGGCAGCCGAAGTAAGAGATTTCGATCCGCGCGCATACATGGAAAAGATGGATGTCCTGCACAGTGATATCTACACCCAGTTCGCGGTGGCAGCTGCCACCCAGGCCGTGGAAGAGAGCGGCATCATCGGCACGGTGGATGAAGACCGCATCGGCGTCTACATCGGCACCGGCATCGGCGGCATCCAGACCTTCATGGATGAGCATAAGAAGCTGCTCGAAAAAGGACCGCGGAAAGTCTCCCCATTCTTCATTCCAATGATGATCGCCAACATGGCAGGCGGTATGATCGCAATGCGCTATCAGTGCAAAGGCGCAGCGCTTCCATCCGTCACCGCTTGTGCATCGGGATCCAATGCGATCGGCGAGGCAATGCGCGTGATCCGTCACGGCTATGCAGACGCCATGATCGCAGGCGGCGCAGAAGCAACCGTCAACGCTCTGGCAGCAGCAGGTTTCTCCACGATGCAGGCACTCAGCTTCTCCGAGGATCCGCTGGCAGCATCCCTTCCGTTTGATCTCAGACGGTCCGGATTTGTCATGGGCGAAGGCGCAGGCGTTCTCATCCTGGAAGAATATGAACACGCAAAGAAACGCGGGGCACATATCTACGCCGAGTTATCCGGCTACGGTGTCACCTGCGACGCATATCATATGACGGCTCCGCATCCGGAGGCAGAAGGCGGCGCAAGAGCGATCGCTGACGCGCTGAAGGAGACAGCCGTTGATACCGACAACGTTTATTACAATGCACACGGCACCGGCACACCGATGAATGATAAGGCCGAGACGATCGCTGTGAAGAAGGCATTTGGCGAAGACCGCGCTAGAAAGATCAGCGTCAGCTCCACCAAGTCCATGACTGGGCATATGCTCGGCGCAGCAGGCGCAGCAGAGGCTGTGATCTCTGTGCTTGCGCTGACCGAAGGTGTTGTTCCTCCGACGATCGGCCTGACCGAGCCGGATCCGGAATGCGATCTGGACAACACGCCGCTCGTTGCAAGAGAAAGAGAACTGGACGTAGCCGTATCGACATCACTGGGCTTCGGCGGACACAACGCAAGCCTTGCATTTCGTAAGATCTGACCTGGGAGGACGGCATGGACAAGAAACGGATATTTATCACAGGCATGGGAGCCGTGACCCCGATCGGCATCGGGGTAGACGCTTACTGGGACGGCATCACATCCGGCCGCTGCGGCATCGTGGACGCCTCCGAGATCGGTACCTTTTCCCAGCCGGGTCTGCGCATGGCGCTGATCCAGGACTTCAATCCGAAAGAGCACCTTTCCACTCGCCTGACACTGGACCTTGAGCCGTATATGCAGTACGCGTATACCGCAGCGGAGGAAGCAGTGGCACAGAGCGGCATGGATACAGAGAGCGATCGCATTGGCATCGTGATGGGAACGGCGCTGGCCGGCATCGTGCATATCGGAGAGACGGGCGTGCAGTTTGCCATGAACCAGAAAGCGGCAGGGCCGAAGTTCCTGACCAAGGCAATGGGCAACATCACCGCCGCTCAGTTTTCCATTAATCATAAGATCAAAGGGCCGAGCCTGACCGTGACGACGGCCTGTTCATCCGGTGGAGACGCGACCACAATGGCATCGCTTCTCATCCGTTCCGGCATGGCAGACGCAGTGGTCGTGATGGCGGGCGAGGCAGCTGTCTGTCCGACACTGGTGCAGAGCCTGCTCAAGACGGGCGCGCTTTCCAAGACAGGCGAGAGCCTTCCGTTCGATGCAAGACGGAACGGCTTCGTGCTTGGTGAAGGCGGCGGCGCACTGGTGCTGGAGAGTGAAGAGCATATGAAGGCGCGTGGCGGTAAGCCTCTGGCAGAGCTGCTTGGCTGCGCAAATAATACAGACGCGTTTAACCCGGTTTCCCCGGATCCAAGTGGCGCAGGCGCATCCGCTGTGATGCGGCTCGCACTGGCCGATGCTGGCATTGGTGCGGATCGGATTGGTTACATCAACGCGCACGGAACCGCAACGCATCTGGGCGACATCACCGAGACGAAGGCCATCCATATGGTGTTTGATGGGGATGGTTCTAGCGAGGCTGGCGGCTCGAAAGTGTTGGTCTCTTCCACGAAGGGAGCGACCGGACACATGATGGGCGCTGGCGGCATCACCGAAGTGATCGCCTGTGTGAAGGCCATCCAGACCGGCATCCTTCCGGAGAATGCAGGCTACGCAGAGCCAGACCCGGAATGCGATGTGAACATTGTCACCAAAGAAAATAAGAACCAGACAATCGAGGCAGCGATGTCCAACGCCTTTGGCTTTGGCGGACAGAACTCCTGCATCATTGTCGGGAAAGTATCGGAATAATTTTTGGAAACGCGGCGCGCAAGTGGGCGCGCTCAGCGAAAGGAATTATCAAGTTTATGGCATATACCTACGAAGCGGATAACTTCAAGGAAGTATTTGAACAGAGTTTTACCTGGATCAGCGGGTTCATGCGCAACGTCCGCCGCTATGCGGACCGCAATGCGATGATCGATCCGATGGAAGACCGCATCTGGACCTACCGGACGCTGAACGAAGACGTGAACCGTCTGGCGAATGCACTTGCGGCATCCGGCGTCGGTGTAAGCGATGTTGTGATGTACCAGCTTTACAACTCGCCGCAGTTTGCGTTCTGCTATGTCGCGCCGCAAAAACTTGGCGCGATCAACAGCCCGATCAACTTCAACCTTTCCCCGGGCGAGACGGCAAAACTGATCGACCGGGATAAGCCGAAGGCTTATATCTATGACTGCGACGTGCGCGAGATGGCGTGGAAGGCTCTGGAACTTTGCGCATTCAAGCCGGACGTCATCATCGCGGTGGATTACCGTAAGGCGGCGCCGGAGCTTCCGGAAGGCCACGTCTTTTATGAGGATTATGTGCGGGATGCAAGCATCGCGGAACCGGCGGTGGATTTCGTCCCGGATATGTATGCGGAAGTCACCCGCCTTTGCACCTCTGGCACAACGGGCACCCCGAAGGGCGTCCCACTCAACAATGTGAACGAAGTGCTTTCGGCGCACGACACGATCATGCACTTCCCGCTGTCCCGCAATGATGTAACGATGAACATGACTCCGTGGTTCCACCGCGGCGGCCTGCATTCGGGCGGAATCAACCCGACGTTCTTCGCAGGCGCATCGCTCGTCATCATGCGGATGTTCAGCGCGAAGGCGACGTTCGACTGCGTGGAGAAATATCACATCACGTTCCTGATCGGCGTACCGTCGGCGCTCAATAATCTGGCTGCACGTCAGGAAAAGCACCCGGTGGATCTTTCCGGTCTGCGCGGCATCGTCACGATGGGAAGCCCGTTGGAGAAAGAGGAGTGCATCCGCTTCCAGCGCGTACTCACGCCAAATATCGTCAACGGATACGTCACCACAGAGACTTTCTGGCACAGCTTCCTGCGTCCGGATGATCTTCCGGAG
>JAFZKG010000090.1 GCA_017553695.1 Lachnospiraceae bacterium
AGATCACCGGAGATCTCATCGATCGGCACGTCATAAAGACCGTTGGCATCCAGGAGCATCCGCGCGGCCTGATAGCCGTTGATGCCTTTTTTGGTCATTGTGGCGCCATATTTGGTGAAACGGTTGCTGACCAAAGCCTGCATGGCAATTGCAAAGATCATGGCCGGGATCACCAGGATCAGATATAACCAATCAAAATACATTTCTTTTCCCTCCTGTCAAAAGTGTAGTTTTCTTTCCGGAAAAAGTCAATCAACACGGGCTTTGCCACATTGTCAACAAAAAAGCCTTGTGATAAAATCTTTTCTAAATTATAGAATGGAAAGAAACGATGATACAGCAGGGAAAGGCTTTAATCACAGAACAACAGCTGGCGGGCGTCAAACTGCTGGCACTGGACCTGGACGGAACGGTCCTGACAGATGAAAAACACATAACAAAACGGATGGATCGTTCCATCCGCGATGCTTTGGATGCCGGACTGGAAGTAGTGCTGGTAACGGGACGTCCGTTGTCCGGGATTCCGGACGAGCTGCTTGCCATTACACAGATCCGCTATGCCATCTCCTCGAACGGAGCAGTCACGACTGACAGGCTGTCGGGACAAAGACTGCGCGGCGCCTATCTGGATGATCAGGCAGCCAAGGAGATCGCGCGTATCCCGATGGAGCGGAACCTGATCCACAGCGTGTTTATCGGCGATATCGGCTATTGCGAGCAATGCTATTTTAAGGATCAGTGGAACCTGTACATGGGCACCAAGCATGAGCCATATATCCGGAAGAGCCGGAAGGGGACAGACAGCATTGATGATCTGATCGATCAGTCGGACGTCGGCGTGGAAAACATCTGGTTCATGACGCACAGCCGGGAGGAACGGGATGAACTGGACAGAATGATCCACAACCGATGGGAGGTTCAGACGGTCCTGACGGCCATCACGGACGTGGAGATCGGGTCCACCAAAGCCGATAAGGGTCTGGCGCTGGATGACCTGTCAGGAAAACTGGAAATTTCCAGAGAACACATTCTGGCAATCGGAGATAATGAAAATGATCTGGGTATGCTCCGTGCGGCAGGGATCACCGTTGCCATGGGAAATGCAACCGAAAGCGTCAAACAAATAGCGGACATCATAACGGATTCCAATGAGGAAGATGGTGCCGCCAAAGTAATAGAGAAGATCCTGCAGAGCAGGAAATAAGGATGGAATTATGAAAGAGTACAGTGAGATCGCAAAAGAACTGGAACTGATCGCCGGAGAAAACGGCTACAACAAGGACGCCAATTATGAAGGAGTCCGCGGGAACATCGCAGAAGCCTTGCGGCTGTATCTGGATGCCATGTTCCCGGCATATTGCGAGCATCCGGAATGCGAATGCTATGACGGAGATGTCCGTGCGAATTATCTGCGGCAGGCGAATGACGCGCTGTTCATTGCCATGCGGCACATTGTTCCGGAAGAGGAGGCACGGGAAGCCGTGAAGGAATTATGCTCCAGGATACCGGATATTTACCGGCTTCTTCTGTCGGATGTCAATGCCGGCTATGAAGGCGACCCGGCAGCCAACTCCGTGGACGAAGTCATCCTGGCGTATCCGGCATATCTTGCCATCGGCACGTACCGTGTCGCGCACGAGCTGTATCTGATGGGATATAAACTGGTCGCAAGACTGATGTCCGAACATGCGCATGGCCGGACAGGAATCGATATCCATCCGGGCGCAACCATCGGAAAACACTTTTTCATTGACCATGGAACAGGTGTGGTCATTGGTGAAACAACGGTGATTGGCGACAATGTGAAGCTGTATCAGCATGTGACACTGGGCGCAAAAAGTTTCGCGGTGGAAGATGACGGAACACTGGTCAAGGGGATCAAACGTCATCCGAATATCGGCAATAATGTTGTCATTTATGCCGGCGCAACGATCCTTGGCGGGGATGTCTATATTGGCGATGACTGTGTGATCGGAGGTAACGTCTGGCTGACGCATTCTGTGGAAGCCGGTAAGACCGTATCGTACGAAGAACTGTAAAACAGAAAAGAGGAAACCATGATCATTTATGTGGATCAGAAGGCGCAGACAGGCGGTGACGGAAGCAGGGAGCATCCGTTCTGCCAGATCGGGCAGGCTGCCAAAGTGGCAATGCCGGGAGATGAAGTTCTGGTGGCACCGGGCATTTACCGGGAAGAAGTAAGCCCTGTTCATGCGGGCATAAAAGAGCAGCCGGTCATCTACCGCTCCGCTGTTCCGAAAGAAGCCGTGATCACCGGCGCCGAGATCGTGGATAACTGGGAACATTACGAGGGGGACGTGTGGAAATGCGTCCTCCCGTCTTCTTTTTTTCAGACATATAACCCCTATGAGACGATGGTTGCGGGGGATTGGCTGGAGCAGAGTACCTTCGCCCATACTGGCGAGGTCTTCCTGAACGGGAAATCCCTGTATGAAAAGAAAACTCTCGAAGAAGTTCTGGATCCGGCATTTTCGGATGCATCCTGGGACCGGGAATTCTCAAAGCATACCTGGTATACGTGCCAAAGCGAGTCCGGAGAAACCATGATCTACGCGAACTTTCAGGGGAAAGACCCGACCGCAGAATGCGTGGAGATCACGGTGCGGCCGCATTGCTTTTATCCGGAAAACGAGCATGTGGACTATATCTCCCTGATCGGGTTTACGGTAACCAAAGCCGCAAGTCAGTGGGCGCCGCCGACGGCACTGCAGGAAGGCATGATCGGACCACACTGGTCAAAAGGCTGGGTCATCGAAGACTGCGATATTTCGCTTTCCAAATGCTGCGGGATCTCCCTCGGCAAGTATTATCAGGAAGGCAATGACAATAAATGGCTGAATTACAAATTCAAAGACGGGACGCAGACACAGCGGGACTGCGCGCTGATCGCGCAGCTGGACGGATGGAGCAAGGAGACCATTGGTTCCCATGTCGTACGGAACTGCGAGATCCACGACTGCGGGCAGGCCGGCATAGTCGGCAACCTGGGATGTGTTTTTTCCATCATTGAAAACAATCACATCCACCATATCAACACCAAACGGAATCTGACCGGTGCGGAGGTCGGCGGGATCAAGTTCCATGGCGCCATTGATGTGATCGTCCGAAACAATCATTTCCACGACAATGTGATGGGACTCTGGCTGGACTGGCAGTGCCAGGGGACCCGCGTTTCCGCAAATCTGTTCCATGACAACTGCATGGCAAGAGACTACCTGCTGAAAACCGAAAACAAAGGCGGTCTCGGACTGGGGCAGGACCTGTTCATAGAGATCGCGCACGGGCCGACGCTTGTGGATAACAATGTCTTTCTGTCGGAGAGAAGTGTGCGGCTTGCATCACAGGGCGTCGCCTTTGTGCATAATCTGTTTGCCGGCTCCCTGACAGCAGTCGGCTGCGGGGTTAAGAACGGGACGGATCATTATGATTCCACCCGCTATACACCGATCCATCGGCCGCACAGCACGGCGATCACCGGGTTTATGTCCGTCCTGCACGGGGATGTCCGGTTCTATAACAATATATTTGTCCAACAGAAAGTGCGGCAGGGACTGATCGACATCTGCAGCGGGGAAAAGGACGAATGGGATGATGAGAATCTGATCGTGGGGACGCTCTGTTACAATGGTTATCCGACAGAGGATGAATGGAAGCAGTTGTTTGAAGGATACTGCGGACAGGGCTCCACTGCCTCCCGGGATAAATACTATATGCCGCTTCCAGTCTGGACAGGAGGCAATGTCTTCTTCAACGGCGCAAAGCCGTGTGATAAGGAAGCCGATTATCTGGAGGATACAGAGCACGAGATCTTGCTGGAACTGGAAGAGGAAAACGGCACCTGGAAACTTGGCACAAATCTGACGGAGTATCTGCACGAGGTTCCGGTCATTTCCACAGAAACACTTGGCATGGCGTTCGAACCGGAAGAGCGGTTTGAGGGACCGGATGGTGAGGACCTCATCTTCGATACAGATATCTATGGAAAAGTCCGAACCGCAAAACCGGTGGCAGGACCATTTGCATTGTAAATATCTATGGAGATACAAAATGGAGCAATTAGCAGCAGCAATCAACTTAAGACATTCGGTACGGAAATATAAGCAGGAATACCTGTCCGCAGAGGACGAAGCAAAGCTGACCCGGAAGATTGAAGAGATCAACAAAGAAAGCGGTCTGTCCATTCAATATGTGGACGCCCGTGACACGTCGATTTCCCGGATGCAGAGCGCTGTCTTCGGCCGGTTTGGCGGAACGGTCAACTATATCGTGATGGCTGGCAGAAAAAGCAATGACCTGGAAGAAAAGTGCGGGTATTACGGAGAGCAGCTCGTCTTATTTGCTCAACTGATTGGACTGAATACCTGTTGGATCGGCATGTTCCGGCGTGACAATGACCAGATCCGTTTGGCCAGAGAGGAAAAGGCCGTCATCGTGATCGCAGTCGGATACGGCGTTGATGCAGGCAGACCGCACAGATCGAAATCTTATGAAGAAGTGACCATAAACGGGCAGGATGCGCCGGACTGGTTCCGCGAAGGCGTAGAGGCAGCACTTCTGGCACCGACTGCCCGCAACCAGCAGAAATTCCGTTTTGAATACCGGGATGGCGAAGCCATTGCCTCATCCCTGCATGGAGCATTTACCGCGGTGGATCTTGGGATAGCAAAGTGCCACTTTGAACTGGCTTCCGGCAGGAATATGAAACCGGAATAAAGGGAATGGAGAGAGAACAATGAAAAAGATCACAACAGAAAAAGCACCGGCAGCGATCGGACCATATTCACAAGGATATTCTGTGAATGGATTTGTATTTACATCCGGACAGATCCCGATCGATCCGGCAACCGGAGAAATTGCCGGAAGTACCATTCAGGAACAGGCACGGCAGTCCTGCATCAACGTGGGGGAGATCCTGAAAGCCGAAGGACTTTCCTTTGAACAGGTGGTCAAAACAACCTGTTTCCTGGCAGACATGGATGATTTTGCCGCATTCAATGAGATTTATGCGGAATACTTTACTGGAAATCCGGCACGAAGCTGCGTGGCTGTCAAGACCCTCCCGAAAGGTGTCCTTTGCGAGATTGAGGCCATAGCTGCGGCAGAAGTATAGAATCTGCTTAATTTTATAAATAATAAAAAAGAATAATATTTTCATATTTCTCTATATCTCTTATATGATATAATTCCAGCATACAAGTTTTTGGCTGGTGCCGGCAGAGTGATTTGCCGGTGAAAAGGGAAACAGGTGAAATTCCTGTACGAACTCGTCACTGTGATCAGTCATGAGCAAAGCATGGAAAAAAGTCACTGCGAAAGCGGGAAGGCAGCTTTGCCCGAATACTGTCAGCCAGGAGACCTGCCGGTCATAAATGGCCATGATTGCTCCGAGTAATGAGCTGGTGTCATTCATAAGAGGTTCCGCAGCACGCGAAGCTTTTTTTGCGCTGTCGGATTATTCGTATGCACAAGTCCTTTTTACCCGAGCAATCGGTAAAGAGGATTTTTTATTATTGAGGAGGAAGGCATGAAGAAAAAACTAGTTAAGATGATTGGATCATTGCTTTTGATCAGCATGGTCCTGACCTCCATCTTCCCGGTGTCCGTGTTAGCGGCAGGCGGGGAAGGAGCATCTGATTCCAGTATTACTGTTGAATTGCCTGAACCGGCAGAAACTGTTCAGGCTGATCCTTCGCTTATGGCAGAGGATCCTGCAGCGATACCAGAAACAGATAACAATGAGGCCGTAACGCTTCCGGCAGAAGATCCTGTAACGGTACCGGAGACGGAAGAACCGGTTACAGAGCCTGCGGCAGAAGAGGCTACGACGGCACCTGTTGTTGAAGAAGTGACAACGGCATCTGCTGCAGAAGAGGTCACAACGGCACCGGCTGCAGCACCGGAGACGGAAAACAACGAAACAGAAGCACCGGCTGCAGAGGAACCTGCAACTCCGACAAGTGAAGAAGAAACGGTTCCGGAAGCAGACCTGAGTGCTGCGGGAGTGATTCCGGTCGTTGAAGGTCAGAAAGTAGCAGCTGAAGCCGAAAAAGAGGAAAAAGAGCTTCCGGAAGTGATCGTGGATGATTTAAAGGATCAGACAAGCGATGAGCCGGCAGCAGCTGCAGAAGAAGAGAAGAAGGACGACGCTGATACAAAAGAGGCAGCGAAAGAAGAGAAAGACGAGAAAGAGCCAACCAGAGATGGCGATGCTTCGACGGTCTACACCGACAAGGTCATCGTGGTGAAGGACGACATGACCGCATACGGGATGTTCCCTGTGGGAACAAGCGTGATGACGGAGCAGGCGGACGGGAGCTACCAC
>JAFZKG010000091.1 GCA_017553695.1 Lachnospiraceae bacterium
GAATATGAAGATGACCCGTCCGGCATTCGGCGGCCATCTGATGGCAACCATCATCTGCCCACGTTTCCGTCCATGTATGGCAACGGTGCGTCCAGGCGTGTTAAAGAAAGCAGAGTTTGATCAGGCAAAAGCCGATGCTTGTGAAGTGGAAGTTGTTAAGCCTGCGATCAATGCAGCTGACATTCATGAAAAAGTACTGGAAGTGGTCAAAGAAGCGAAAGAGGTTGTCGACCTGATCGGCGCGGATGTTGTCGTTTCCATCGGCAATGGCGCTGCAAAGGATATCGAGACGGCCAAGAAGCTGGCTCAGGAGCTGGCAGATGCTTTGGGCGGCGGCGTGGTAGGATCCAGCCGTGCTTTGGTTGATGCAGGACTGATGGATGCGGACCGTCAGGTTGGACAGACCGGAAAGACTGTTCATCCGAAGGTCTATGTGGCCCTTGGTATCAGTGGCGCAATCCAGCATAAAGCAGGAATGCAGAATTCCGAACTGATCATCGCTGTGAATAAAAACGAAAGCGAGCCGATCTTTGAAGTTGCAGATTACGGCCTGGTCGGAGATCTTTTCAAGATCGTTCCGGAAATGATCGAAGCAATCAAGACGATCAAAGCAGCAAACTGAAATATTGTAAACATGTAAAACAGAAATGCAAAACCTCCGCGGCAAATGCCGCGGAGGTTTTTTGTTTAATGAAAGTGTCATTTTATTCCGGGCGTTTTACTGGCTTTGCGTGACCATGATAGTTGAAATATTGCCCACCGATCGTTGCCCAGATTTCATCGCACTTTTTCAGCGACTCCTGACTCAGCGCTTTTGTTTCTGAAGTCAGTGACAGATTCTGTACGATATGCTCATATTTGCTGGCACCGACGATGGCACTGTCAACAACCGGCTGATTCAGCAGCCACTGCAGGGAAAACTCCAGAAGGCTCATGCCGTTTTCTTCAGCAACTTTGGACAGGGCCTCTACGGCAGCTCTGTTCTTTTCATTGAAATACCGCAGCTCATATCCGTAATTCAGCGCAAAGCGGGTATTTTCTTCCGGCTTTTTATGCGTGTGCTTACCTGTGAGCAGTCCTGCTGCGATTGGATTATAGACGGTCAGTCCCATCTTGTATTCTTTCAGGAAAGGAACCATTTCATTATCGAGGCCACGTGTGAGAAGATTATATACGCTTTCCGTGACGACCGGAGCGATGGCGTGCATCTCTCTGGCTTTGTGAATGAACGCGCAGCACTGCCATGTACTGTGGTTGCTCAGGCCGTAGTAGCGTATTTTGCCACTTCGAACGAGATTCGTCATGGTTTCGATCACCTCTTCCATCGGAGTGTCCGGATCCGGATGATGGAGGTAGTAAATGTCAATATAATCCGTGCGCAGACTGCGGAGGCTTTCTTCGATGTCCTGCAGGATATGTTTCCGTCCCTGACCGGACTGGTTTGGAAATGGTCCTTTCGGGTTGGTCACCTTGGTAGCGATCACGGCAAGATCCCGTTTCTTTTCTAACGCTTTTCCAAGGATCTGTTCGCTGGCGCCGAAGGTGTAATTATCTGCGGTATCGAAAAAGTTCACGCCCTGATCCAGTGCGTGATCCACAATGCGGATGGCATCTTCCTCACTTGTCTGTCCCCCAAATGTCATTGTTCCGAGACAGATTTTCGAGACCTTCAGGCCGGTTCCTTTGATATTTGTGTATTCCATGATGGATTCCTCCTTTATAAATCGATTGGTAAAATTGGTTAGGTATGATGTCGCTTCCTGTTGGCCAGCAACAGAAGAAGGCAGATGATATAGGAAAGGATCAGCATGACGGGAATGACCGCTATGCCCACATAGATTCCTGCATTGGTGAAACCGTACCAGTCATATTTCTTTGGCACAACACCGTTTTCCATATGCGTAAACACGACGATTGCGTAAAAAATGGCATATACAAACGTCGGGATCATGCCGAGGAAAGTAAACCGGAATTTGATCTTGTCTGTTCTTTCAAAAAATACAAACGTGAGAATGCTCAGCACAGGGATCACCAGATGATAGATGAGATTGCCGTTCTGAAGCATGGACATGATCGGGATCCCGAGCGCAAGCCAGAAATCTCCGAACACGATCAGAAAAGTCAGCGTGACAGCGCCGGTTGCGATCAGCTTCCAGACATACAGTGTCGTGCTTTTGTTTTTCGTGATCGTAAAGAGAAGCGCCACGATGCCCATAAAAACATTGGACTGGAAGGTAAAGAATTTGAGTATGCCGAGTTTCGTGGATTCCAGCGCTACTTCTTCGCCGTGCATGAACTTGAATCCTGTGAACATGACGATCGCGCCAAAGACCATCAGGATAAAAATCACAATATTCAGAACGGTCGAGATTGTAGATTTGGTCTTCATTTTCACTCTTCCTTTTAACAATTGTATTATACAAAAAAAGATCGAATTGACAAAATGTTTTAAAATAAAAATGTAAGGAGAGAATATGATGAATCTATTTTTAACATTTCCGGGCAATGCTGCGGACGCACTGGAGTTTTATCGATCTGTGCTCCCCGGCGCGTCTGTCCCGGAAACCGTCTATTATCCGGACAGCGAGAAAATACTGAATGCACAATTAACGTTCAAAGGGCGAACCATCATGCTGATGGATCTGGATGATTGTCCGCCGTTTTCCTGGTCGACATCGGTTTATGTGGAGGCTGGATCGGAAGACGAATTCCAGGCTCTTCTGAATGGGCTGAAAGAAGGCGGGGCCGTTCTCATGGGACCGGAGCCAGCCGGAAAAATGGACCAGGTGGCATGGGTGACAGACAAGTTTGGCCTCACTTGGCAGCTGGTGTGGGAAGGGAAATGATAAAAATACTTTTCGTTTGTCACGGCAATATTTGTCGCTCGCCGATGGCTCAATTTGTTTTTCAGCATATGGTAAACGAAGCCGGTCTTTCCGACCGATTTGAGATCGATTCTGCCGCAACGAGTCGGGAAGAGATCGGAAATGGTCCGCATAGGGGAACGGTGCGAAAACTGCAGGAAGTCGGAATCCCAATCCTTTCGCATCGGGCAAGGCAGGTCACGAAACAGGATTACGAGCAGTATGACTTGCTGATTATTATGGATAAGGAAAATCTTTGGGGGATCCAGCGGATCATTCACAACGATCCGGCCGGTAAGATCCATATGCTGTTGGAATACACAGGTGACAATCGCGATGTTGCGGATCCCTGGTATACGGGGGATTTTGATACGACCTATGATGACATTGCCCGTGGCTGCAAAGCATTATTAGAGAAATTGATATAAAAGTCAGAAATCGGCTTTTCTCAGCCGGCTGATATTGATAAAATATATCTGGTCGCTGGTTCCGGGAGGAGTGCGTCGCAAGACGTATTGCCGGTGTCTCGGAGCACACTGGATGATAGAACCGGAGAACACGCGGCAGCCGGTGGCCATTTGAGAGAACAAAAAAAGAGACATGGCATTTGCCATGTCTCTTTTCGCAAAAAGTGCGATTATTTGCTGAAACGTTTTCTGGTCTCTTCGTACAGTGCGGTGTAAACATCCGGCTGTCCGTAAATCGTCATGCCAATGTAGACATTCTCCGGGAAGTCGTCCAGGAACTGATTGACGGCGTCGCGGATCTGCTGATCGGTCGGATTCTCCGGGATCGGATCGAAGTCCACACCGAACTTGATCTGTTTGCCGTACTGTTTGTAC
>JAFZKG010000013.1 GCA_017553695.1 Lachnospiraceae bacterium
ATCAGACGTAAAGTTGCAAAGACGGGTAAGTAATAAAGGAGCGTGAGAGATAATGATCAGTAAGAAATCCAGAACGGAAGTTCGTGAAAAGAAACACATGAAATTACGCAATCGCTTCAAAGGTACTGCTGAAAGACCACGTCTTGCAGTTTACAGAAGCAATATGCATATGTATGCACAGATCATCGACGATGATACGCATACAACCATCGTATCTGCATCCACCGTGCAGAAGGATGTGAAAGCGGAACTTGAGAAGACCAACGATGTTGCAGCTGCAGCATACCTGGGCAAAGTGATCGCTGAGAGAGCAAAAGATAAAGGTATCACCACTGTTGTATTCGACAGAGGCGGCTATATCTTTCATGGTAAAGTCAAGGCATTGGCTGACGCAGCCAGAGAAGCCGGATTAGAATTTTAAGAAGGGAGATGTGCGCAATGGCAATGAGAAACAGAGAAGACAATCACGCAAATAGTGAAGCTCCTGAGTTCGAAGAAAAGGTCGTTACTATTAAACGTGTTACCAAAGTTGTTAAGGGCGGACGTAACTTCAAATTCACGGCACTGGTCGTAGTCGGAAACGGCAAAGGAAGAGTTGGCGTAGGCCTTGGCAAAGCAATTGAAATTCCGGAGGCTATCCGGAAGGGCAAAGAAGACGCAATGAAGAACATGATCGATGTCCCGGTCGATGAGACCGCAAGCATTCCGCATGACATCATCGGCAACTACGGCGGCGCTTCCGTTCTGCTGAAGAGAGCTTCCGAAGGTACCGGTGTCATCGCAGGTGGTCCGGCACGTAACGTTGTCGAGCTTGCAGGCATCAAGAACATCCGTGCAAAATCTCTCGGATCCAACAATAAGCAGAACGTCGTGCTGGCAGTCATGGATGGACTGAAACAGCTGAAGACTCCTGCTGAGGTTGCAAGACTTCGCGAGAAGAGCATCGAAGAAGTAACGGCATAACATAGGAGGAAAAGAAAATGGCAGATAAGAAAATCAAAGTTACATTAGTCAAATCTCCTATCGGCGCGATCCCGAAACACAGAGCAACCGTTGAGGCTCTGGGATTACGGAAAGTCTATCATACCGTTGAACTTCCGGATTACGATGCAGTCAGAGGAATGATTTGGCACGTCAGACATTTAGTAAAAGTGGAAGAAGCATAAAGGAGGTCACAAAAGTGAATTTATCAGAATTACGTCCTGCAGAAGGTTCCAAGCAGAGTAACAACTTCCGTAGAGGCCGTGGCCATGCTTCGGGAAACGGAAAAACAGCAGGCAAGGGACATAAAGGCCAGAAGGCCCGTTCCGGCAGACCAAGGATCGGATTCGAAGGCGGCCAGATGCCGTTATTCAGAAGACTTCCGAAGAGGGGATTCACCAACATCAACAGCAAAGAGATCGTCGGCATCAATGTGAGTGCTCTCGACAGATTTGAAGACGGTGCAGAAGTTACGATCGAGTCCCTGATGGACATGGGCATCGTAAAGAACCCGCGTGATGGCGTCAAGATCCTGGGCAATGGAAATGTTACAAAGAAATTAACAGTTAAGGTCACCGCTTTCAGTGAAGCTGCAAAGGCAAAGATCGAAGCAGCTGGCGGAACCTGTGAGGTAGAAGAATAATGTTCAAAACGATAGTTCAGGCATTTAAAGTCAAAGAGATCCGCAAAAGACTTCTCTTTACGATCATAATGCTGATTATTGTCAGAATAGGCTGCCAGATCCCGCTTCCGGGAACCGACGCTGCTGTCGTCAAGGAAGTGCTGGGTAATCTGACATCCGGAGCATTTGGATTCTTTGATGCGATGACGGGATCCTCCTTCTCGAGCATGTCCATCTTCGCATTGAATATCACGGTATACATTACCGCGTCCATCATCATCCAGCTTCTCACGATCGCAATTCCGAAACTGGAAGAGCTTCAGAAAGAGGGAGAGGATGGAAGACAGAAGATCGCCAAGATCACCCGCTACCTGACTGTGGCGCTGGCTTTGATCGAAAGTACGATCATGGTGATCGGCTTCGGTAATCAGGGAATCTTCGGTTCCCTGTCCGGAGGCAAGTATGTCTGGACGATCATCTGTGATGCATTGGTCCTCACCGCAGGCGCAGTCGCTGTCATGTGGATCGGCGAGCAGATCACGGAGAAGGGAATCGGAAACGGTATCTCCATCATCCTCCTGGTCAACATCGTATCCACGATGCCGGCAGACTTCTCCAACCTGTTTGAGCAGTTCGTCAAAGGCGGACGGAGCGTTGGTACGAAAGTACTGGCATGCATCATCATTATCGTCATCGTGGTGGCGGTCGTGGCGTTCATTGTATACCTGAATGACGGTGAAAGAAGGATCAACGTACAGTATTCCCAGAAGATCGTCGGGAGAAAGAGCTTTGGTGGACAGAGCTCCCATATTCCGCTGAAGGTCAACACCGCCGGCGTTATCCCGATCATCTTCGCGGTTTCGCTGTTCCAGTTCCCGGTCATCATCGCAAACTTTGCGACGAACTATAATCCGGGCACCTGGACCAGATTCTTCACATCCAGTTACTGGTGCAGACCGGGCTACCCGATCTATTCCCTGGGACTCATTCTTTACATTGCCTTGATCATATTCTTTGCATACTTCTATACGCAGATCACATTCAATCCTGCAGAAGTATCCAATAATATCAAGAAGCAGGGAGGATTCGTTCCGGGTATCCGGCCGGGCAAGCCGACGGAAGAGTATTTCAGCAAAGTCCTGAAATACCTGATCTTTATCGGAGCAGTTGGACTCATTATCGTTGCTATCATTCCGATGATCGTATCCGGCGTCTTTAACGCACAGCTGTCCTTCGCAGGCACATCGCTGATCATCGTTGTCGGCGTCATCCTGGAGACAGCAAAGAAACTGGAGTCCATGCTTCTGGTTCGCAACTATTCAGGGTTTTTAGCTAAGTAAAGATCGGAAGAGAGGCAGATTCATGAAAATTATCATGTTAGGCGCACCGGGTGCCGGCAAAGGTACCCAGGCGAAAATGATAGCTGAGAAATATACGATTCCTCATATCTCCACCGGAGATATCTTCAGGGCAAACATCAAGGAAGGGACCGAACTTGGCCAGCAGGCAAAGGAGTACATGGACAAAGGATTGCTTGTTCCTGATGAGCTGGTAGTAAATCTGGTCGTGGACAGACTGACCTGGGACGATGCAAAGAACGGTTATGTTCTGGATGGTTTCCCGAGGACGATCCCGCAGGCAGAAGCGCTTACGAAAGCCCTGGCTGAAAAAGGGGAAAAGGTCGATTTCGCGATCGATATCGATGTTCCGGATGAGAACATCATTGAAAGAATGGGCGGTAGACGCGCATGCGTGAGCTGCGGGGCTACATACCATATCGTCAACATTCCTCCGAAGGTAGAGGGCATCTGCGATGTATGCGGTGCCAAACTCATCCTCCGCGACGACGATCAGCCGGAGACAGTCAAGAAGAGACTGGATGTGTATCACGAGCAGACACAGCCTCTGATCGATTACTACACCGCAGAAGGCGTCCTGAAGGAAGTTGATGGAACAGTGGACATGATGGATGTATTCCAGGCCATCACGGAGCTGTTGGAGGCATAAGGAATGCCAGGCGTAACCATTAAATCCCAAAGGGAAATCGAGTTGATGAGGGATGCGGGAAAGCTTCTGCGCGATGTGCATCTTCGCTTAGGAGAAGAGATCGCAGCCGGAATTTCTACTTTGGAGATCGACAGGCTTGGAGAAGAACTGATCAGGAAGACAGGCTCCATCCCATCGTTCCTGAACTATGAGGGATACCCTGCATCGGTGTGTGTATCTATCAATGATGAGGTAGTGCACGGTATCCCGAAAGCAGACAGGATCATCAAGGATGGGGATATTGTCAGTCTTGATATCGGACTGATCCATAACGGTTTCCAGTCTGACGCAGCACGAACCCATGCTGTGGGACAGGTTTCGGAGGAAGCACTTGCGCTGATGAAAGTCACGGAAGAAAGTTTCTTCGAAGGCATTAAGTATGCAAAAGCCGGGAATCATCTGCACGACATATCCAACGCGATCGGATATTACTGTATCGAAAGAGGATATGGTGTCGTACATGACCTGGTTGGCCATGGAATTGGCCGAGACATGCATGAAGCACCACAAATTCCTAATTTTCCGCAAAAGAGAAAAGGAATTTTGCTCTGTGCAGGGATGACTTTGGCAATTGAACCGATGATCAACATCGGAACCGGAGACGTGATCTTTCATGATGATGGCTGGGGATGCACAACAGCAGACGGAAGTCTTTCCGCTCATTATGAAAATACGATCCTTGTCACGGACGGAAAGCCAGAGGTTTTAACACTTTAGGAGGTAATGAATGTCTAAAGCGGATGTAATTGAAATTGAAGGAAAAGTTGTAGAGAAGTTACCGAATGCCATGTTTCAGGTCGAACTGGAAAACGGGCACACGGTTCTGGCACACATCAGCGGCAAGCTGCGGATGAACTACATCAGGATCCTTCCGGGAGATAAGGTCACTTTGGAAATGTCTCCGTACGACCTCACCAAAGGCAGGATCATCTGGCGTGACAAATAAGAAATACGGAAAAAGTTTTTCCTTGTGCAGCAGAAATATTTATGATAAAATATTTAGCGGACTTTTTTTGGAAAGGAGTTGTTTGACATGAAGGTAAGAGCATCAGTTAAACCGATTTGTGAAAAGTGCAAAGTTATCAAACGAAAAGGCAAAGTCAGAATTATCTGCGAAAATCCAAAGCATAAACAACGTCAGGGTTAATAGCCCAAAATTTTAATGGAGGTAGAATAAATGGCTCGTATTTCCGGAGTTGATTTACCAAAAGACAAACGTGTTGAGATCGGCTTGACCTACATTTACGGTATCGGTGTTTCCAGCGCAGGCAAGATCCTGGAAGCAGCAGGCGTAGATCCGAATACTCGTGTCAGAGATCTTACGGATGACGAAGTGAAGAGATTATCTTCCGTTATTGAAGAGCACTACACAGTCGAAGGTGAATTAAGAAGAAATGTCGCTATGGATATCAAGCGGCTTCAGGAGATCGGATGCTACAGAGGTATCCGTCATCGTAAGGGCTTACCGGTTCGTGGTCAGAAGACAAAGACCAACGCAAGAACCCGTAAAGGTCCGAAGAGAACAGTAGCAAACAAGAAGAAATAATCAATGACACCCCAATCCGGAAATTGTGCTTTATATATAATTGACGGACGGGAACCCATAAGGGAGGTTAGTTTAGAAAATGGCAGCAAAAAAAGTTACGAAAAAA
>JAFZKG010000092.1 GCA_017553695.1 Lachnospiraceae bacterium
AATGGACGTGTGCCGATTTGGGATGCTTCAATCCTGAAGATCCTCGCGAAGCCTGTACTTGGGTATGGATATATAAGCGGTGATGATTATAGAGAGTTAATAGGTTATCGTGCGGCTTCTGACAGTCACAACTATTTTCTTACCGTTGCAATATATGGAGGGATAATCGCGGTCATTTTCCTTATTGTGTTATTAATAAAAGTTCTTCAGTCTATAAGGCGGATTCAATATACGAATGAGGGGGTACTCCTGACGGGATTCATATTTTCCTTCTTCCTGCTCATGCTTTTTGAAAATACGAGTATGAAACTATTCTGGCTGATCCTTTGTTACGCGTATTATTTAGGGAAAGATCGTGTACGATTGGAGTAAGCGGAACAATTTCTTTATTTTCAGTATACAACACAATATGATACGGATGTGTACTAGCTTAAAAAAGTATGAAGACTATGGCGCATACCCCCAAGATTAAAACAAATTTCATATATAATATTTCGTATCAGATATTGACAATCATTTTGCCGTTGATCACTGCGCCATATCTGTCAAGGCTGTTAGGCGCGAATTCATTAGGAATATATTCCAAAACACATGCAATGGCTCACTATTTCTATTTGTTCGCTATCCTGGGCGTTAATAATTATGGAAATAGAGCGATCGCACGGGTACGGGATGATCATGCTGCTACCAGCAAAACATTCTGGGAGATTTATTCATTTCAGGCAATTACTTCTGTTGCGGTGCTGATACTGTATATTGCGTTCTGTCTGGCATTTGAGCATGAATATCGGTTAATCTATCTTCTGCAAGGATTCTATATTCTTTCCGGGTTATTTGAAATCAACTGGGTCTGTTTTGGACTGGAAAAATTTAAACTTACAACCATAAGAAATACAGTGGTCAGATTGGCGATCCTTGTGTGCGTATTTGTTTTTGTCCGCACACAAGAAGATCTTGGAAAGTATGTTTTAATACTATCTATTGGTTCCATACTATCTGTGTTAGCCGTGTGGCCGTTTGTGCTCAAACATGTTGACTTTGTAAAACCAACATGGCAGGGGATCAAAAAGCATATCAAGCCCAACCTGATATTGTTTTGGCCGACCATAGCAGTAAGCCTTTATAACATAATGGATAAAATCATTCTTGGGTTTTTCAGTACAAATGCGGAAGTCGCTTTTTATACTTACGCAGAACGTATTGTAACAATTCCAACCACTCTTATTCTTGCACTTGACAACGTTGTGATGCCCCGGATGTCCAACATATTTGCCAAGAACGACACTGACAAAGCATACAAACTGATGAATTATGTTATGCTGTTTGCCATGCTTTTTGCTACTGCGATGACCTTCGGGCTGGCAGGAATATCCGATGTGTTTGCACCATGGTTCTATGGATCGGAATTTACCAGATGCGGGTTCTTTATTCTGTTGTTATCGCCAACGATTCTTTTCAAGGGATGGGCCGGAGCGTTGAGAACACAGTTTATCATTCCATCGGGACGAGACAGGATATTTTTAATTTCCCTGACCTCCGGGGCGGTTGTTAATTTGATCCTTGATTTTGCCCTTATTCCGAAAATGAATGGCGTAGGTGCCATCATTGGCACTTTGGCAGCAGAACTGGCAGTCGCTTTGATCCAGTTCGTAATGTGCAGAAAAGATATCCCAATAAAGCAATATATGAAAAATGGCATAGCATTTATTCTTATTGGAATTGTTATGTTCTTCTGCGTAGAGACAGTTACGAAACTCAATCTGTCAGCATTGCCAACTTTGATCATTCAGGTACTTATTGGAGCAATCGTTTACATAATCCTGGCGTGTGCATACATGATCATTACCAAACAACCTGTTCTTGTGAACGAGATGCTTAAAACGTTGAGAATTAAGTATAGATTTAAATGATCATGAAGTTATAATCAGGAGCAAGGAGTTCATAAAATGAGAATAATTACCATCACCAAATCTTCGAAAAGAGCTTTACGCAGATTCCATTATATAGTTAAAATGGTCGGCATACATGATGCAATATCTTTTTTAAGCAATACAAAAGATAAAGGACCTGATCCGGAAAATCATAAAGGAGTAATATACAGGATCAATGAACAAGCAGTTCAGTCAGATTATCCCAGACTTCTGGCAATAGAATATGAACTGAGTACAGGTAAACCACTTGACTGGAACAATATATTAACATTCAACGAAAAGATTCAATGGATGAAATTATATGACAGCAGTGCAATCAAAACCAGGCTTGTCGATAAATTGCTCGTTCGAGATTGGGTTTCCGAAACAATAGGAGAGCAGTATCTTATTCCGATTTATGGTGCGTATGATTCGTTTGACGATATCCCGTTTGAAAACCTACCGGATCAATTTGTCCTGAAATGCAATCATGGCAGCGGTTGGAATATGATTGTTACAGATAAGAACGCCCTCAATCTGAAACAAGCCAAGCAACTGTTTGATTATTGGATGGGCTTAAACTTTGCTTTCTTCGCTCTGGAACTTCAATACAAAGAGGTTAAGCCGAAAATCGTCATTGAACAGTACTTGGGTAATATTGATGAAAGATTTACAGAATATCATATTTATTGTTTTGGGGGAACTGCGAAGTATATTGAAGTGTTGACAGGCGGAAAACATCATCGCACTGCTACATTTGTGGATAGGGACTGGAAAAAGAGCCATATTCAGAATCCATCTTTTACAAGTGGGGATAATACTTCAGTCCCAGGAAACTATAAGAAAATCTTATCCATTGCAGATTCTCTTTCTGAAAGCTTTGCTTTTGTTCGCGTTGATCTATACAGCGATAATTCAGATATCATTCTTTTCGGGGAAATGACATTCACTCCAAGAAAAGGTTATGGAAGATATATCCCGGAATCTGTAGATCGTATGTTTGGAGATTTGATCACTTTACATGAGAAAGCAAATCAGGAGGAAGCATAATGGATACCAGGCCAGTGGGTGTATTTGACTCAGGCATTGGGGGATTGACTTCAGTCAAGGAATTGACAAAAATACTACCTAATGAAGATATAGTCTATTTTGGAGATACAGCTCGAGTTCCATACGGATCGCATAGTTCTGAAACAATTATTGAATTTGCAAAACAGGATTTGCAGTTTATGCTGTCAAAAAATGTTAAGGCCATTTTGATCGCATGTGGCACCGTAAGTTCGACTTCGATAAGTGTTTTGAGAAGTATATGTGACATTCCGGTTATAGGCGTAATTACTGGTGCTGCAAAAAAAGCAGCAGTAATAGGTGGAAAAGTTGTCGTTTTAGCGACTCAAGCAACGATTGCATCTCATGCTTTTAAGGAGAATATCAATGCTCTTAATTCTCAATGTGTTGTATATGAAAAAGCCTGTCCGTTGTTTGTCCCTTTAATTGAGAATGGTTATACCAGCCGAAATAATATTGTAGTTAAAACTATCGTTTCGGACTACTTATCTGGATTTCAGCAGTATAATCCGGATTCTATTATATTAGGATGTACACATTACCCGTTGTTAATTGACGCGATCAGAGAATTATTCCCAGCGTCAACGATAATTGAGGCTGGAAAAGAAGCGGCTAGTGAGATTAAAGATGTTTTAGTTAAGGAAGAGCTCGAAGCACCAAGGAATCAGGTTGGAAAAAGAAAGTACTATGTTTCCGAAACGACAGAGACCTTTAAGAGTGTATGTGAAATGTTTTTAGGAGAACAAATCGATGAGGAAATATCACTAGTTTATTTGTCATAAATAATTTATTTCATCATCAAGATTTAGTTATTATACATATTTAACTATAAGATGGAGGACAAAGAATTGAATATTACAGTAGCAGGCGTAGGGTATGTAGGTTTATCTCTCGCCGTTCTCCTTGCCCAAAACCATGACGTAACGGCGATAACAACGACTGAAGCAAAGGCTGAGGAGTTAAACCGGTTTATCAGCCCGATTCAGGATGATGAGATTGAACGCTTTTTTGAGGATGCACGAAATGGAAGCCGTAAACTTAACCTCAGAACAACCACCGACAAGGCTGCAGCGTATGGGTCAGCAGAACTCGTGATTATAGCAACGCCAACTAATTATGATGATGAGAATCATTTTTTCGATACTTCGGCTGTAGAGGATGCGATTGAACAGACTTTAGCAGTTAATCCGAATGTCCTGATGGTTATCAAATCCACAATACCGGTCGGCTATACAGAGAGCATCCGCACGAAATATGGGATTCGGAATATCCTCTTCAGTCCGGAGTTTTTGAGGGAATCAAAGGCCTTATATGATAATTTACATCCATCACGTATCGTAGTGGGATGTGATGATGATCAGAAAAAACAGGCGCAGATGTTTGCCGATCTCCTATTAGAGGGAGCCAGAACCGAGGAGAAGAGAGCCGGAAATGAGAAACAGGATATTCCAGTCTTGCTGACACATCTGACAGAGGCTGAGGCAATTAAACTATTTGCGAATACATTCCTTGCTGTTCGTGTTTCCTATTTTAATGAACTGGATACATATGCACAGACAAAAGGACTGGATACGCAGATGATCATTGATGGTGTTTGTCTGGATCCCCGTATTGGAGGCCATTATAACAACCCAAGCTTTGGCTATGGGGGCTATTGTCTGCCAAAGGATACGAAGCAGCTGCTGGCAAACTATAAAGATGTACCGCAGACCATGATTCAGGCTGTTGTGACGAGTAATACTGTTCGCAAAGATTTCATCGCAGAGCAAATCATTGCCAAAAATCCGGGGACAGTCGGGGTATATCGTCTGACTATGAAGGCAAACAGTGATAACTTCCGTGCATCGGCAATCCAGGGGGTTATGAAGAGAATCAAAGCGAAGGGGATTCCGATCATTATATATGAGCCGACTTTAGAAGATGGCTCCGAGTTCTTCCACTCAAAGGTGGTAAACAATCTGGAACAGTTTAAAGCCCAAAGCGATGTGATCATAGCAAATCGGTTTGATGAATCTGCACTGGGCGATGTGGTTGATAAGGTTTATACAAGAGATCTGTTCCGGAGAGATTAATGGTAATACATTCGTAAAACGGAAGGCATGAAAGCAAAAACATCTTGCTCCGAGCCTGTTTTCCTAGTAAAATATTTAGGTATAAATTTGCAGATAAAGATAGGAATAATAAATGAAGTCAAGAAAGAATGTGAAAAAACAACCAACAAAAAAATGGATCATAGCGATTATTATTATCATTGCCATTATTGCCGTGGGAGTGATCGTGGGCGTTTTGCTATCTAAACCTGAAGAAAATGACAATAGTGGCAAAGTACCGGGAGGCTCTGGTCGTTCTGGAACCAAAAAAGAAGAAAAAATCACGAACTTTGTAATTTTTGGTATTGATGACGTTGGCTATACTCCAGGAGATATTTATCGTTCTGATACTATTATGATTGTTTCCATCAATCAGGATCGAAACGGAGTAAAATTAATATCCGTGTTACGAGATTCTAAAGTTCCAATTAAGGGATATGAACCGCAAAAAATTAATGCAGCCTATCAATTAGGACAGGCATCACTTGCTATTGATACTTTAAATGATAACTTCCACTTGAAATTGCGGAATTATATAACAGTGGATTTTGCCCAGATGATCAGTCTGATCGATCAGATTAATGGCGTGGATATTGAATTAACTAAGGAAGAAGCGAATATTGTGAACGAACAGAATCCGTATGAGGAATATGTGCATGAAGGTCAATGCCATTTAAATGGAGCTCAAGCGCTTTCCTATTCCCGGATTCGGTCAATTGATTCAGATTATGACCGTGCAAACCGACAGCAGAATGTGATGTTTGCGGTGCTGCGTCAGGTCCGCTCATTGGGGACAGAAAAGAGTCTTGATTTGCTGGATTCATTTTTGGAGACAGTTGAGAGTTCCTATTTCTATTCTGATCTATATGACATCCTTTCACCGCTTGATATGAAGACGATGCATTTAACAACTTATACAGTTCCGAATTCAGATGTTAATCCAGAGGTTGTTGGTGGATTGGACGAGACCGGCTCCTGGGTATGGCAGTATGACTTAGATAAAGCAGCTGATTATATCAATAAACTCATTTCATGGGAGTGAAGTAATGAGCAATAGTAATAATAGGAAAAAACGCAGGAAAAATCGTAAAACACTCTTTGTAATCCTCATTATTGCTTGTGTGGTGGTTGCAGCCGGTATTGTTACTTTGGTGATAACCGGAAAGACTAAGAGACAGAAAAATGCTGGTGAACCGGACACCACAAAACAAATCGAGACGACAGAACCGGAGACTGAGCCACTGTCTACAGACGTGACCCAATTCGTTATTTTTGGAATCGATGATGTGGGATATACGCCGGATGATATTTACCGTTCTGATATGATCATGGTCGTTTCTATCGATGAGACAGAACAGAAGATCCATTTGGTTTCTCTGTTAAGGGATACCAGAGTGCCGATTGAAGGTCTGGAACCCCAAAAACTCAATAAAGCTTATCAGGCTGGCGGTCCTGAACTGGCATTAAAAACGATCAATGATGCATTCCATACAAGCTTTGACAAATACATCACCTTAGACTGGCAGGATTTAGTCTTTTTAGTGGATGACATTGGCGGAATAGATTTAGAAATCACCGGCGCAGAAGCGGAACTTCTGAACAGGATGGTGAAAAAAGATATCTCCCGAGAGGGCAGAAATGCGGACTGCATACCTGTTTATGAAGGTTATGCGCATCTGGATGGAACGCAGGCGACCCATTTCTCCCGAATCCGATCTCTTGATACGGACTATCACCGCGCATGGCGGCAACATCGGGTTTTAAATGCGATTCAGAAAAAAGTGCAGACTTTATCATTGGACGATCTTCCGGGGCTGGCTAAGTTTTTGATGGATAATAACGTGGAGACAAATATCACCAAAGATGATGTGCTGGCATGGATTTCCAAAGGAGTGATCAATTATCAGATCACGGATGCTGTTATTCCGGATTCCAGTTATGAATCCAATATCTACGGCGGAACCGATGACGCCACCGGCTGGTGGGTTTGGATCTATGACCTCGAAGAAGGTGCTACACGTCTGCATTCCATCATCGACTAACGGAAACGATATATGTTTATGATCGGCAGCCTCGCACGTTTCATATGTCTTTTGGTCTCCCTTTATGGGTCATCCATATTCATTAAAAAGAGAGCAGGAATCTCATATGCGTTCTGCATGAGCATTACCTGCTCTTTGATTGTGACCGTTTTATTTTTCACGAGCCTGTTCATGCGGATCACCGTGGTGGTATGGGTACTGTTCGCTGCAGGAATCTTTTTCTTTGTTTATGAACTCATCCGGAAAGAGATCCGGAAGGAGGACATTCTGAACTGGACGAACCTGTTTCTTTTGATCGGGCTTGTTGTCCTTTTTATTTATCTTTTAGGACGCCGCTTTATTTTCATTGATGATTACACACACTGGGGTGTGATCGCGCGGCATATTGTGGAGAACCAGGCACTGCCGACTGCGGCGGATCCGTTGATCACATTCCCAAGTTATGTACCGGGTTCCGCCTTGTGGGTTGCTTATGTGGCCACAATGACAGGCGGCACGACAGAGGGTTTTTATCTGATCGCACAGGCGTTTCTGATCCTGGTATTCTTTGCACCTCTGACCGGTTGCACCTTCCGTGAGAAGAAGAACCGTGTGGGAATGTCGGTCTGCATGCTGATCGTGACGATGGTGCTGTGCGCAGTTACGATGTCTTTCAGTGCTACAATCATTTCTCTTTGTGTGGACGGTCTGCTGGCAGCCTGCGCTTTATCCGGCATCTTTTTCCTGATCCTGTCAGATTGCTCACTGCGAATGAAGGCATGGTTCCTGATTCCGCTGATGGTGACAGTCCTATCCATCAAATCGGCGGGGATCCTGTATGCTGCTTCTGAATTTGCCGTATTGATCTATTTGTTCGCACGTGATAAAAAGCGCGTGACGGCCGGCTTTTTCGCAGCACCGGTGATCAGTATTCTGGCAGAACTGTTCTGGCAATGGCACGTGAAAGCAGTATTCCCGGATGCTGGGAGCACAATGCATGCGCTTTCCATTGCACGCTGGAAAGAGATCTATGCCAGCCGCAGCCCGGAAGTGGTGCGGATCATTTTAAAGGAGTTCTTCCGTAAGATCACTCTTTGGTATCTCGTTTTATTTGTTGTAGCCATTGTGGTGTTTTATCTGTTTATCTATATCTGCGGCCGGAAGTCCAATCACAAAGTCGCCAGACAGGGACTCTGGATGATGCTTCTGTGTCTTGGAAACTACGTGGTGTACCTGGCAGGTATGCTGTTTGTATACCTGTTCTCGATGGAAGCGGGAAATGCGGACCGCATTGCGGCATTTGACCGATACATGTGGGTGGAACTCATCTATATGGGCGGCCTTTGTGTCTGCTTTGTATTCCGTTTGTTCAGCAAGTATGAGGATGGATTTACGGAGGATCATCCGGTACGCGCGAAGGTAAATACCCGTTTCCGCCAGTTTGCGATCCGCCGGGCCAACCCGATTCGCATGATCCCTCTGGCTGTGGCAGCGATTGCGGGAGTAGCCTTTCTGCTTGTTTTTTGGAAGTTTGGTCCAAAGTATGACAGCATGGATTATCCGACCTCAACGATCGGACAGATCAATGCGCTTTCCCCATCGGATTACACAGGTGACGTCCTGATCTACGCGCCTTCGCAGATGGAGGATCCGTATGATGAATCGCTCCTGCTGTATTTCGGGCGTTATCGCTTCCGTTCGACAGATGTGGATGTCGCCTTGTTCGAACGGGATGACGTGGAATCAAAACTCTCCCGTCATACACATTTCTTTATCGCGGAACCGGACGACCAGCTTGCGGCTTATCTGCATGGCAAAGGCTGGACCGGCGACATTGTTCCGGGCATGTATGATGTTGAAAAGAAGGCATTGGCAGAGTAGACGCTTTCATAATGGTTAAGAATGGAGGATCACCATGAAATATGTTTGCACGGTCTGTGGATATATCTATGATGAGGAAAAAGAAGGGAAGCCGTTCTCCTCGCTTGAGAAATGTCCGGTTTGTCAGCAGCCGGTATCGAAGTTTCAGCTGATGGAAGAGGATCCTTCCGATGTTGTTGCTTCCGAGGTCCCTGTAAGCGCTTTGGACTATGATACGGCTTTCGCCCGTCATGATGAAAGCGCACGTTATATGGAACAGATCCATGAAATGGCGGTCAGCGGAGAATCCCTGCATGCAGCTATGGGGACGCTGCTTCCATTGCCAAAGTGGGAGGACATTCTGCTTCTTGGCGCACAGTTGGATCCGATGCCGCTGAATGATGGCGATCCGGTCAACACACAGACGATCATAGGCAAGAATGCGAAGCAGCCAATGGTGTTGGAAAGCCCGGTCTATATCTCCCACATGTCGTTCGGCGCATTATCCCGTGAGGCAAAGATCGCACTCGCGAAGGGATCCGCAAAAGCAAAGACTGCGATGTGCAGCGGCGAAGGCGGGATCCTGCCGGATGAAAAAGCATCTGCGTATAAATACGTCTTTGAATATATTCCAAATAAATACAGTGTGACGGATGAAAACCTGCAGTCATCTGATGCGATCGAGATCAAGATCGGCCAGGGTACGAAACCTGGTATGGGTGGACATCTTCCGGGAAGCAAAGTGACAGAGGAAATCGCGCAGATCCGCGGGAAGCAGGTAGGCGAGGACATCCAGAGCCCGAGCAAGTATCCGGGAATTGAGACTGTAGATGATCTGCGCGCGTTGGTGGATGAGCTCCGTGAGCGGAGCGGAGGCCGGCCGATCGGTATCAAACTGGCAGCAGGCAATATCGAGCAGGATCTGGCTTTTGCCGTTGCAGCAGGACCGGACTTCATTACGATCGATGGACGTGGCGGTGCAACCGGGTCAAGCCCGTTCTTCCTGCGTGAATCAACTTCGGTCCCTACGATCTATGCATTGTCCCGCGCACGCAAGTATCTGGACAGCATTCATTCGGATATCGCGCTGGTGATTACCGGCGGACTGCGGGTATCAGCTGACTTTGCCAAGGCAATTGCAATGGGAGCGGATGCGATCGCGGTTGCCACCGGAGCACTGATCGCTGCGGCCTGCCAGCAGTACCGTATCTGCGGAAGCGGACACTGTCCGGTCGGCATTGCGACCCAGGACCCGGCATTGCGCGCACGTCTGAAAGTGGAAGAGGCTGCACAGCGTGTTGCCAATTATCTGACTGTTTCCAATGAGGAACTGAAGACCTTCGCCCGCATTTCCGGAGTCTCAGATATTCATGATCTGTCTTTAAAGAATCTGATCACATTGGATGAGGATATCGCGAAATACACCGGTATCGCGCATGCGGGAGAAAGCAGAATGTAAGATATCCCTTGATCAAATAAAAAAAGTCCGCCTTCCCGGCGGACTTTTTATCTTTTACTCGCTGAAATTGTGACCGCAGTCGTGGCAGTAGTATGTACGCCTGCGGTTTGAGAACCAACTCCGGCAGATCCACTTGTGACCCTTGCCGCAGATGGCATGAAGGATGGCTGCCCACCAGTCATAAATGGCAAACAGGATCATTCCAATGATATATTTGATGAAACGCCAGCAGATATAGAGCACACCGAAGATGACGGTCCACAGGCAGCCGTGGCCATAGTGCTCGGTGGTCAGCTGTACATGTTCGCCTCCGCATTTCGGACATCTTGGATTCATTTGCCTTCGCTCCTTTCATTTCTCCATTCAATATAGCAGAGAACACCGGTTGAAACAAGAGAAAGCGATGAAAGAAAAGGGTGAAAAAAAGCCATCCTGCTGATATAATTTGAGAAATAGTTTTTTTGGAGTTCTTGCATGCATAAAAAAAGAAAAGGGATTCGGGCGATCATCTCGCTGGTCATTATTGCGGCGGTCGTTCTTACCTTCTTTTTTCTGATAAAGAATAAAATAATCCGCGTAAACACGCTGTGCATATCGCCCGGCGATGTGGTTGGCGTGGATATCTCCCGCTATCAGGGCGACGTGGATATGGAGGCACTTTCCGGCCAGAACATTTCATTCATCTACATCAAGGCGACGGAAGGCGCCGGGCATACGGACGAAATGTTTCAGACGAACTGGGCGAATGCAAAGGCCGCAGATCTTCCACGCGGCGCTTATCATTTCTTTTCGTTTGAGAGCAGTGGGGTGGAACAGGCACGGAATTATATCGAGACCGTTGGTGATCTGACGGGTGATCTGGTTCCGGTCGTGGACGTGGAATACTATACCAGCAAAGGAATGGGTGCGCCGGAGAAAGAAGATATCATCCGGGAACTGGAAGCCTGCCTGGAAGAACTGGAAAACTATTATCATGCGAAGCCGGTGATTTACACGTCGCGTGCCGGTTATCGGGATTTCCTTGCAGGAGAGGTGACCGGATATCCGATGTGGGTCCGCAGCATTTACCTGCCGGCCGCTATGGAAGGCTGGCAGGATTGGACCATCTGGCAGTACACGGATATGGCAGTTCTGCAGGGATACTCCGGCGGAGAGAAATACATTGATATGAATGTCCTGAGCAAGGATGTGACACTGGAGGATCTGACGGTCAAATGACCGGAAAGGGGAATCATGGAGTTTTTTGAAGTTATGCATAAGCGGACGTCGTCCCGTAAGTTTACGGACGAGCGGCTGACAGAAGAGGAGATCAGCAAAATCCTGGAGGCTGGCGCGCTGGCACCGGTTGGCAGCAACCGCTATCCGAATCTGCACATTACCGTTGTGACGGACAAGGCAGTTTTGAAGACTATTGCGGAAGCATCGCAGATCCGCCGGAGCAATTCGGAAGAGATGGCAGCGATCATCAACAACGTGAGCAACGCAGCAGAGATTTTGGAGCAGAGCAAGACCTACGATCCATTTTATAATGCGGCGGCAGTCATTTTTGTTTCGCATCGCAAGCAGGATCTGGAACCGAACATTCAGTGGTGCAACGCAACATCCGTGATCCTTGCGATGCATCTAGCCACCGTGGATATGGGTCTGGGCAGCTGCTATATGTGGTTTGCACTGGATTCCATGCGGAGGATTCCGGAACTGGATCATACCGATCTTTTGAATCTGCCGGAGGATTTTGAACCGTTACTTGGACTGGCAGTTGGACATATTGAGGAACCACTTTCTGAACGGGACATTGATACTGGGCGGATCGCAAGAAACGATATATAAGGGAGTTTTGGAGGATGGAAGAATTCAGATTTAAAGAAGAACCGACAATCATAAGAGTGGAGAAAGATGCTGCAGAAGTCGCAGAGACAGTGGAAGAGAAAGTCGAAACAGTCGAAGAGGCAGCTGAGCCAGTAGTTGAGGAAAAAACTGAACCAGTCATAGAAAAAGCGCCTGCAGAACCGGCGCCGAAAGAGCCGGAGATCATCGAAACGATGGATGATTATACTGCCGAGATTGAGGCATCTCTGAAGAAGATCCGGACGGGTGACGTGATGGAATGCACCGTGGTGGCTTTCGATGAGACAGGTGTTTCAGTCGATCTGGATTATTATGCACCAGGCAGGATTCCGGCAGAAGAGATGAGCGCAGACCCGCTGTTTTCCATCTTCTCTGATGTGACTGTGGGGGAGCAGTTCCGGGCAATTGTCACGAATCCGGACGATGGAGCTGGCAACATCATCTTATCCAGGAAGGAAGCAGATGCCGAGTTTGCCTGGGAGAAACTGCAGGAGATGCAGGAGGAAGGCACCGTCATCGAGGGCACTGTGGCAGGCATTACCAAGTCTGGTGTGATCATGTATGTCGAAGGGATCCGCGGCTTTATCCCGGCATCCAAACTGGATCTGAATTATGTGGAAGATACCGAACCATATTTGAATAAAAAGATCAAAGTGCAGATCACAGAGGTAGATGAAGGACGAAAGAAACTGATCCTCTCCGCAAAGGAACTCCTGGTGGAGGCAGCGGCAGAGAAAAAATTGGAGAACATCAATCGTCTGTCTGTCGGTGCGGTATTTGAGGGCACGGTGGAAAAGATCATGGACTATGGCGCATTCGTTAACATCGGCGACGGTCTGTCGGGATTGCTGCATGTATCGCAGATCAGCGAGAATCATATTACGCATCCGAAGGCTGTACTGAAACTGGGAATGAAAGTGAAAGTAAAGATCATCCGCATCGAGAACGGCAAGATCAGTCTTTCCATGAAGGCTGCTAAGGAGGCAGAAGAGGAAGTCCTGAATGAAGAGGCAGCAGAGTACAAGAGTGAGTATGTGCCAAACAACCCGTTTGCGGCGCTATTGAAAGATATCAAACTGGATCAGTAGAGAACCAAACATCTTGTCGGAAAGGGCCATCGGTGCTATAATATTTCGGTTCAAATTCATACATGAAGGAGGTTTCTCATGAAGATCGCAATTGCCGGATGCGGAAAAGTCGGTGCGACTCTGATCGAGCAGCTGAGAAAAGAAAATCATGACGTGACCATCATCGATACCGATGAATCGCGCATGGCGTATGTGAATGATTCGCAGGATGTCATGGCGGTCGTCGGCGACGCACGGTCGGTGTCGGTGCTGAAGAGTGCCGGCGTAGAGTCCTGCGACCTGATGCTGGCCATGACAGACAATGATGAGGTAAACCTGATGGTCTGCCTGGTCGCGAACAAGATTGGCGTGAAGAATACGATCGCGCGTGTGCGCAACCCGATCTACCGCGATACGATGAGCGTGATCAATGAAGACCTCGGTCTTTCCATGGTCGTGAACCCGGATCTCGAAGCAGCACATGAAATGTTCAATTCACTGTGTTTCAAATCGGCGGACCAGGTGGAGCATTTTGCCAAAAGCCGTAATCAGATCTACACCTGCGGCATCGAGAATGGCATGCCGATCTGCAACACGAAGATCCTGGAAATCGCAAACATCATTCATGGACGCGTTTTCATCTGTGCGATCAAACGTGATGGAGAGATATTCATCCCGAACGGCGAAACGAAGATTCAGGCAGGCGATACCTTGTCCTTTGTGGCTTCTACGCAGGATGCAGAAAAATTCTTCAAGAAGATTGGAAAAGAGACCGGACGCGTACGCGATCTGACGATTATTGGCGGTGGCCGCCTGGGCTATTATCTTGGCCGTCTGGCAGTCGAGAATGGTATGCCGCTCAAGATCGTGGATATGGACCGTGACATCTGCAGACAGCTGACCGTAGCGCTTCCATCCGCAGAAGTCATCTGTGGCGATGCCACCGGTACGGATCTGCTGGAAGAGGAGGGTATACTAAATGCTTCCGCAGTCGCAACACTGACCGGTGAGGATTCC
>JAFZKG010000093.1 GCA_017553695.1 Lachnospiraceae bacterium
AACCGCGCAAACGACAAGGATACTGGACCAAAGCCCTTTCCGGTTATCCGGTACCAGATTCAGGATCAGACTGTAGCCGGATAACATGATAAAGCCCGTCCCGGCTCCTTCGATCATCCTGCCAATCACAAAAATCAGATAAGTATGAGTTGTGATCTGTACCAAAACACCGATTGCCGCCACAAGGAATCCCGCCGGGAATGTCCACCGGCAGGGAAACTTACGAACCATGAATCCCATTGGCACAGCACAAACCATAACGACCCAGTTCTGTGCCGTACTGAGATACCCATAAGCTCCTTCATTGATATGAAAATAATTCATGATCGCGTCCTGCATCGGGATCAGTTTGAAGATCCCGAATCCATAAACGATCATATACAGCACCAGTGCCGCCAGGATCAGGCGTACCCTGGTTTTGCTGTACTGGCTATTTCCTGTTGCCGCTTCAGCGCTCATACTGTGCTCCGTTCAGACTGCCTTAGAAAAAATCTGTCCCGGAGCTTCGGGACAGACTACTGTTTTTTATTACTGTGTGAATCTATGCTTCCACTTTTTCTTTGATATATTCTTTTACTTTGGTTTTTTCCATGTCGAGCGCGATGGCCAGTTCCCCGTATAGTTTGTCTTCCGCCAAAGTAAAATACTTTTCATCACTGGCGGTGACCTTCTTGCCTTCCGCAAGGCGCTCCTGCTTTCGGACATAAATCGTTTTCAGAATGCTGACAAACTCTCTGCAGTCGCAGGTCCGCATGGTCTCCTTGTAACGCTCCTCGCGTTTCTTTTCATCCGGGATGATGAGGAGCTGGATAGAAGGGATCTCCTTCACGAGTTTTCGCGCTTCCTTCTTGGAAATGACCGGCCGCATGACGACCTTGTCATTATCACATGGGGTATAGATCGTGCCGTTTTGTGAATAGTATGGGGACAGCGTGTAGTAATCAATTCCTTCCGGTGCTCCGGCCACATTCGGCCGTCCGATCTTCTCGACTCTGCAAACACCGGCATTGCCGTAAACTATTAAGTCACCTACTTGAAACACAAATTCCTCTCTTTCTATTAGAATGCCTTTTACCCACGCATATTATATCATTTCTAAAAAGAAAATGTAAGGATTTTTTTCAGTTCCAGGTACGGACAATTTCAGAAAGAGAAGAAAACAGATCTTCTCTGTTTTCCTGTGTGACTTGATAAAAAGATGTGCCGGGATATGTCTTGATTTTTGTAAGAAACGGACACTCGTAACGTGTTTTTGCGACTGCGAGTACGGGATGAGCCGGATCATCCAGAAGGGAAAAGATGCGATCCGTATATTCTGTCACATCTTCTTCAAAGAAACCGATCTCGTCGATGATAACAGCTGCGTCTTCCGGAATATCAGAAAGAAGTGAAACACCGAGGTTTCGGAAAACGTCCTGATTGATCTTGCGGTTCCTGCCGGTGCAGGAGCCGACAAAGTTTTCGACGCTGTCCGGATAGGAATCCGGGGAGGCAGTGATCGGATACAGATAGATCTCGGCGCCGCCGGTATCGGGATCAATGCGGTCCTGATACATCAATGTGCGGACGCCTGCTAGCGGCAGCGGGATCTCCTTCATAAGACGCAGAAGAAGAGAATCTTCTCCTGTTCCGATGTCTCCGCCAAGCAGTATTTTCCGGATGTTCTGCATATTTTCAGCCCCCGTGAGATAACGTCTGTCAGTTCAGCCCCGGGATAAAGGCAAATCCGACAGCAAACAGGATTGCCGGCAGCATATTGGCGACCGGGATCTTCTTGTCACGGATCAGATTGAGCCCGACGCAGAAGATCAGAACAGAACCAACCATGGAAAGATCAGCCAGCGCAGTCTCCGTCATGACCGGCATGATCAGTTTCGCGATCACGGTAATGATCCCCTGGAATATCAGGACCGGAATGGCTGAGAAGATCGCGCCTTTTCCAAGTGTGCAGGTCATGATGCAGACGGTGACCAGGTCGATGATCGACTTCATGATCAGGATGGAATAGTCATGGAACATCGCATCGTTCATGGCGCCGATGATGGCCATGGCGCCGATGCAGATCGTGCAGGAAGCGGTGATGAACGCATTCGTAAAACCATTATCGTCTGTGCTCTTGCTCTTCTTTTTCAGCCAGTCTCCGAACCGGGTGATCTGTTTTTCCAGATTGACCAGTTCTCCCACGATCGTGCCGAGCACCATCGCAAGAACAAGCAGGAGCGATTTCTGCGTATCAAACACACCGTCCTTCAGCGTCAGCATCTTGGACATTGCCCCGGCAACACCGATGAACATCACGCATATGCCGTTGCACATGATCAGTGTTTTCTGGATCCTGTCCGGGATCAGTTTGCCGAACAGAAGGCCGATGATGCCTCCCAGGATCACTGCTACCGTATTGATGATGGTTCCAAGTCCTATCATTTATTCATCTCCAAATCCGCAAATATCCCCTGCGCGATATATTGGCCAAGTAATTCATAACCCAGTTCCGACAGATGGATCAGATCTGTACTGAACAGATCGTCTCTGTCGTACTGCTCTCCGACTGCTTCTTCAAACAGTTCATAGGTATCGATCAGCGGAATGTTTTTCTTTTTTGCCACTTTGCGGAGATACTTGTTTGCGTTTGCGAAGTCCTCTGTATGAGCTTTGTCCGGATACAGCGGGTATGTGGCGAAGTACAGCAGGCATCCTGCGTCACGCAGAGCATCCACATTTGCTTCCAGTGTTCCTTTATATTCCTGATCAAAATAGAAATTGTTGCCGCAGTAAAGGATGACTACGATGTCCGGATCGCAAGTGATGCGTCGGTAACTGTCTTTTGTCAGCCAATCTCCGCTGATCCCGTCATTCACGCAGATCACGCGGGAATCATAGCCGGACCTCAGCAAACTCTCATTCAACGTCATTTCCAGTTTTTCCGGATATGTTGGATCACTTTGATACACACTGGAAATGTAGATCCCATATTCCTCAAACAGCTGGCCGCCGTCATCCAGGGACGGAACGACCTCCCCGTTCGCGATCTTTTTCTGCAGGTCGACAGAAACAAACTGCCCCCAGGTAATGGAATCCCCGAAGCAATCGATCACGATCTCTTTGTTGTTTCGGAACAGATCATTTAACGTGGCTTTCTGCTTCACACTGCTCTGATTGCTGCAGGCTGTCGTTATCAGGATGATCCCCGCAAGGATCATCCCGATCGCGATTCTGCCTGCTTTTCGCTGCATCGTTTCTTTCATTTGACAGCTTCTGTCATATCTTATTAGAATTCGAATTTATGCCGGAAGTACTCTTCCAGTTCATCAATCTTCACGCGCTCCTGCTGCATCGTGTCACGGTCACGGACAGTCACGCAGCCGTCTTCTTCCGAATCAAAGTCATAGGTGATGCAGAACGGTGTTCCGATCTCATCTTCCCGGCGGTATCTCTTGCCGATCGTGCCTCTGTCATCGAAGTCGCAGACATAATATTTGCAGAGCTGTGCATACAGTTTTTCTGCAGGCTCATTCAGCTTCTTGGACAGGGGAAGTACAGCGATCTTGACCGGTGCCAGTGCCGGATGGAAACGCATGACGGTACGGACGTCTCCGCCCTCAAGTTCTTCTTCATCATAAGCGTTGCAGAGGAATGCCAGAACAACACGGTCTGCGCCCAGCGACGGCTCTACAACGTAAGGGATGTATTTCTCATTGGTCTCGTCATCGAAATATTCCATCGGTTCGCCGGAGAATGTCTGATGCTGTGTCAGGTCATAATCGGTACGGTCTGCGATGCCCCAGAGTTCGCCCCAGCCGAACGGGAAGGTGAATTCGATGTCGGTCGTTGCTTTCGAATAGAAGGAGAGTTCTTCCGGATCATGATCGCGGAGTCTCATTTCCTCATCTTTGATGCCAAGGTCTTTCAGCCACTGTACGCAGAAGCTTCTCCAGTATTCAAACCACTCCAGATCAGTATCCGGTTTGCAGAAGAATTCCAGTTCCATCTGTTCAAACTCACGGGTACGGAAGGTAAAGTTGCCAGGTGTGATCTCATTACGGAACGATTTACCAACCTGGCAGATGCCGAACGGCACTTTCTTTCTGGAAGCTCTCTGTACATTCTTAAAGTTGACAAAGATGCCCTGTGCGGTCTCCGGACGGAGATAGACGACGTCTTTTGCGTCCTCGGTTACGCCCTGGAACGTTTTGAACATCAGGTTGAAATGACGGATCGGTGTAAAATCACTCTTGCCGCAGGTCGGGCACGGGATCTTATTATCCGCGATGAACTGCTCCATCTTTTCATCGCTCCAGCCGTCCACAGAACCGTCCAGTGTGATCCCGTTTTCCTGTGCGTAGTCTTCAATGACCTTGTCCGCGCGGAATCTTTCATGACATTCTCTGCAGTCCATCAACGGATCTGAGAATCCGCCGATATGGCCGGATGCTTCCCATGTTTTCGGGTTCATCAGGATCGCGCAGTCCACGCCAACATTGTACGGGCTTTCCTGCACGAATTTCTGCCACCAGGCTCTTTTCACGTTGTTCTTCAGTTCAACTCCCAGATTTCCGTAATCCCAGGTATTGGCTAACCCGCCATAGATCTCGGATCCCGGGAAGATGAATCCCCTGGCCTTACACAGTGCTACGATCTTGTCCATTGTTTTTTCCATATTGTTTCTCCTTCATTTATATTTTCGCCGCTGGTTTATGGCAGGCTTCCTGTCATCGGTTTGCGACGAATATTAATTGGTTTATCCTAACGCATCTGCCCTTTGCTTTCAAGAAATACTCTCCAGCATTTCCAGGGACCGGAACTGCTTATCCGTAAATCGTCCAAGGAGCAGCTGCGCCATGCGGGCAAATTCCTGTTCCACTTCCGGCGTCAGCTTGAATGTAAATAACTTCTCCACAGGAGTCCGCTTCACAAAATCAGCGGCATAAAGGGCCGACTGGCCTGGCTCATATCGTTCCTTTATGAGGTCGGTATCCGGACAGATGCCGTTGATCTCCAGGATCTTGATCTCATAGATGGCCCGGACTAAAGGATGGCTCAAACTTTCCACATTCAACGCACGGAGCGACTGATAGATCAGTTTCAGTGTTTCCGTCGCATCGAGTCCTTCACGCGTGAAATAAGATGCCACTTCCAGAAAATAGAATCCATAGTAGGTCTTCTCCACATCTTTTGTCAGTTCTTCAAAGTAATTGGAGATTTTCGCGGAATTCACGCTGTAGGAATTTCTTCCTTCATATAACTCGAACTCCCCGAACGCAAATACCCGGCTGATGGAAACAAGTGGGGACGAAGGCTTTCTGGCCCCTCTCGCAAAAGCCGAGATCCTTCCGATGGAATCCGTCAGGATCTCCAGTCTTCTGTCATATTCTCCTATCGGCATGGAAGAGATCACCATGCCCCTTACCTTCGTTGTGTTCAAACTTTGCTCTTTCCTACCGGTTCTCGTAGTATCCGAAGTTCTTCAGCCATGCGTCATTATCCCGCCATTCCTTGCGGACTTTGACCCAGAGTTTCAGGTTCACTTTCGTTTCCGTCAGTTTTTCAATATCCTTCCGGGCGATGCTGCCGATCTTTTTCAACATGGTACCGTTCTTTCCGATCACGATCCCTTTATGGGAATCTTTTTCGCAGATGATCGTCGCCTCGATATCCACGATCGGCTCTCCTGCCTGTGTTGTCCGCTCATGGTAACGGTCGATCACTACCGCGATCCCATGCGGCACTTCTTCGTTCAGACAGTAAAGCGCCTTCTCCCGGATGGTCTCTGCCACGATCTGTTTCATCGGCTGGTCGGTCAGCGTGTCCTCATCATAGTACAGAGGTCCGTAAGGCAGATAGCGGAACAACTGTTCCATCAGCGTATCCACATTGCTTCCTTCCCTGGCCGAGATCGGAATGATCTCCGCAAAATCAAATGCCTTGCGGTAGGTGTCGATGAATTCGAAGACGCTGTCTTTTTCCACCATGTCGATCTTGTTCATGACCAGGATCACCGGAAGTGTGGTCTTTTTCAATTCTTCAATAATGTACTGCTCTCCCGGTCCGATATAACTGGATGGCTCCACAAGCCACATGATGACGTCTGCATCAGCAAGCGAATGCAGTGCCGTATCCAGCATGAACTCACCCAGTTTATTTTTCGTCTGGTTGATCCCCGGCGTGTCCAGAAAAATGATCTGGCCGCGCTCATCCGTATAGACCGTCTGAATGCGGTTGCGGGTCGTCTGTGGTTTATTGGATGTGATCGCGATCTTCTGACCGATGATACGGTTCATCAACGTGGATTTCCCCACGTTCGGCCGCCCGATGATCGCCACATATCCGGATTTTGTCTGTTGCTCATTCATAGGATTCAAATAAATTGCGGACTGTCTGGAACAGTTCCTGATCTTCTGTGATCTTCTTTTCTCCGCCCACAACGCAGATATTGCCGGCGTCCAGGATCCTGCGGACAAGCGGTGCAAGCGCACGGATGTCCTCCCTGGTACAGTCGATGATGTCAGCCCGCATCTTCCGCATGTTTTCTTCGGTTGCCCCGGTCAGGTAGGCCATCATGTCACGGCCTCCTTTGGCTGCCGGTGTCAGCGGCATATCCACATTGCTCATCGTGCCGATGACATATTTGGTCATCTCACGCTCATCTGCATCAAAATTTTCAATATAATCCGGGATCTGTTCAAAGATCTCATTAGAACGTTTCAGATGCGGATCCCGGAAGGTAACAAATGACCCCAGTCCGTGATTCGTAAAATTGCACATACAGCCGTAAGCGCCGCCCTGCACACGGATATGGAACCACAGATATTCAAAGCTCATGATCGTCCGAAGGACCTGCAGCGTGCCAAAGTCCTCTACGCCGCCTTCGCCGTATCGTCCCGATCTGGCCACAAACTGGACCTGACCCGGCGTCTTAAACCCTTCATTTTTCTGCTCCAGCATGGAGTCATCGATCTTTTCATAGAAGCGGTCTTTGAGCGTCTTAGCAGCCGGAAGTTTGGCTGCCAGTTTCCCGATCCCTTCTTTTGCCAGGGTAAGCCCTTCCTGATCTCCGGTGAAACTGACCAGACATCCGCTTGCCAGAAGCTGCGCGAGAAGGTCTTTCAGATACTGAACGATCATTTCCTTTTTCTCGTCATACTCTTTGGTCAGACGGTCGATGAACCAGTAATACTCCAGACCGTTCATCAGTTCTTTGGCATATTCCGGTTTGGAATAATAGGATGCCGCCCTGGAAGCCGCAAAGACATGGCCTGCGGAATTCAGTGCCATTTCAATCCGGCTCTTCTGCTCGCCGATGATCTTCAGGAGTCTTCCGGTATCATCATAGATACTGTCAAACAGGATTTCGTCCAGCAGTTCAAACATCTTCGGCATATTGGTATGCAGCGCCTTCGCCGAGACATCGACCAGGATGGAATACTTGCTCCGGTCCACCCGGTTGGAATAAACGCTGCATTCCATGGAAAGTCCGCCGGTGTATGTATTGATCTCATTATTCAGTTTTGCGTAGCCGTGCACTTTGGTATCCACAAAGCTGAATACGTATTTCAATAATGTCAGATACGGGAGCATCTCCGGCTCCACAGCATCCGCGTTAAAGAACAAGCTGAGATAGCCGATCCCGTTCGTTTTATATTCATGGAAGATGATCGGGATTCCTCCCGCTTCCGTCTCCTCATTCTTGTAATGATCTGTTTCCCGCTTCAGATCGTCTCTGGATAACAGCGGAATGCATTCTGCTGCTTCCGGCGGATCCTCTTCTTCCTGATAAGCTGCCAGAGCATTTGTATCTTCGATCAGCGCTTCGATCTCTTCCGGACTCAGGTTCATTTTATATGCTTCCAGTTTTTCGGCAACCTCTGCCTCCTTCTGCGCCGTCAGCCCCTTCTTCGGAGAAAGGATCAGGAATGACGCATGCGGATTATCCAGCAGATATTTACGCACCAGATCTTCAAAATAGCCGCTCTTCAGATTCTCCCGCAAGAAATGGAATGTCTCGCTGCACTCGATATGCAGCAGCGGCTGCATGTCATCGTAAAGCCAGCTTTCCATACAGTTCCCGCCATAGACCAGTCCCTTCGGATAGCCGCTGAAATCTGCTTCTTTATAACGGAACTCCAGTGAATTCAGGCTTGCGATCAGCGAATCCTCATTTAATCCTTCGTCTACTGCCTTTTGAAACTCTTCCTGAATGATGGTAAGGAAACGGTCCGCATTTTCCGGATCCGCATTCTTTGCGACAATGCTGAAATATGGCTGGATGATCCCGTTCTCATAAGATGGAAGAATATCCTTACCGATCCCTTCCTTCAGAAGTCTATCCTTGATTGGCGCGCCCTGCGTATCGACCAGCGCATAAAGGATCATCTGCATTGCGTAGTAAGCATGCGCATCCAGATTGGATCCGCAGACCACATTATAAGAAAGATAGGTGTTCTCCGCCTCTTCTTCCTCGTCTGAGAGGGAATAATAACAGGTGAGATCATGTCTTTTTTCAAACGGTTTCTGCAGCGGGATCTCTGAATCCACTTCGATCGCATCGTATTTTTCCAGATATTCCTCGTCCAGAAAGGCCAGGCGCTCCTCCACGTCCATATCTCCGTAAAGGAAGATATAACTGTTGGACGGATGGTAATATTTCCGGTGGAAATCCAGGAATGCCTCGTATGTCAGATCCGGGATGAATTCCGGGTCTCCGCCCGACTCCACTCCATACGGAGTGTCCGGAAACAGCGACTGCAATATCTCCCGCTCCAGCACGCCTTCCGGTGAAGAAAAGACGCCCTTCATCTCGTTGTAAACGACGCCGTTGTATTCGATCGGATCATCTGCCTGCTCGATCTTATAATGCCAGCCTTCCTGTTTCAGGATCTCCGGATGGCGGTAAATATTCGGATGCAGAACCGCGTCCAGATACACATCCATCAAATTCTTGAAATCCTGATCATTTCTGCTGGCGACCGGATAAACTGTCTTATCCGGATAGGTCATTGCATTCAGAAACGTATTCAGGGAACCCTTGACCAGTTCCACGAACGGATCCTTGAGCGGATATTTTTCACTGCCGCACAGAACTGAATGCTCCATGATATGCGCCACGCCGGTATCATCGTGCGGCGGCGTACGGAATCCGATGAAGAAGACTTTGTTGTCATCATCATTTGACAGAACGAGCACTCTTGCGCCCGACTTTTTATGTTTCAGCAGGATCACTTTGCTGTTCAGATCCTCTGATGGTCTTTCCATCACAACTTCATATTTATCATTCATGGAATAATCCCTCCGCGTATGCCATCGGATCAAATTTCTCCAGATCTGCAGCTCCTTCTCCGATGCCGGTATAAAGGACCGGAATGCCCAGTTCCTTCGTGATTGCGACAGCAATGCCTCCTTTGGCCGTTCCATCCATCTTGGTCAGGATCACGCCGTCCACTTCCATGATGTCCTTGAATTCTCTTGCCTGCGCAAGGGCATTCTGACCGGTCGTCGCATCCAGCACGACCAGGTTCTCTCTTTTCGCACCCGCAAATTCCGCAGAAAGGATCTTATTGATCTTCGCGAGTTCGTTCATTAAATTCTTTTTATTGTGAAGCCGGCCGGCCGTATCACAAAGAAGGATATCGGCACCTCTTGCTTTTGCTGCCTGTGCCGCGTCAAAGACGACGGATCCCGGGTCGGATCCGTCTTTTCCGGAAATCATGTAACACCCGGTGCGTTCCGACCAGATCTTCAGCTGGTCCGCTGCTGCAGCCCGGAACGTATCTGCTCCTGCAAGGATCACTTTTTTTCCTTCATCCGAATAACGCTTTGCCAGTTTTCCGACTGTGGTCGTCTTTCCAACTCCATTAACACCGATCACCAGCACTGCGCTCGTTTCCTTTTCAAAAGCGTACGCGTCTTCCGGCAGCTGCATGATCTCAGCAATCTTGCTGATCATATGGGTTTTCGCTTCGCTCTTCGTCTTGACGTCCCGGAACAGAACATTCAGTTTCAGGTTCTCAACCAGTTCATCCGTTGCCGTAACGCCCATATCTCCCATGAATAACGTTTCTTCGACTTCTTCATAGAAATCGTCATCAATTGCTTCATCACCTTTAAAAAGTTTTGCAAAAAAACCTGCCATTGATTCCTCCGATTTATGCTTCTGCTTCCGGACTCTCCAGGGTGATCCTTCCGATCTTCCCATTCCGAAAATTCTCTAATACCTGATTAGCTGCTTTCTGATAATCCGTCTCTCCGCCTTTCGCGATGCAGCCTCTTACTTTCGCTATCGCTTCCAGGACCGCCACTTCCTCTTTTCCCGGATACGCAGGATCGATGTCCGGATAACCATAGTATTCCTGCAGCATGCCCGGATACTGTTCCTGCAACAATGTGATCAGCTCCAGAGACAGTTCTTCGGTATTCACGATCTCATCCTTGATGGAACCGATCATCGCCAAATGAAGTCCAACTGTCTGATCCTCAAATTTCGGCCACAGGATCCCCGGAGTGTCCAGAAGTTCCAACGTATTGCTGAGTCGTATCCACTGTTTTCCCTTTGTGACGCCAGGCTTGTTCCCAGTCTTTGTAGCCGCCTTCCTGGCATAGGAATTGATGAATGTGGATTTCCCGACATTCGGGATCCCGACCACCATCGCGCGCACCGGACGGTTCCGGATCCCTCTCTTGCGGTCACGTTCGAACTTCGCTGCACAGACCTTCTCCACCATCTGATTGATCTGCTTCATATCCTTTGCGTCCCGGGAATTGATCTTGCAGACGGAGAGGCCGTCTTTTTCAAACTTCTCTACCCACTCATCCGTCTTTCCCGGATCCGCCAGATCCGCCTTGTTCAGCAGGATCAGACGCGATTTACTCCCCGCGATCTCATCGATATCCGGGTTGCGGGAAGAAAAAGGAACGCGCGCGTCCAAAAGCTCAATGACAAGATCAATGAGCTTGATATCTTCCATCATCTGACGTTTTGCCTTGGTCATGTGACCCGGATACCATTGTAGATTCATAACAATTTATTTTATCAAAAACTGGTCAAAAGTACCACCATTTTTATGCTTCTTACTGACATTGCTTCCATATCTTTTGGCTGTGATCTCTTTTGGCTTTTCGTGCATGGCAAATGCTAGTTTTTTAATATTTGCCATGCATGGATCTGCCCTGGTTTACATGGCAAAAGCGATGTTTCTTTGATTTGCCATGCACAAAAAACACTTGAAATACATGGCAAACATGCTTTTCCTTCAAAATGCCATGTACAAAAAGCCCCTTTTATACCTGGCATTTGGGCTCTTCCTCCATTTTACCATGCAAAAAGTGCTCAGATCATACCTGGCATTTGGGCTCTTCCTCCATTTTGCCATGTATAAAGGGCCAAAATCATACCTGGCATATATGCTCTTCCTCCATTTTGCCATGCACAACGCCACTATCATGTAATGTAACAAAATAAAAAGAGCAGCCATTGCTGACTGCCCTTTGCTTTCTGATTGTTCCGGTCTGATTATCTTAAGACCTCTTTGACCTTGGCTGCTTTGCCGACACGGTCTCTCAGATAGTTCAGTTTTGCCCTGCGGACTTTACCTCTTCTGACAACCACGATCTTCTCGATGACCGGGGAGTGCAGCGGCCATGTCTTCTCAACACCGACACCATTTGAGGTCTTGCGGACGGTGAATGTTTCTCTTGCGCCGCCGTTCTGTCTCTTGATCACGATGCCTTCAAAAACCTGGACTCTTTCTCTGTTACCTTCTTTGATCTTAGCAGAAACACGGACCGTATCACCAATACGGAACTCATCAACATTTTCTTTCAGCTGAGCTGCTTCGATTTTCTTAATAATCTCGTTCATTTGTGTGACCTCCTACAAAATAATTCGATGTTCTTAATACGTCTTCGATGCCTTTTGGCATCTGGTAACAGAGGACCATCTGTTTCACAGCAAGGGATAGTTTAGCATAGGAACTTCCGCTTTGCAAGGCTTTTCTTTATCATTCCTGCATGACCGCAATGATCTCACCAATCACGTCAAACATCTTGTAATCCCAGCGTTCCACGCAGATCAGGACCATCGTATCTCCTTCGGATAATGCGCGGAACCGGGCAGCTGCCACGTCCGTGCTGATGATATCCCGGTGGATGACGTCAGTGATCTGATAATCCTTGCACATATGCGCCGCCAGAGAGACCCGATAGGAATCTCCGCATACAAGGAGTTTGTTCCCTGTATTGGAAGTAGAGGTATAGCGGACACCGTAATCATCGATGTCATACTCATATTCATAAAAGGCTTCTCTTCCTACGCTGACGCTCGGTTTGTATTCCGTGATGTAATCCGTATAAAGATCTACATAACCGGTAATGCCGGCAAGATCGCCCCGGTTTGTCGGTTCCTCCCGCATGATGGATTCCTTATCATTTACAGGCCGTCCCAATGCCTGATAGATTGCTTTCATGCCGATGAAGGCGCCGGTCGAGTTCCAATGTGTATCATATTTCCAATAGGTATCAAACTGGTCTTTATTGGCGGCCAGCTCCCGGATCGGATAGACAAACGGGACGCTGCAGTGATCACGCAGGTATTCTTCCAGAATCAGCAGCCGTTTATTCTTATTCTCTACCGTGACAGACGGGAAGTGTTCCGGATAGACCTGTTCCTTATTCGGTCCGACTTCCATCACGAGTTCCACACCTTTTGCCTTGCAGATCTCGTTGAGTGCATCCAGTCGTCTGGCGTATTCCGCCATTTCTTCTTCGGAAAGAACGTTGGTACCGGCGAAGTATTCCAGACTGGTGCCTTCCGCCGTATACAGCCAGTCATCCCTTCCGTATACGATCATATGGTCTTCTATGTACAGAGGGAAATATTCCAGTCCTTCCGGTACCTGCGGAACGCCGTCCAGGATATCTTTCGGCTGTTTTTCCCCCTCTTTCTTTTCCTCTTCTGCTTTTTTCCTTGCTTCTTCTGCCGCTTTTTCTTCTTCCAGCTTCATCTGTTTTGCCCATTGCGGGACAAATGCTGCAGAAAGTTTCGGAAAGACTTCCTTCCGATAATAGGATTCGTACGTACGGGACAGACCCTTCTTGAAATCAATGAGGCCTTTCTTAAAGGTCTCTCCTTTCACCAGGAAAAAGACAGCAGGCACAAAGATGAGCAGCAGGATCAGAACCACCCCGATCGCTTTCAGAATATGGCCGCCCTTATTTGTTTTCTCCGGCTTTTCTGCAGGCTTTTCCTGTTCTTCCTGTTTTGTTTCCGGTGTTTCTGCTGTAGGAGTTGCCTCCTGTGTTGGTGTTTCTTCTGTTGTTTCTGCAGGCTCTTCTTCAGGAACCGTTTCCTCTTCAGCCGTTTCTTCTACTACAGGTACCGCCTTTTCTACTACAGGCTCATCCAGGATGACTTCTTCAATAATCAGATCTGAAACGTCGTCTGCTTCTGTTTCTTCTGTTACAGGTGGCTCTTCTGCCTCAACAGTTTCTTCTTCCGCTGTAGGCTCTTCTATTTCCGTCGCCTCTTCTTCTGGAACAGGTACTTCTTCCGGGACAGTCTCCTCTGCCTCGGCTGTTTCTTCCGTCACTTGTACTTCTTCTTCCGGAACATCCTCTGCTTCAACAGGTGCCTCTTCTTCCGGAACGTCCTGCGCTTCTACAGGTGCTTCTGCTTCCGGAACCTCTTCTGCTTCAGTGGTCTCTTCTTCCGCCACTTCCTCTGCCTCCGGTGCAGCCGGTTCCTCTTCAGAAGCAACCGCTTCCTCTTCTTCCGGTGCAGCTGGTTCCTCTTCAGGGGCAGGTTCTTCAGATACTTTCGGCTCCTCCACAGGCGTCGATTCCTCAACCACGATCGGCTTCTCTGAAGGAGCAGTTGCTTCAGATACTTCCGGCTCCTCTGCAAGAGCAGACTCTGCAGGAGCAGACTCCTCAGCCGCAGCAGCTTCTTTTGCCGCGGCTAATTCTTCCAGCTCTCCGTCGTAGCGCTGTTCAACGTACTCTTCCAATATTTCGTTGTTCTTGTTTTCTTCGTTTTCCATGTTTCTATCTTAAAATCTGCCATAGATCGCAGGGGTGTAGGAACCCTGCAGGATCATGAAGACCGACCACACAAGCAGCGCGATCTGTACGATCAGATCCACTGTGATAAACGGGACGGTGCCTTTGATTTTCAAATATACTTTGTTCAGCAGTCTCTGCAGGAATCCGCAAAGCAGGATGCCGGCTACGATCGCGAGGATCATGTCCACATTCAGATATCCGATCACTGTCAGATGCTGTGCGGACGTGGTGAATGTGAACAGTTCCCGGAAATACTGGAATGCCTGTTGCAGGTCGGCTGCGCGGAAGAAGACCCATCCGAGCATCACGACAGCGGTGCAGTAGATCCAGTTCAGAATCTTCACCGGATTCTTATCCAGCCACTTTCGGAGGAACAGACGTTCCAGAATGCTGAACAGCGCAAAGATCAGTCCCCAGATGATGAAAGTCACGTCTGCTCCGTGCCAGATGCCCGTGACCAGGAAGACCACAAACAGGTTGAAGCAGATCCGCGCGGTGCTGCATCTGGAGCCGCCCAGCGGAATATAAATATAATCACGGAACCAGCTTCCAAGAGACATATGCCATCTTCTCCAAAATTCCTGAATGGAACAGCTGGTGTATGGATAATCAAAGTTTTCACGGATCTTCAGCCCGAACATCTTGCCAATGCCGACTGCCATATCCGAATAGCCGGAAAAATCATAATAAATCTGCAGCGTATATAAAAGAAGTCCGAACCACGCGACCGGTGTTCCGATCCCCTGCGGATTCTCCCAGATCTTATCGCAGGCTTCCGCCACGGTATTCGCGATCATGACTTTCTTTGCAAGGCCATAGCAGAACCGTCTCAGACCGTCTGCAAAATCAGCCACACGGATCGTGTCCGTAAAGGAGCCTTCCTTGCCGGCGATCTGCATGCCAAAATCATCATAACGCAGGATCGGGCCCTGACTCAGCTGTCCGAAGAATGTGGTGAACAGCGCGTAGTTCAGAAGATTCTTTTCTACCGCCACCTTACTTTTGTAAACATCCACCAGGTAGGAAATGGACTGGAACGTTACAAAGGAGAATGCCAGCGGCATGATGATCGATCTCCCGCTGAATAAGCCGATGTATTTATAGAAAGCAAGCCACTCTGCATTCAGGATCAGCAGGATGACAAAGACAGCCGTCTTTCCGGCGACGTTCTTTTTCTCTCCCAGACCGGAAAGCCAGATCGCTCCCAGATAATTGATCAGGATGAAGATTACCAGAATGATCAGCCCCTTCAGGCCGGCCATGTAATAAAAGAACAGGCTGGCCACAAGAAGGATGAACTTACAGATCTGATCTCTTACCCTGTCTTTTAAAACCCACTTTGCCAGGTAAAATAAAACCAGGCAAGCCGGGAGAAAAAGCCATATAAAATTTGTTGAAGCAAATTCCATAAGTGTTTATTCCGGATCGATCAGAAACTCGGCAAGAACTCTGTTGCTGACATCGATCCCTTTATCCGTCAATTTGATGTTATCTTCCTCATATGTGATCATCCCCTGGTCATACAGATCATCCAATACTTCTCCATAGACCAGAGTGATGTCCTGATGGAAACAATTCACGAAATCGGTCTGGCTGATGCCGTCCCGAAGGCGAAGGCCTAAGAACATGAACTCTTCCATCTGCTCCTTTACAGACAGTTTCTTTTCCTCTTCTGCTGCCTGTGTCGGATCCTGTATATAGGCTGCCAGGTCTGCCGTGTTCTTCCAGCGGACATTATCTGCCATGCTGGAGGCATTCAGGCCGAGACCCAGGTAGTTTTCTCTTTTCCAGTAACCGATGTTATGCTGACACTCAAATCCCGGAACCGCGTAATTGGAGATTTCATACTGCTTGTATCCGGACTTTTCCAGCATCTCTTTCGTGAAGTAATAAATATCCCGTTCCTCTTCCTCGGAAGGAAGCAGCTTCACTTCCCCGTTTGGCAGGAAGATGCCGTTTCTTTCTTCTCCGGAAATGGTTTTTCCTTTTTTCATCCATTGATGAAAATCGGTACCTTCCTCAATGATCAGCGAATATGCGCTGATGTGTTCCGGATGCCACGTACCCACCTGACCCAGCGTCATCTGCCAGCTGATCATGTCCTGACCCGGCAGTGCCTGCATCAGATCCACGTTGATGTTATCGAATCCCACTTCTCTGGCATCCTCAAAGCACCGGATGAAATCCTCATAGGTATGGATCCGCCCGAGCGTTCGCAGTTCATCCTCTATTGTAGACTGCAGCCCGAAACTGATGCGGTTGATCCCAGCTTTCCAGTAGGCATCCAGTTTGCTTTTATCCACTGTTCCCGGATTGCACTCCATGGAGAACTCCGTGGTCGGCCGGATCTTTTTCTGCAGGAACAGGCCCTTCCTTTTTTCTTTCGTTTCCGTCAGGTTAAAGTTTTTATAAAGGCTGTCCGTTATGCGGAGGATCAGATCCGCCGGAAGCAGGGAAGGTGTCCCGCCGCCGATGTACACCGTCTTGATCCGTTGTTCCGCAAACCGCTCCTTATAATACTCCATCTCCCGGCAAAGTGCATTCACATATTCTTCGAAAGCATCCGTCTTGTCCGCAAACGAGACAAAATCGCAGTAATGGCATTTCTGCGCGCAGAATGGGATATGGATGTACAGTTCCAGTTCTTTCATCGTGTTTTACCGGTCGTCCAGTTTCAGCACAGACATGAATGCTTTCTGCGGGATCTCCACGTTGCCGATCTGCCGCATCCGCTTCTTGCCTTCTTTCTGCTTTTCCAGAAGTTTTCTCTTACGCGTGATGTCACCGCCATAACACTTGGCAAGGACATCCTTCCGGAGTGCCTTGACCGTCTCCCTTGCGATGATCTTGCTGCCGATCGCTGCCTGGATCGGGATTTCGAACAGATGCCGCGGTATCTCCTCTTTCAGTTTCTCGCACATCTTCCGTCCGCGCTCATAAGCGGAATCCGCGTGCACGATAAAGGACAGCGCATCCACTTCTTCGTGGTTGATCAGAATGTCCAATTTGACCAGCTTTGAACGTTCATATCCTTTCAGTTCATAATCCAAAGCAGCATAGCCGCGGGATCTGGATTTCAGCGCATCAAAGAAATCGTAAATGATCTCGTTCAGCGGCAGATCATACCGCAGGATCGCACGGGTCGCTTCGATATACTCGATTTCTTTATAAACGCCACGGCGTTCCTGGCAGAGTTCCATGATCGGGCCGATATATTCGGACGTGACCATGATCTCCGCTTCTACCATCGGTTCTTCCATGTATTCAATCTCGGACGGATCCGGAAGGTTGGTCGGGTTGGTCAGGTCGATCATCGTGCCGTCTGTCTTTTTCACTTTATAAACAACGGAAGGCGCTGTCGTGACCAGATCCAGATTGTATTCGCGCTCTAACCGTTCCTCAATGATCTCCAGATGCAGGAGCCCCAGGAATCCGCAGCGGAAGCCGAAGCCCAGTGCCACAGATGTCTCCGGCTCATAATTCAGGGATGCATCGTTCAGTTTCAGTTTTTCCAGTGCGTCCCGCAGATCTTCGTAATGCGCGCCGTCTGCCGGATACATGCCGCAGAAGACCATGGACTGCACTTTCTTATAGCCCGGAAGCGGCTCATCGCACGGATTTGTGGCGGATGTCACAGTATCTCCGACCATGGTATCCCGCACATTTTTGATGGATGCCGTGAAGTAGCCGACCATGCCGGCGCTCAGTTCGTCACATGGGATGAATTTTCCTGCGCCGAAGTAGCCGACCTCGACCACGCCTACTTCCGCTCCGGTCGCCATCATCCGGACCTGCGTTCCCACGCGGATCGTGCCTTCTTTTATACGCACAAAGACAATAACGCCTTTGTAGGAATCATAAATGGAGTCAAAGATCAGCGCTTTCAGCGGCGCGTTCGGATCTCCCTGCGGGGCAGGGATCCGTTCCACGATCGCTTCGAGCACCTGATCGATGTTGATATCGTTCTTTGCGGAGATCTGCGGTGCATCGTGCGCCTCCAGACCGATCACGTCCTCGATCTCTTCGATGACGCGTTCCGGCTCCGCGCTTGGCAGATCGATCTTGTTGATCACAGGGATCACTTCCAGGTCATGGTCGATCGCCATATAGACATTGGCCAATGTCTGCGCTTCGATGCCCTGTGCCGCATCCACCACCAGTACGGCGCCGTCGCATGCCGCAAGGCTTCTCGATACTTCATAATTGAAATCCACATGACCCGGCGTATCGATCAGGTTGAATACATACTCCTGTCCGTTCTGCGACTGGTAGATCACGCGCACAGCCTGTGCCTTGATCGTGATGCCGCGCTCCCGCTCCAGGTCCATATTATCCAGCACCTGCGCCTGCATTTCACGGCTGGTAAGCGTACCGGTCTTCTCGATGATCCGGTCCGCCAGCGTACTCTTGCCGTGGTCAATATGCGCGATGATGCAGAAATTGCGGATGTTTTCCTGTTTCATTCCATTACATTCTTTCCGGAGCGCCAAAGCCCAGAAGGTCGATGCACTGCTCCAGCACAGCCTTCGTGAACGCAAGGAGCGCCAGATAGCTGTTTTTCTTTTCCTCGTTCTCTTCACTCAGGATCTTGACTTCGTGATAGAACGTGTTGAAGGCATTCGCCAGATCATAGATATAAGAGCAGATCTTATGCGGCGCCAGTTCCTGATAGGCCTGTTCCATCACATCAGAGAACCTTGACAGTTCCATCAGCAGGCCTTTCTCTGCCGGTTGGCCGGTATAAATGATCGGCCCTTCCGTTTCTTTCCCTGCTTTCGTCAGGATCGACTTGATCCTTACGATCGTATACAGGATATATGGACCGGTATTGCCTTCAAATTCAATGAACCGGCTGATGTCAAAGATATAATCCTTGGTCGCCTGATTGGAGAGGTCTCCATATTTCAATGCCGCAAGGGCAATGATCTTGGAAGTCTCTTTTGCTTCTTCTTCGCTGATCTCCGGATTGTCTTTCATCTTTTCCAGAACGGCATCATTCACTTCGTTGATCAGCGACTCCAGACGCATGACGCCGCCGGAACGTGTCTTATACGGCTGTCCGTCTTTTCCGTTCATCGTGCCGAATCCCAGATGGAACAATTTTTCCCCTTCATGCACGATGTGCGCTTTCCGCGAGACGCGGAAGACCTGTTCCAGATGGAGCGATTGCCGTTTGTCCACGACATAAATGATATAGTCCGGGCAATACAGTTTTTCCCGTTCAACTAGTGTGGCCAGATCGGTCGTTGCGTACAGGCTGGAGCCATCCCGTTTTACGATGATGCATGGCGGGAGTTTTTTCTTATCGCTCTCTTCCGCCACATCGATGACCCAGGCGCCTTCGCTCTCATATGCCAGCCCCTGATCTTTCAGATTCTGGATCATATCCGGAATGTATGGCTGCACATCGCTTTCACCCTTCCAGAGTTCAAAGAAGACTTCCAAATTATCATAATTTTTCTTCAGATCCTCTTTGGAGACATC
>JAFZKG010000014.1 GCA_017553695.1 Lachnospiraceae bacterium
ATCCCTGCCATCAAACCATTTTCATCCGCAACACAGTTGCTTGGAATTGTCACATCCACTTCATAAGTCAATCCGGAAACCTGGAAAAAGCAACCGCTTTCATCCGGAACATTTTTTGCTCCCCACTCCAGCGCGTCCAGAATCTGCTGTCCGGTCGCTTCCACAACGACCAGCGAGTTTCCGAACGGAAAGACTCCCAGGATCATTCCATAAGTGATATCTCCTTTTTCCATATTGGTTCGGATACTTCCACCGCTCAGTATGCCAATGTCGCTGTCACCGGCAACGCGAAAAGCGTCTGCACAGAAATCACCAAGATTGGTTTCTGCCCGACGGATCATGCGGATCGGCTTACCTGCAGAATCTTTTTCCACCGGATCATTGATCGTCAGAAGATAATCAGAACTTCCGACCACCTCATTCATTTGCTCCTGCAGTTTTTCTTTTGCCTGTGCGACAACGTCGGTCATTTCATTTTGAATGTCCAGGAACTCCGGAACAGCAGTCGGATTCGTCCACATCCAAAGACCGGATTCCACGATCCCTTTTTCAGCGGAGATATGGCTGTAGCAGATTCCTTCCATTTTTGTTCCACAGGCAATCCGGGTGATTTCGGCGCCATCTTTATTTTTCATGACCACATGATCTGTATCATGACTGTGTCCATCCATAAAAACATCGATCCCGTTCGTGTGGGAGATGATATCCGCATATGTCCATGGGCTGTATTGTGCCGCGTTGCCCAGATGGCCCATTGCATAAACATAATCGGCACCTTCCGCACGGGCGGCATCTACGGCATTCTGCACAGCCTGGTAGACGGCTTCTCCGCTTCTATCTTCCTGCATGAAGCCGTAAATATATTCCCCTTCCTCATTTTGGAAAAATTTTGGTGTGGAAGACGTGATCGTTGTCGGTGTTGTAATACCAACAAAGGCGATCTTCATCCCGGCTGCTTCTAAGACCACATACGGCGCTAAAACCAACTCGCCATCTTTGTTTGTAAAATTACAACTGATCAGCGGAAACTCCGCTCTCTCCCGTAATGCATCAAACTGATCCATTCCGAAATCAAACGCATGATTTCCCGGAACGGCCACATCATAATGCATCGTGTTCATCAGATCCACCATGGCCTCTCCCTTGGAGAATGTTCCGATTGCCTCTCCCTGGATCATGTCGCCGTTATCTGCCAGGATCGTTGTATAGCCGTCTTTTTCCAACGTGTCGCGGATCTGCTGCAGGCCGACAAAACCAAAACCCTGATCAATGCCACAGTGCACATCACTGGTGAAAAGAATATAGATATCTCCGTTCTTTTCTGTTTGCTGCGCTGTTTCGGTTGGTGCCTCCTGTGCGGCGCTTCCGTTTCCCTGCGGATCTTGTTTGCCGCCGACACAAGCACAACAAAGTGCCATACATAGTCCGATCAGTAATCCAATGAATGCTTTTTTCATTTTTGCTCCGTTTTTTTCGTGTTTTTTTCTGTTCTAATTTATTAATAATTGTATCTGTAACGACGTCTCTTCGCAACTAAAGCCGTTAAATAATCAGTTTCATTTGGATGATGCTCTCGATTTCCCGAAGATCAATCATCCCGTCCCCCACATCAAACGTCAGGATCAGATTGTCCCATTGACCAATTCCTATTTTTTCATATTCTTTCATCTTCCATAGGATTTCCTTTCGATAGTTCTGCAAGTCACATCGACCTGCATGCTCCCAGTAAAATATTTTTCCGTCCGTTCTTCGGATCGTAAAATCCGGGTAGATCACCTTGTTGCCAGCCTGAAGTGCGCTGTCATACCTGGATGCCATTTTATATTCTTTTAGTTTTTCATAGATCAATACTTCCGATTTGCTTCTTACTAATTCTCCTGTACTGGTTCGATGTTTTAAGTGTTCCGGGTTCTTTGGGTTTTTCACATAGGGTGCCTTGATCCATTCTAAGTGTTCCCTTGCCTCTTCCGGGTCTTCCGGCATCCGATATTCGGTTTGCTTTTGGAAAACGATCTCCTTTTGGATGACAGGATCCAATGCGGATAGGATGGCCCCCGTTGAGGTGTTTTCGAGTATACCTATTGTCTCCTGTAAAGCAGCAATATTTCCATCCAGCCGTTCCAATAAAGTTTGCAGGTATTGTTTCCGTGCCATAATGCGTAAGCGTTCTGTATCCCTGGATATCGTTTTTCTTTCCCGCCGCACTTTCCCTGGTTCTTTGGGCATCTCCAGATAAAAAGTCGTATATTCTTTCCCGTTTTTCGTCTGTCTGCGTACTTTCAGCTCCCCTTCGGGATATTGGGAAAGCTGTTTCTCAACGGCAACCCTTCTCGTTATTAATCCGTTGAGAATTTCTTCTATTTTTTCTTTTTCAAACATCAACTTCCTCCTTTTTACGTATATTTTTCAGCTGTTTCTCAACGGCATAGCAAATACGGCTTATTCCGTTGAGAAAAGCTGCTTCTTTTCTCAACGGAGATGGGAAAACTCCGCTTGTCGTTGAGAATTCATTTTTCAAGTGTGATTTTTGCCGCGATTTCATGGTATTTTGCGGCTGGATGAGCGAGTGTCATCCGGATTTCTCAACAGCAATGGGACGAGCAGCATCGCCGTTGAGAACGTCATTTTAAAACGTGGGGATCCTGCTGTCAAGGACCCTCATACTGTGCGCTGACAACTGAAAAACTGATGGTCACTATTCCCGAAGCAATGTACACTGCCAGTGCGGACAGGTTTTCTCTATAATAACTCGACCTCAAGTCCGCGTTCCGAATATGAAAGGAGGATAATATGTTACGTAAAACTTTGAAAGGCTTCTCTGCCATTTCTGTGGCTTTGATCCTTGCGCTTTCACTGGCAGCGTGCGGAAAGTCAGATAACGGCGGAGCCTCTTCCGGCACATCTGCTGCTCCTTCTGCAAAAGCTTCTTATGAACTGACGGCAGAAAACGAAGTCACGGCGACCGGCTCCCTGATTCCGGCATGGGCGGAAAAGGGCGTGTCCAGTCAGTTCATTCTGGGAATGCTGGTGTCTGGCGCAGACGTCAAGGGAAATCTTGCGGATGCAGCTGCAACGGATGAAAATGCTGTGAAAATTGAAAATGTTTCGGTATCTTCTGACCTTGGCGACACGATCAATGAAAAGGAAGCCACCAACACCGGCTTTGCCGCAATTGTCGGAACCGATGCGGATACTTCTGTCGTGATCAGCAATACTGATCTGACCTTCTCTGACAATTCCGACGGGAAAAACGCAAATGATTTCACCGGCCTCGGAGCCGTGATCGTGGCTACCGGCGGAGAAAACACAAAAACGGATCTTCTGCTCGATAATGTAAACATTACGACGGATGGCTTCGGTCGCGACGGCGTGATCGTGGATGCCTATGCAAATGTCGTTATGAAGGATTCCAATGTATATACAGCTGGCAGCAACCCGCTGACAGAGGCATATCCGGGGTATGCAAGCACTGCGGCTCAGGCCTATATGCTTTCTCCTCCATGGATCCTTGGCATTTATGGCGGTGTCCGCGCATCCAATGTGCTTGGAACAAAGAGTTCTTTCACGGTGGTCGATTCTACGATTGAATCCGGTTCCTGGGCAGTTATTTCCACCGATGACTGTTCTGCTCCAACTGTCAATGTGATCAATTCCACTATGAAGATCTCCGAATATGACGGGGCAGATAAGACTGGAAATGACAGTTCTACTTCCATGAATGGCGGCGCTGCTTTGTTCGGTTATGACAGAAATTACGGTTCCGGATACGGAACTTACAACATCGGCAATTCCTATGAGTACTTCTATGGAGCACTTATTGATGGAACGACTTATGCAACGATCCTGACCGGCGCAGGCCCGACCTATTATGGCGCTTCTTCCAATGGTCTTGTTGTTTCAAACAAAGGAACGGATCAGGCTGTTTACACCTATACCGGAGAAGCACAGAATACGGTCGTGAATTCCGTATTCGGTGTCATGGACCATCAGGGTGCCGAAGAAGTGATCCTGGATGCTGGTTCTGTCTGGAATACAGAAGAAGCCGTTATCCTGGTCCGCGGTGCACAGGCATCTGACTATATCGTTTCCGGCGCAGAGCTGAATCCGAAATCCGGCATCCTCTTCCAGATGATGGATGACGATGACGGATACGGCACAAGCGGAGGAGGCGGTGATACCGATGGTTCTCAGGGATTTGCAAAGTGGGATGGATCCGCATGGGGAATGCCGACATTCTCTTCCGGATTCTCAGATCCGAATGAAGCAGGATTTGTGACTCCTCAGACCGGAGGTTCTTACAATACCGCCTTAAGTCTGGAAACGGATGCAGATAGCACGGCCATAACCTATACCGGCGATATCTTCAACGGATCCGGAACAGGAAAAGATACGACTGCCGGTGGCCTTATGGTCAACATTGGCAGCGGCGTGACATTGAACGGCAATATCTCTTCTGCTTCCACGATCCATGGGCTTCCATATTCCAAAGCAGCGGTGGAATACCTGCGGGTTTTGGCAGATAAATATGGAGACGGGATCGCGCCGAACGGCGGTACAGCATGCACCGTGAAATACACACTGTTAGACGCAAACGGAGCCATTACCACCGATGAATCCCAGGCTGCTTACATTCAGGTCAATGAATTCACCATGAATGAGTACTACATCATTTCTCATGTGATCAACAAAGTGATGTCCGGTGCGAATGTCCTGGTCACCCTGGAAGAAGGCGCAACCTGGAACATCAGCAGTGACTGCTATATCAAAGGTCTTGTGAATAACGGAACCATCAAACTCGCTGATGGCGCAACGCTTTATGTAGACGGTGTTCCATATGATGGCACTTCCATAGAAGCCGGCGATCTTACCAGCGGCGGATCGATCGGAATGGTCGATTCCAAAGACTGGGTCATCGGGCAGACCTATCGGAATGAGTGCATGGGCAAATATGCAAGTTTCACCCTGAATGGACAGAACTATTACATCGTCGGTGCAACACAGGAAGACCCTGCAAGCGGTGCAGTGATCACAGATGTGGCGTTTGCTCTGGTTGGTTGGCTGAATGTTGCAGAAGACGGAACCATGACGATCAGCGATCAGTATATCGAGATGGAAATGCAGATGGGCGGACCTGGTGGTCCGGGTGGTCCTGGCGGAATGCCTCCGGATGGAATGCCCGGCGGTCCTGGCGGAATGCCTCCGGATGGAATGCCAGGTGGTCCTGGCGGTGCTCCTCCACAGCCATAAAGTGTTCCATTATCTGAATATATCACATATAAAAACTGCCGCGCTCAAATGAGTGCGGCAGTTCGTTTTTTTGTTTTTTAATACTCTCCGTGATCTTTGTAATAATTACGGACGTAATCCTCATAGAAATCACGGATGATCTTGTTGCGCTCAACGACTTGCGGATCCTTCATATCCACACCACTCAGATGCGGACTGTAAGTAAATCCACCGCCTGGCGCGAAAGTGTCCACATATTCCGCCAGCGCATCTTTCAGCATCTGGATGTCACAATCCGGACGACCAAGCGGCCCCTGGCTGTCCCATGCACCTTCGAGTGCAATTCTATTGCCGTATTTTGCCTTGATTCCCTTCAGATCATTGGTGATCTGTGCCGGTGTCCATGCACGGACATCCATCTCGATCCAGTCCGGAACGAACTGCTCACATTTGCCACAGTCGTGACGGGTCACAAGCATCCCGTTTTCTTTGGCGAGGTCGATGTGTTTCTGCTGCAGCGGCTTGAAGAATTCACGGTACATATCTACGGAGAAGAATGGAGCTTTATACGCAGCATCGTCATCCATCATGCCGAAAATATCCGGCTTGCAGTAATAGATTTCCTGTTTCATGACCTCGATATAAAACTCGGACACATACTCCAACATCTCTTTGAAGCATTCCGGCTCTTCATACATCGCCAAAACCGTATTTTCAAACCCCATAAAGGATACTGCCGTCAGCCAGTAATCCCCTCCGCCAATGGAAAGGACATGATTTTTCCGATCCCATCTCCCCTCCTGAGCTTTATAATAGGATTCCCAGTCACGGTCGGAAACATCCGGCTTGATGATGTATTTATCCCATTCCGTGATCTCTGGCAGGATGATCTTGTTCGGGTTTGGCATTGCACCCATATTAAAGTCCGGACTTCCGACATATTCCACGCCGAAGGACGTGATGATCGTACCTTCCGGTGCAAATACCGGTGTCAGAAGTTCTTCGCTGACCATGTCACGATAATTATCATAAGCAGACGGAACATATTCCGGAATCTCACGATTCAGCATGCGAAGATAGTTTTCTCTTGGTGTCAGTGTCATTTCAAATATCCTCCTCCAATTTTCACCATTTGGATGTAGTATAGCACTCGCAAATTAAGCCTGCAATATGCCCCAAAGCATAAGACCACGTTTTACAACGAATCCGAATCCAAAATGATCGTGAACGGACCATCGTTGACCAGATCCACATCCATCATCGCACCGAAGATGCCGGTCTGTGTTTCGAATCCCGCCTCGCGGCATTGCGCAACCACATATTCATACAGTTCTTCTGCATGCGCCGGATCGCCCGCGTTGATGAAACTCGGCCGGTTTCCTTTTTTGCAGTCCGCATACAGCGTGAACTGTGAGACCAGAAGGAGGGCTCCACCCACACTGGTAAGAGAGAGATTGGTCTTGCCCTCTTCATCCTCAAAGATCCGAAGACCCGTCATCTTGCGGACCATCTTATCCGCGATCTCTTTGGTATCGTTCTGGCAGGCACCGACCAAAACCATAAATCCTTTGTCGATCTTCCCGGTGACTTTTCCTTCGCCGGTTACCTCATCATAAACCGTAACCGATGCGTGTTTCACTCTCTGGATCACAAATCTCATAGCATCCTCCTTGAAAAGAAAAGTGAGCCCTTTCTGTGCGGGCTCACTCTTGAAAAATGGAAGCGACGGGGCTCGAACCCGTGACCTCTCGCGTGTGAGGCGAACGCTCATCCCGGCTGAGCTACGCTTCCAGTACAGGGAGTATCATATCACGTTTCTTTCCAGATTACAATTTGAAATCATTTCCATCCGAATTGTAAAAAAATCATATTTCTATAAAAATAATATTTTCTTTATTATTAAGGCTCAATATAAGTAGCGTATTAAATATCCCTTTGTTATAATCAACACTGGTGTAATGAAACTTTGTGATTCCATTTGTGCATCATTTGCATCATGGGAAAGGAGGCTGCATGAAAACTGCACAAAATGCGGTACCTTTCAATAACGATCCGGCATTAGAGGAGAAGCTGCTGGCCGTTATCGAAAAGTACAAAGAGGAAAAGGGCGCGCTGATCCCGGTCCTCCAGCAGGCACAGGACATCTACGGATATCTTCCGATCGAGGTTCAGATGGTTGTTGCCAAGGGGCTGGATGTTCCGCTGGAAAAAATCTACGGCGTTGTGACCTTTTATTCATTCTTTAATCTTTATCCGAAAGGGGATTATGAGATCTCCGTCTGTCTCGGAACTGCTTGTTATGTAAAAGGCTCGCGGAAAGTACTCGACTGCCTTCAGGAAACTCTGGGCATCGAGCCTGGCCAATGTACCGCGGACCGGACATTCTCCCTTGACACCTGTCGTTGTATCGGTGCGTGCGGACTTGCTCCTGTCATGCTGATCAACGACGATGTTTACGGTCGTGTCCTTCCTGCGGATATTCCGGAAATCATTGGAAAATATCAATAACAAGGAGGAGATTCGATGAAACTGCAAGATTTAAACAGCATCAAAGAACGCGTTCTGTCCGATGTTCTGGAATCGACGGAAAAAACGCGTGTTCTTGTGGGCTTAGCGACCTGTGGTATTGCCAGCGGAGCTGTTCCTGTTATGGAAACATTGACCGCGCTTGCTGCAGGGAATGATAATATCTGCGTGTCAAAGACCGGCTGTATCGGCATCTGCCAGTATGAACCGATCGTGGAGGTCATCACGCCGGATCAGAAAAAAACAACATATGTAAAAGTAACGCCGGAAAAAGCCGAGATCATTTTCAAAGAGCATCTGCTCGGCGGGACCCCGGTTGCAGAATATGTGGTCGGCACGGTTCTTCCGTCCGGTACAAAAGAGATTGCAACCTGTCTGGAAGAGACCATCTTTTATAAAAAACAGCACCGGATCGCACTGCGCAACTGTGGAAGGATCGATCCGGAGCAGATCGATCAGTACATCGCTACGGACGGCTATCAGGCACTCGGCAGAGTTCTGACCACAATGACTCCGGATGACGTAATCCAGACCATGATCGATTCCGGTCTGAGAGGCCGTGGCGGTGCCGGATTCCCGACAGGCACGAAGTGGAAATTTGCCAGCGGCAACCGCGGCAACGTGCAGAAGTATGTCTGCTGCAACGCAGATGAGGGTGACCCTGGCGCATTCATGGACCGTGCAGTTCTGGAAGGAGATCCGCACGCTGTATTGGAAGCAATGGCGATCGCCGGTTATGCGATCGGCGCTTCCATGGGTTACATCTATGTCAGAGCAGAATACCCAACCGCAATTGCCCGTCTGCGCATCGCAATCGCACAGGCAAAAGAACTTGGCGTATTGGGCGACAATATCTTCGGAACGGATTTCAGTTTTGACATCGACCTGCGGTTAGGTTCCGGCGCATTTGTCTGCGGCGAAGAGACCGCACTGATGACTTCCATCGAAGGAAACCGCGGCGAGCCAAGACCTCGTCCGCCATTCCCGGCAGTCAAAGGTCTGTTCCAGCAACCAACCATCCTGAACAACGTCGAGACCTGGGCAAATATTCCTCGAATCATCCTGAATGGAGCCGAATGGTTTGCCTCCATGGGAACCGCAAAGTCCAAAGGCACTAAGGTTTTCGCGCTCGGCGGCAAGATCAACAATACCGGTCTTGTGGAGATCGAAATGGGAACCACGCTGCGCGAGGTCATCGAAGAGATCGGCGGCGGCATCCCGAATGGAAAAGAATTCAAGGCAGCACAGACCGGTGGTCCATCCGGCGGCTGTATTTCAAAAGAAAACTACGATGTCCCAATCGATTATGACAACTTGATCGCAATCGGTTCCATGATGGGATCCGGTGGTCTGATCGTCATGGACGAGGACAACTGTATGGTCGATATCGCGCGGTTCTTCCTGGAGTTCACGGTCGATGAATCCTGCGGAAAATGTACGCCATGCCGGATCGGAACCAGACGTCTCTTGGAGATCATGGATAAGATCGTCAGCGGCGATGCAACGATGAAAGATCTGGAGCATCTGGAGGAACTGGCCACCTATATCAAAGAGGATGCGCTCTGCGGCCTTGGCCAGACAGCTCCGAATCCGGTCCTCTCTACCCTGCGCTACTTCCGTCACGAATATGAGGCCCATATCAAGAACAAGAAATGTCCGGCAGGCGTCTGCAAGGATCTGCTTGTATTCAATATCAATGCGCATCTCTGCGTTGGCTGTGGCCTCTGCAAGAGCAAATGTCCGACCGGCGCAATCTTCGGCTCGCTGAGAAAACCTCACGTCATCAATCCGGAGATCTGTATCCGCTGCGGAACTTGTATCTCGGCATGTAAGCAAGAAGCCGTAGAAGTAGTCTGAGAAAGGAGGAGAGAAAAATGGCTGATGTTAATATCAAAATCAACAACATTGATTATCAGGTTCCGGAAGGCAGTACCATTCTGGAAGCTGCACGCATGGCAAACATTCACGTCCCGACTCTCTGCTTTCTGAAAGATATCAACGAGATCGGCGCTTGCCGTATGTGCGTCGTGGAAGTGAAAGGCGCAAAAGGTCTGGTCACTTCCTGCGTTACCCCGGTTTCCGAAGGCATGGAGATCTTCACGCATTCTAATCGGGTCATTGATTCCCGTGTCAAGAATCTGCAGCTCCTGTTATCAACGCATAACAGGGAGTGCCTCTCCTGTGTCCGCAGCGGCAACTGCGAACTGCAGTCACTCTGTCGGCTCTATGATATCCGGGAAGATGCAATCTACGACGGAGAAAAGCAAAGATACGAACTGGATCACTCAGCAGTGCATCTGGTCCGTGATAATAACAAATGTATCCTGTGCAGACGCTGTACCGCAGTCTGTGAGAAGAATCAGGGCGTCGGCGTTATCGGGCCGAACGAAAGAGGTTTCAATACCTATATCGGAAGCCCGTTTAATATGAGCCTGGTCGATACCAGCTGCGTCTGCTGTGGACAGTGCATCACGGTTTGCCCAACCGGTGCGTTGGCAGAAAAAGACTGCACAGCTGCAGTATTTAAGGCAATTGAAGACCCGACCAAGCATGTGATCGTACAGGTTGCTCCTTCTGTCCGCGCAGGCCTTGGCGAAGAATTCGGTATGCCGATCGGCGAGGGCGTGGAAGGTCAAATGATCAACGCTTTGCGCGGACTGGGCTTCGCAAAAGTATTCGATACGAACTTCTCTGCTGACCTGACCATCATGGAGGAAGCAAATGAATTCATCCACAGAGTCCAGAACGGCGGCAAGCTTCCGCTGATCACCTCCTGCTCACCTGGATGGATCAAGTACTGCGAGCACTATCATCCGGATATGATCCCGCATCTTTCCAGTTGCAAATCCCCGCAGCAGATGTTCGGCGCAATTGCAAAATCCTATTACGCCGAAAAAGAAGGCATCGATCCGAAGGATATCGTCATGGTAAGCGTCATGCCGTGTACCGCTAAGAAGTTCGAAATCGGCAGAGATGATCAGGCGGCCAATGGTATGCCGGATGTGGACTATGCAATGACCACCCGTGAACTGGCAAGAATGATCAAACGTGCGAATATCGACTTCCCGAAACTTCCGAAGGAGGGTGTTTTTGATGATCCGCTTGGAAAATCCACCGGTGCAGGTGTCATCTTTGGCGCAACCGGCGGTGTTATGGAAGCAGCTCTGCGTACTGCAGTCGAAAAGCTGACCGGTAAAGAACTGGAGAATCTGGAATTCACAGAGATCCGCGGAACGGACGGCATCAAGGAAGCAACTTACAATGTTGCCGGCATGGATGTGAACATCTGCGTCTGCTCCGGCACCGCAAATGCGAACAAAGTGCTGAACATGGTGAAGAGCGGTGAAAAGAACTACCACTTCATTGAGATCATGTGCTGTCCGGGCGGCTGCGTGAACGGCGGCGGACAGCCGAAACAGCCGGCAGAAATCATGAACTTTGTGGACATCAAGGCTCTCCGTGCAAAGGCTCTGTACGAACTGGACAAAGACCGTCCGTTACGGAAGTCTCATGAGAACCCGGATATCATCACGCTTTACGAGGAATTCCTGGGTGAGCCGGGCAGCCATAAGGCACACGAACTGCTGCATACCAGTTATGTGACACGTCCGATGTACAAAGATCCGAAATCACGGAGATAAGCGATTTTTTCAATGTTTTAATATCTGTCTTCGGACAAAAAACGAGCCCGGTCAACCCGGGCTCGTTTTTTTATGATTTTTCACCCCTATTTGCGTGTTGCGATATCAATTCATCCCTATACGCCACTTGCCACTTATAGGGATGAAATATTTTCGCCTCAAAAAGCCAAAAATGGCTGATTTTCAACCTGTACAGCAAAACGCCAAAATAGGGGTGAATATTTCAAAAAACTTTTCACCCCTATTTAATACAAATGCCTCTACAGGTTGAATTAATTTTTTAAATGTCTTTTAGCCGCTTTCGAATGCTATTTCACAAACAACTCTTTCAGCCGGCGAGCGGCTTCGATCGTATCTTCGCGGTTGCCAAAGGTGGAGAAGCGGAAATAGCCTTCCCCGCAGGCACCAAACCCTTCTCCCGGCGTGCCGACGACCTGGATCTCCTTCAGCAGATAATCGAACAGTTCCCAGCTGCCCATGCCATCAGGGCATTCCATCCAGATGTACGGGGCATTCTTGCCGCCACAGTACCAGATGCCAAGCTGATCCAGCGCCTCCATCAGGATTGCTGCGTTTTCTTTATAAAACCGGATGTTCTCCATGATCTGCTGATGGCCTTCCGGCGTGAAAACAGCTGCTCCGCCTTTCTGCAGGATATAGGATACGCCGTTTGTCTTGGTGGTGCGGTTGCGAACCCACATTTCATTAAACTTCATGCCTGCACGGACCAGATCTGATGGGATCACCGTGTAGCCCAGCCTTGTGCCGGTAAAGCCTGCCGTTTTCGACAGGGAACAGATTTCAATGGCACAGGTGCGGGCGCCTTCCAGTTCAAAGATACTATGCGGCAACGTCTCATCTTCAATGAACGCCTCATAGGCTGCGTCAAACAGGATCACCGAACCATTTGCATTGGCGAAATCAATCCAGCGCTGCAACTGCTCGCGATTGAAAACCGCGCCGGTCGGATTATTCGGAGAGCAGATATACAAAATGTCTGCCTTCGCGTTCTCGTCCGGTTCCGGCAGGAATCCATTTTCCTTTCCGGCTGGCAGATGCACGATCTTCCGGCCGGCCATGACGTTCGCGTCCACATAAGCCGGATATGCCGGCTCAATGACCAGCGCGCTGCTGCTCCGATCGAACAGATCCAGAATATCGCCCAGCTCATCGCTGGCGCCACTGGAAACAAACACCTCGTCCGGGGAAAGATGGATCCCGCGTTTTGCATAATGCGCAGCCAGAATCTCCCGCAGTCCCGGGTCTCCGCATTCCGGCATATAACCATGGAAGCGCTCTTTATCTGCCTGGTCATCCACCGCTTCATGAAGCGCTGTGATCACCGCATCACATAAAGGAAGCGAGACATCGCCGATTCCCATGCGGTACAGGTGCTTCTCCGGATGCTCCTCCAGATAGGCTTTTGTTTTCTGCGCGATATTATAAAACAGGTACGATTCCTTCAGATCCGCATAATGTGTATTTGGTGTGATCATTCCGTTACCTCTCCTTCATAAACCGTTGCCGCCGGGCCTGTCATACCAATGGTATGATCCGGGGCCACTGTTATTTCCAGTGTGCCTCCGTCCAATTCCACTGAAATTGGCGAAGAAACGACGCATAGTCCCTTGCTGGCGGCTGCTGCCGCGGTGGCGCAGGCCCCGGTCCCGCAGGCCATCGTGATGCCGCTGCCACGTTCCCAGACGCGCATACGGATCCGATTCTCCGAAAGCACCTGGGCAAACTCAACGTTCGTGCCTCCCGGAAATGCCTCGTGATGTTCAATCAGCGGACCGATATCAGCAAGCGGAACCGCCTCGGCATCCTCTACAAAAATGACCGCGTGCGGATTGCCGACAGAGACCGGCGTGCATCGGACCGTTGCCGGCGTCGCGGATGGGATCTCCAGATCAAGGTCTTCCTTTACCTCTGCCTGTCCCATCTCGACGGTGACAAACTTCACCTTGCCACCCATGGTCTGCAGTGTCAGCGTTTTAATACCGGACAGCGTCTCGATCAACAGTTTTGTTTTATCAGTATATCCTTTATCGTAAACATATTTCCCGACGCAGCGGATGCCGTTGCCGCACATCATTGCTTCGCTGCCGTCCGCGTTAAAGATCCGCATCTTAAAATCGGCAATTGCAGACGGGGAGATATAAATCATGCCATCCGAGCCGGCGCCAAAGTGACGGTCCGACAGCTTCTGCGACAGCTCGCAGATATTATCCGGCACCTCTCCGTAAACATATAGATAATCATTTCCGAGTCCGTGCATTTTCGTAAAGTGCATTTCTTCCTCCTTTACTCCGCATCGATCGTGGAGACACCTAATGTCAATTCTTCTAAAACATCCAGTACCATCCGCACCGTGTCCAGTGATGTCAGCATCGTGACATTGTTCTGTGCCGCGCATCGGCGGATTGCCACGCCATCTCCGTAATGGAGACCCGACAGGATTGCTCTTGTATTGATCACATAGCTGACGTAGCCTGCACGGATGGAATCCAGCACTTCCTCACTGCCTTCATTCGGTTTGAGCCGGATACGGGTTCGGATGCCGTGCTCTTTCAGCACTTCTCCGGTAAGCGTGGTTGCCTCGATATTAAATCCCATATTGTAGAACCGCCGGATCAGTGGAACGGTCTCGCGTTTATCCTCATCTGCCACGCTGACAAGCACTGTGCCGTAGTTTTTCAACGTTAGTCCGGATGCAATCATGGCTTTGTACATCGCCCGATGCAGCTTTTCATCATATCCGATCGCCTCGCCGGTAGATTTCATCTCCGGTGACAGGTATGCATCCATCCCTCTCAACTTGGAGAAGGAAAATGCCGGTACTTTTACGTAATACCGTTTCTTTTCTTCCGGATAACGGACGAAGATTCCCTGTTCCTTCAGCGTCAGGCCAAGCATGACCAGCGTGCCGATATCGGCAAGGCTGTATCCGGTTGCCTTCGAAAGGAACGGGACCGTCCGGGAAGAACGCGGATTTACCTCGATGATATAAACATTCTCTGATGGATCCACAATAAACTGAATGTTAAACAGGCCAACAATACCGATGCCAAGGCCCAGTTTTTCTGTATAATCCAGGATGGTATTCTTCACCTTCTCGGACAGGCTGTAAGGCGGATAAACACTGATGGAATCGCCGGAATGAACGCCGGTGCGCTCCACCAGTTCCATGATGCCCGGTACAAACACCTGCCGCCCGTCGCAGACGGCATCAACTTCCACTTCTTTTCCTTTGATGTATTTATCCACAAGGACCGGTTTATCCTCGTCGATCTCCACTGCGGTTTTCAGATAATCCCACATGGAGGCTTCCTGTGCGACGATCTGCATCGCACGGCCGCCCAGAACGAAGCTTGGACGGACCAGAACCGGATAACCGATCTCTTTGGCCGCCTCTATGCCGGCTTCAATGCTGTTCACGGCTTGTCCCTTTGGCTGCGGGATATCCAGTGATAAAAGAAGTTTTTCAAACAGATCCCTGTTTTCGGCCCGGTCGATCGCATCACAGTCCGTTCCGATCAGTTTCACGCCGCGCTCTTTCAAAAGGTCGGCCAGATTAATGGCGGTCTGTCCACCCAGGGTGGCGATCACGCCTTCCGGTTGCTCCAGCAGGATGATGTTCATCACGTCCTCAATGCACAGCGGTTCAAAATACAGTTTATCAGAGCAGGTGTAGTCGGTAGATACCGTCTCCGGGTTGTTATTGATGATAATCGCCTCGTAGCCGGCCTTTTTGATCGTCTGCACGGCATGGACGGTGGAATAATCAAACTCTACGCCCTGACCGATCCGAATCGGTCCGGAACCCAGCACGACGATCTTCCGTTTGTCGGATACGCGGGATTCGTTTTCTTCCTCATAGGTGGAATAGAAATACGGGATATAGCTTTCGAACTCCGATGCGCAGGTATCGATCATTTTATAGACCGGCATGATGCCCTGCTGGCGGCGCAGTGCATAGATCTCCATCTCGGTTTTTCCCCAGATGATGCCGATCTCTTTATCGGAAAAGCCCATTTTCTTGGCCTCCCGGAGCATATCGAGATCATCCTTTGCGGTATAAAGTGCGCTCTCCATCGCGATAATGTTCCGGATTTTGCGCAGGAAGAACCGGTCGATCGCCGTTGCATCCGCAATCACATCCACAGTGCATCCCAGGCGGATCAGCTCCGCGATCGCATAGATACGGTCATCCGTTCCGATGCGGATATAATCCAGCAGGTCTTCTTTGGTCCATCCGTTAAACTTATGCAGATACAGATGGAAGGTGCCGATCTCCAGGGAGCGGATCCCTTTCAGAAGGCTCTCCTCAAAGGTCCTCCCGACGCTCATGACTTCACCGGTAGCTTTCATCTGTGTGGAAAGCGAATTGTTGGCGTCGGCAAATTTATCAAACGGAAACCGCGGGAGCTTGGTCACCACGTAATCCAGTGCCGGTTCGAAAGAAGCCGGCGTATTTGCGATCTGAATCTCATCCAGCGTCATGCCCACGCCAATCTTCGCAGAAACACGCGCGATCGGATAGCCGCTGGCCTTTGATGCCAGCGCCGATGACCGTGATACACGCGGATTCACTTCGATCAGATAATATTGGAAGGAGTTTGGATCCAGCGCGAACTGCACGTTGCAGCCGCCCTCGATCCGCAGCGCCCGGATGATCTTCAGCGCGCTGTCCCTCAGCATATGGTATTCCTTGTTCGTCAGTGTCTGGGACGGGCAGACGACAATGGAATCTCCGGTATGGATCCCGACCGGATCCAGGTTTTCCATATTACAGATGGTGATGGCAGTATCGTTATGGTCCCGCATCACCTCATATTCGATCTCTTTGAAGCCTTTCACGCTCTTTTCGACCAGGACCTGGTGCACCGGCGAAAGCTCCAATGCATTCCGGATGTGTCCCAGCAGCTCTTCTTCATTATCTGCGAATCCGCCGCCGGTACCGCCAAGGGTGAAGGCCGGCCGAAGGACGACCGGATAGCCGATCTTATTTGCCACTTCAATTGCTTCTTCTTTCGAAGACGCAATGTCGGAAGGCAGGACCGGTTCGCCCAGTTCGGTGCAGAGACGTTTGAATTCATCGCGATCCTCTGCCATTTCGATGGAGCGGCTCTTTGTGCCGAGGAGCTCTGTGCGGCACTCGGCCAGAATTCCTTTCTTTTCCAGCTGCATCGCCAGATTCAGCCCGGTCTGTCCGCCGATGCCCGGCAGGATCGCATCCGGCCGCTCGTAGCGTATGATCTTGGCAATGTATTCCAGCGTCAATGGCTCCATATACACTTTATCGGCAATGGAGGTGTCGGTCATGATTGTGGCAGGATTGGAATTACACAGGATGACTTCATAGCCTTCTTCTTTCAAAGCAAGGCAGGCCTGTGTTCCGGCGTAATCAAATTCCGCTGCCTGGCCGATCACGATAGGCCCGGAGCCGATGACCAGAACTTTTTTGATATCGGTCCTCTTTGGCATGCTCTATTCCTCCATCATCCGGATAAACCGGTCAAACAGATACGCGCTGTCCTGTGGACCTGGCGCACTTTCCGGGTGATACTGTACGCTGAACACCCGGTCTTTTTCGCAGGCGACCCCTTCCACCGTCTGATCCAGCAGATTCAGATGCGTGATCGTAAGCGGAGTCGCGCCAACGCTTTCCGGATCCACCGCATAAGAATGGTTTTGCGAGGTGATCTCGATCCGTCCGGTCTGAAGATCCTTGACCGGATGGTTGCCCCCGCGATGTCCGAATTTCAATTTATAAGTCTTTGCGCCGTAAGCCAGCGAAATGATCTGATGTCCCAGGCAGATACCGAAGACCGGAACCATCCCGATCAGTTCCCGTACGGTTTTAATGGTCTGCGGAACGTCCTCCGGATCCCCTGGTCCGTTGGAAATGAAGACTCCGTCCGGCTTCAGGCTCCGGATCACATCCGCTGTCGTATCCCACGGCACGATCGTCACTTTGCAGCCCCTATGATTCAGGGAACGCACAATATTGCGTTTCATGCCGCAGTCGATCGCGACCACGTGGAAGCGGTCACTTTCTCCGCAGGATTCCCAGATCTCTTTGCAGCTGACGCGGGAAACCGCATCGTGCGGCAGTGTGGTTTTCTTCAGTTTCTCCAATCCCTCTTCCAAGGAAGTCCCGATATCGGTCAGCAGGACTTTCCGGCTGCCGAAATCCCGGATCGACCGGTTCAGTTTCCGGGTGTCTATGCCACTGATGCCGGTGATGTCATATTGTTTCATGACCTCTCC
>JAFZKG010000094.1 GCA_017553695.1 Lachnospiraceae bacterium
GGTGTGAGCATTAAAAGCTATGCGGCAGACGGACAGGAGCAGGTGATACTGCCTCCAACCCCTGTCAATGCGGCCATCGATACCAAAGAACTCGATGTGATGGACGCAGTGCTTCTTATGGTGAAAGGCCCGGATACCCGCAAGGCACTGGAAGGCGCAGCAAACATTATTGGAGAAGACACAAAAGTTATCACGCTGCAGAACGGCGTCGGCAACACGGATATCATTGCTGAAACGATTCCGGCAGACCGTATCTACTATGGATGCCTGAATATGTCCGCAATCATGGAGGCACCGGGAGTTTTAACCGGAGCACTCTTCGGTGACGTGAACGTCTGCCTTGGCGCTGTGGTAAAAGAGGAAAAACAGAAACAGTTCGGCGAAGAACTGTGCAGTTACTTTAATCGCGTCGGTGTTGGTGCCTCCTATATGGACACCATCGACGTGGAAGTCTGGAATAAGATGCTGGTGAATCTGGCTGTGAATGCCACCTGCGGACTTGTCAGACTCAGAGGCGGAGAAGCCGGTGAGAACAATGAATTTGTCATGGTGGGCGTGGATATGATCAAAGAGGCCATTGCCGTTGCTCATAAGCTTGGCGTGGAACTGGATCTGAACTATTTCATGGGACATGTGCTTCCATCTGCAAGAAAAACTTCCGGTCTCCATTATCCTTCCATGGCGCAGGATATGATGATGAAAAAGGCAAAGACCGAGATTGAATTTCTGAACGGCGCGATCGAACGTCTCGGAAAAGAGGTTGGTGTTCCGACCCCGGTCAATACAACCGTAGCGAGACTTGTCCGTACAATCGAATCCAACTATGATCGTCAGTATTTTCCGAAAGGACTCTCCGGAAAAACAGGCCCATCATTTAAGATCACAATCAACGATAAATTCTGCAAAGGATGCGGATACTGCGTGAAATATTGCGCGAAAGGCGTACTGGGTCTGGATGAAAACATCAATGTCAAGGGATATCGCGTGGCGGTTGTGCTTTCCCAGGATAAATGCGTCGGCTGTCTGAACTGCAGCAGCGTTTGTCCGGAAGCAGCGATCACGATTGCAAAGGAGGATTAGCATGGGAGAAAAACGTTTTATGAAAGGCTGTGAAGCCTTGGCGGAAGCGGCAGTTAGAGGCGGCGTTCGCTTTTTTGCCGGTTATCCTATCACTCCGCAGAATGAGATCCCGGAATATTTAAGCTGGCGTCTTCCTGAAGTAGGCGGAACCTTCATTCAGGGGGAAAGTGAGATCGCGTCCATCAACATGGTGTATGGCGCAGCATCTACCGGCTTTCGTGCGATGACCTCATCTTCGGGACCGGGTATCAGTTTGAAAACAGAAGGCATTTCCTATCTCGCAGCAGCTCAGCTGCCGGCACTTATCGTGGATGTCAGCAGAGGAGGCCCGGGACTTGGCAGCATCCAGCCTGCCCAGTCCGATTATCTGCAGGCAACGAAGGCCCTGGGTCATGGCGGTCATCGTCTGATCGTCTTTGCACCGAGTACGGTGCAGGAAATAGTGGACATCACCTATCATGCCTTTGATTTTGCGGAAAGAGACCGCAATCCTGTCTTTATTCTGATCGATGGATGCCTTGGCGCGATGATGGAATCGGTGGAACTTCCGCCGATGGCTGAGGTGGATCCGAGATCGCAGTCTTCCTGGTCCATGGGAAGATGGGACGGCGAACAGCGCGCGGCTCATCTGATCTCCCCAATCTATGAAGCCGGTCTGGAAGGCCTGAATAAAACCTTCGCGAAACGGATCGAAAGATGGAAAAAAGAAGATGTGCAGGTGGAAGAACTCTATCTTGAAGATGCGGAATATGTCATTACTGCCTATGGCATCGCAGCACGGATCTGTCATCAGGTCGTGGATGACATGCGTGCGGAAGGCATCAAGATCGGAATGATCCGTCCGATCACCATATTCCCGTTCCCGACAGATAGCTTTGACAAATTGGATTATTCAAAAGTGAAGGCCGTGATCGATGTGGAAATGACGATCCCGGCACAGATGGTGGAAGATGTGGAGCGTGCAGTCAAAGGCCGGGCCCCGATATTTGAGCATGGACATTCCGGCGGCGTGCTTCTGGATGAATATGATATCCGAAGCGCGATCGAAAAGATCATCAGCGGAAACGCATTCGCAGCAGAAAAGGAGGACGAAAATGAATAGTTTATATGAAAGACCAAAATCCATTCAGCCTACCGCTTCGTCCTATTGCCCGGGCTGTCTTCATGCAACTGCCACAAAGATCATCGCCGAAGTGATCGATGAGATCGGGCAGAAAGACAATTCCATTTACGTGCTTCCGGTGGGTTGCTCCACACAGGGGATCGTTTCCTGGGATCTGGATATCATTGGATCCGCGCATGGCCGCGCACCGGCTGTCGCGACTGGCATCAAACGATGCAGACCGGACTGTCTGGTGTTCTGCTATCAGGGGGATGGCGACCTGGCGTCCATCGGTCTTGCGGAGATCATTTCCTGCGCAAACCGGGGCGAAAATATAACGATCATTTTTGCAAACAACTCCATCTTCGGGATGACAGGCGGACAGATGGCGCCGACAACGCTGGTGGGCCAGAAGGCCACGA
>JAFZKG010000095.1 GCA_017553695.1 Lachnospiraceae bacterium
CATTCTGCTCCCTTGCAGCGTAGATATCCGTTAATACAACCGCGTCCGCCAGCGAAAGCGCATCCGCGAATTCATCCAGGAATGCCTTCGTACGGGAGTAGGTGTGCGGCTGGAAAATGACCCACAGCTTCTCATGTGGATAATCCTTTGCAGCAGTCAGCGTTGCCCGGATCTCATCCGGATGATGCGCGTAATCGTCGATGATGGTAAAGCCATTCACCACGCCTTTCAACTCGAACCGGCGGTCTACGCCGCGGAACGAAGAGATCGACTTTGCAGCCTGGTCCAGCGGGAGTCCTAATGCAGAAGCTGCGGCAATCGCTGCGAGGGCATTGTAAACATTGTGGCGCCCCGGAATCTGCAGGCTTATATGGCAGACCATCGCGTCTTTGTCATACACGTCAAAGGCGTCACACGCGTATTCGTTGGCGGTGATATTCTTCGCCGTAAAATCGAAGTCGCCGTCAAGGCCGAAGGTCAGGACACGGCGGTTCAGATCATCTGTGAAGTATGACAGGTTTTCGATCTCGCCATTGATGATGAGTGTGCCGCTATCCGGCAGAAGCTGCGCGAACTTCTTGAAGCTGGCACGGATATCATCCAGATCCTTGAAGAAATCCAGATGGTCTTCCTTCACATTCAGGATGATCGCCATCGTCGGGAAGAATGAGAGGAAACTGTTCGTGTACTCACAGGCTTCCGCGATGAAGCTTCCGGAATGGCCGATCCGCGCGTTCCCGCCGATGGATGGCAGGATGCCGCCGACCATGATCGTCGGGTCCGCATCCGCGTCCAGAAGGATCTGGGAAAGAAGGGAAGTGGTGGTCGTCTTTCCGTGTGTGCCGGAAACACAGATCGCCGTCTCATACTGCTTCATGACGTAGCCCAGGAATTCGGCTCTTGGGATCGTCTCGATGCCCAGTTCCCTTGCACGCATCAGCTCCGGATTGGTATCACCGATAGCTGCGGTATAGACGACAAGGTCCGTATCTTCCGAGATGTTCTCCGCACGCTGTCCGATATAGATTGTGGCGCCCTGCGCACGCAGTTCCTCAGTCAGTTCACTCTCCTTGGAGTCGGATCCGGAGACTGTATGGCCCCTTGTTAAAGAAAAATTGGCGAGAGCACTCATATTGATGCCGCCAATGCCGATAAAATGAATATGCAGTTTTTTGTCTAATGTCTTTTCCATGATGATAAAATTATAGCACCGCAAAAATGCATTATCAAGATTGCAAGAAAAATGGACGGCGTGGCCGTCCATCATTCTTTTGGTTGAGCATTTAGAAATCAGTGCTTTGTGGTTCCTTAGCAGCTTCTTCTTCGTATCTGTCCAGGATGATACGCTGGATGCGTTCGCGTGTTTCTGAGTCGATAGGATGAGCAATGTCGCGATACTCTCCGTCTTGAGTCTTTCTGCTAGGCATGGCTATGAACAAACCTCTTTCTCCTTCGATGACCTTGATGTCATGAACGACAAAGACGGAATCCAATGTGATGGACACAACGGCTTTCATCTTGCCTTCCTTAGCGACCATTCTTACTCTTACATCAGTGATCTCCATATTCAGTTGCCTTTCTTCTAATTGGAAATAGTGCTACCAACCGATTGGATTATAACATAGCCGTATAACAAAAAGATAGCAGGGGGGGAAAGTTTTAAATATGTTTATAAAAAAAACAGTTATGGCGTAAAAATAAAAGAGAAATGGCAGGAAACAGACCGAAAGAGGGGCGTACCGGTTGCACTGAAAGAGGTTTCCTTATATAATCGGAAGAGGTTTTCAAAGGAGATTTGGCAGATGTTCATCATTGCAGGATTGGGCAATCCAACCGCGAAATACGAGCATTCCCGGCATAACGTGGGGTTTGATACCCTCGATATCCTTGCGGAAAAATATCAGATCAAAATGGGCAGATCCCTGTTCCGTGCCTTAGTCGGCAAGGGCGTGATCGAGGGCAAAAAAGTGCTGCTGGTCAAACCGCTTACGTATATGAACTTGAGCGGAACAGCGCTTCGTCCGATCACCCGGTTTTATAAAGCGGATCCGGCGCGTGATCTGATCGTGATCTACGATGATGTCGACCTGGATATCGGAAAGATCCGCGTGCGCGCGAAAGGCAGCGCCGGGAGCCACAACGGCATGAAGAACATCGTGGAGCAGCTTGGCACCACCGAGTTCGCCCGCGTGCGTGTGGGCATCGGCAAGAGGCCGGAGCAGATGGACATGGTCAATTTCGTCCTCTCCCGTTTTCCGGAAGAGGAACGCGAAAGTATAAAAGGCGCGATGGAAAATGCCGCAGAAGCAGTTGTGACCATCATCAAAGAAGGGTGCGACCGCGCCATGAATCAGTTTAATTAGAAATGTTTGATCTGAAGCAGCTGGAAGTTTTTCAGGAGATCAGAAGTGCCATCGGCAAAGGGACGATCAAAGTCACCGGCTGTGTTCCGTCCCAGATGGAGCATTTCATATGGCAGTTGGGTGATGGCTTTGATGACAAAGTCATCATTACTTTTGATGAGCAGAAAGGTCTGGAACTTTTATCCAACTATCAGGCATTCGACCGGCAGGCGGTCTATTATCCGGCCAAGGATCCGGTGTTCGACCAGGCCGATATCCGCGGCACCTATCTGTCCGAACAGCGGCTGGAGATCCAGAAGCGGCTGTATGACGGCGAGCATCTGACAGTCATCACCACGCTGGACGCGTTCGCCGAGCAGCTGTCCTCCTTCGAGGACATCACCAAAAACCTGATCACAATCAAAGAGAAGATGACGATCGATCCGATGGCCCTGGCGGAGCAGTTGGTAGCCCTCGGCTACGAGAACGAATCACAGGTGCAGGGGCACGGCGAGTTCTCCATGCGCGGCAACATCATCGACATCTTTCCGTATACCGAAGAGGTGCCGTACCGGATCGATCTGTGGGGCGATGAGATCGAGAGCATCAAGATGTTTGATGCCGAAAGCCAGCGCTCCATCGAACAGGTAACGGAGTTCTCCGTCTTCCCGGGCGGCGAGGCAGCTCGCCAGAGCGTGACGCTGTTTGATTACTTCCCATCGAAAACATTATTCATTTTTGACGAACCGGCGAAGATATTTGACGAAGCCATCTTCGCGGAAGACCTGCCGGCAAAGTTTATCGAGCGCAAATGCCTGTTATTCACTATGCTTGGCACCACATGCGAAGAAATCCCGGCGGACTTTGATTTCTTCGTCAACGCGCGCAACATCCCGTCTTATAACGGAAGGTTTAACGATCTGACCGAAGATCTGAAACAATATAAAAAAGAAGGCTGGACGGTGTCACTCTTTACCGCCAGTCCGATCCGTGCGGAGCGTCTTTCCAAGGAACTGCAGGATAATGATATTCACTTGCAGGTGGAAGTCGGTAACATCCGCACCGGATTCGAATATCCGGACATCCGCTGCAGCGTCATCACCGAAGTCGATATCTTCGGCACGCGCCGTAAGAAGCGCCGCCCGAAACGCAAGTTCTCGGGCGATCCGATCAAGGATTTCACCGACCTCAACATCGGTGATTACGTGGTGCACGAGCATCACGGCATCGGCATCTACCGCGGCATCGAGCGTATGACGGTGGATGGCATCGAGAAAGATTACATGAAGATCAGCTACGCCAACAACGCGTCACTGTACGTGCTGGCGACGCAGTTCGATAAGATCCAGAAATATTCCGGCGCAGAAGGCAGTGCGCCGAAGATCCATCGCTTAGGCGGCAAGGAGTGGAACAACACCAAGGCCCGCGTGCGTACGGCCGTCAAGGATATCGCGGCCGAGCTGGTGCGTCTCTATGCGGCGCGTCAGGCCAAGCAGGGCTTCCGTTACGGACCGGATACCGTCTGGCAGAAAGAGTTTGAAGAAGAGTTTGAGTTTGAGGAGACCGATGATCAGCTGCGTGCCATCGAGGCCGTGAAGAATGACATGGAGTCCGGCAAGATCATGGACCGCCTGATCTGTGGAGACGTGGGCTTCGGCAAGACAGAGGTCGCCATCCGCGCGGCATTCAAGGCTGTGCAGGAGGGCAAGCAGGTAGCCTTCCTCGTCCCGACCACGATCCTCGCGCAGCAGCATTACAACACCTTCCTTCACCGGATGGCCAACTACCCGGTGACGGTGCGTATGTTGTACCGCTTTGTGAGCGCAGGCGAACAGAAGAAGATCATCGAAGAACTGAAGGCCGGCATGGCCGACATCGTCGTCGGCACGCACCGCCTGCTCGGGAAAGACGTCGTATTCAAAGACCTCGGCCTCTTAGTCATTGATGAAGAACAGCGCTTCGGCGTTTCCCATAAAGAAAAGATCAAGCAGCTTCGGAAAGATGTGGACGTGCTCACCCTGAGCGCGACGCCGATCCCGCGAACCCTGCACATGTCCCTGACAGGCATCCGCGACATGTCATTATTGACGGAGCCTCCGCTGGACCGCGTGCCGATCCAGACCTACGTGATGGAATACTCCGAGGAAGCGGTGAAGGAGGCGATCCGCCGCGAGATCCGCCGGGGCGGCCAGGTGTACTACGTGTACAACCTGACCAGCAACATCGATATGGTGGCGGCGCACATCAGCGAGATGCTGCCGGATCTGCAGGTGGCCTACGCGCACGGCAAGATGTCCTCGCGCGAGCTGGAGAATATCATGGAAGATTTCGTCGCGGGCGACATCGACGTGCTGGTATCCACCACAATCATCGAGACCGGCATGGACATATCCAACGTGAACACGATCATCGTCCACGACGCAGACCGTTTTGGCCTGTCCCAGCTGTATCAGTTGCGCGGACGTGTGGGGCGTGCCGACCGCACGGCATACGCCTTCCTGATGTACCGTCGCGATAAGCTGCTGAAGGAAGTGGCGGAGAACCGCCTGAAGGCCATCCGCGAATTCTCAGATCTGGGCAGCGGCATCAAGATTGCGATGCGCGATCTGGAGATCCGCGGTGCCGGCAACGTGCTTGGCGCGGAACAGTCCGGGCATATGGAAGCCGTCGGCTATGAATTATATTGCAAGCTGTTGAATGAAGCCGTCGCGCTGCTGCGCGGCGAACTGGTGCTGGGTGATTACGATACAACGATCGACCTTTCAATCGACGGCTACATCCCGGCCGAATACATCAAGAACGAATACGAAAAACTGAACATGTACAAGAAGATCTCGGCCATCGTGAACGAGGAGGATCAGGAAGAGATCCGCGCCGAGCTCGTAGACCGCTTCGGCGAGATCCCGCAGGTCACGGAGAATCTGCTCGAAGTGGCGTTGCTCAAGGCGAAGGCGCACGAGGTGTACATCACGGAGATATCCGGAGGCAAGAGCGAGTTCCGCATCAGCATCTACAAGATGGCGCCGGTGGACACGTACAAGATCTTTGGCTTCCTGAAGTCGTATAATGAGGACATGGAAAAGCCGAGCGCGCGCCGCGTCATCGGCGAGGCCAACCAGAGCACCCTGCGCTTCGTGGCCGAGGCACAGCCGTACTTCGTCTTCCGCCCGAAGCACATCCCGACCACCGTCCCGGAGATCAAGACCACGTTGGTGAAGTTCTTTGATAATCTGAAGGGCATCATGATGACGGAGGAAGAGATTGCCGCGCGGGATGCGGAGGAGGAAAATCAGGGGGATTGATCACTCCCAGATGGCGAGGAGGTGCCGGACGAAAATTGATTATTTAAAAAACCCCAATGTTGAGGCAATGAATCTATGAAAAAAGCAGAACGAATCGAAAAGATATTGGAGTTATTGGACGAGCACTACAGCGTGCAGAAAAAGTGCTGGCTGGATTACGGGAACGCGTGGCAGCTTCTGTTTGCGACGATCCTCAGCGCACAGTGCACCGATGCGCGCGTCAACATCGTCACGAAAGACCTTTATCAAAAGTACACCAACGTGCAGGCCTTTGCGGATGCCGATCTGAAAGAGCTGGAGCAGGACATCCATTCCACCGGCTTTTATCATAACAAGGCGAAGAACATCATCGCCTGCGCGCAGAAACTGATCAGCGATTATGGCGGTGAGGTTCCATCGGACATCGATGATCTTACTTCGCTTCCGGGCGTGGGCCGCAAGACCGCAAACGTGATCCGCGGCAACATCTACGACATCCCGAGCATCGTGGTGGATACACACGTCGGCCGCATCTCGCGGAAGCTCGGCCTGACGAAGAGCGAAGACCCGGTCCGCGTTGAGAAAGATCTGGAGAAGTGCCTCCCGAAAGAGCACTGGATCCTGTGGAACATCCAGATCATCGCGCACGGCCGCAGCATCTGTACCGCCCGTAATCCGAAGTGTGGCGAGTGCTTCCTGGCAGAGTACTGCCCGAGCAAAGGAAAATAGGCGCCCCTGTGTTCCAAACGCAAAAATTGCGCTTATGCACGATTCAAAATAATAGGAGCAACATTGCGATACCAGATCCGACACGCGCGCGTGCAATACGGCGCGGACATCATAATTGAAGATGTGAACTTCGAGATTCGCGACAAGGAGAAGATCGCGGTGGTCGGCCGCAACGGCTGCGGCAAGACCACCTTGTTAAAGCTGATCAACGGCGACATCGAAATGGCGAACGAGAGCAGCGACGAGAGCGCAGGCATCTACATGGCGGGCAAGCAGCGCATCGGCCTCCTGAAGCAGATCAGTTTTCCGGACGGCAGCATCACCGCGCGCGATGAGATCCGCAAAGTGTTCGCGGAAGTGGACAGCGTGAGCGCGCGGATGACCGAGATCGAAAACCTTCTGGCGGATGGCGCGGAAGAAGAGCGCCTGCTCAACGAGTACGCATCCCTGCAGAAACGCTACGATGCACTGAATGGGGATTCCTGCGACCGCGAGATGGAGATCATGTTCCAGAAGTTCGGATTTGAATTGGAAGATCTGAACCGGCCGATCGGCACCTTCTCCGGTGGGCAGCAGACGAAGATCGCCTTTATCAAGCTGCTCCTCA
>JAFZKG010000096.1 GCA_017553695.1 Lachnospiraceae bacterium
TCATCATTTTTATCGTTATTCTTTTCGATATTTTTATCGCTGTCCCCGACTCTGTCCCGCAGGACGCGCCGGATCAGCAAAATGCCATAGATCAGGACCGGAATGATAATGGTCAGCGCCACGGAAGCCTTGAAAAGACTCATGGAGAGCGGCGAGTTGATCAGTACGCAGATTAAAGTTGCAAGATAAAGAAGGACCAGCAATACGATCGCGATCCAGGCAAGTATTTTTTTCATACCCGCATTATAGCACAGTGGTTGATTTTGACGCAACGAAGCATTAGAATAAAAAGCGGAAAGGGGTAACCATGGTCCTATTTGAATTAAGCAGACAACTGGATATCAGACTGTACCGTACCATGAATGCTTTGGACAAAAGCTACGGCGCCGTCGGAAAGTATATCCTGAAGGATGATACATTTTATCTTCTCGGATACGATCATTCCGTAAAGATCAACATGCTGACCAGGGAACTCTCGGCTGATGTGCCGATGCGTTCTTTTGAGATCGAATCGGAACCCGTTATGTGGTTTGCACAGGACAGCGCGGAGAGCCACGTGATCCTGATGATCTCGCATGCCATGCGCCAATGGCTGAACGTTGACAGTATGCGGATGTCTGAGATCTATGAGGCGCTGGAATCTGTCAATCGCGTATTGTCGCGATACAATTTGCGCATCCTGTTTGATATGGACAGTATGTGCATCTACTATGACGGCGAGAACATGACCTTTGAGGAAGCGATCAACCACATCATGGAAATGGATGCGGAGAAAGAGACCGAGGCATTTCTGCCGGAGTGGTTTTCAGAGGCCGAATTCCTAAGAAGCGCGAACCGGCTGGAAGAAGCCACGCAGCGGTATGAAAAGGTCCTGAAATTCACGAACCGCTCACAGCCGATCTACACGACCAGCGCGTTCCATCTGGCGGAATGCTATTATTTCCTTTCGAATTACGAAAGAGCAGTGAAGCTGTATTACCGCTGCAATCTGGAATTCATTCCCAATACCGACGATTTCTACATCCATCTGGGCCATGCCCTTCTGGATGAAAAGATGAAGAAGTATGAGCGGCAGATCAAGATCTTTTACCGCTGCAAGATCGATCCGGAATTTGCCCTGAACCATAAGCCTGCCATGGAGGCGGCCGGCAATGACGTTGCGGACGTCTTTGACGAATATGAGCGTACGTGTCTGGACATGGGACACAAAAAATACGCAGAACACAGAAAGAATATGCCAAAGGATGCGGATGACATCGATGAGATCCTGGCACTGGATCTGGATGACAATGCGCAGAAATCCGGACCGCCGAAGCGCTATGAAAATATCACGCTGATCGAACAGCCTGTCAGTGAGGACATCGGAACGAAGACCTGGAACGAACTGCTGGCGGATGCGCTGGATTATTACATTTCCGGCGATTATCAGGAGGCTTTCCACATTTATTGGCGTCTCAAGGAGGAGGTCGGCGAGGACACGGACTATGCGACCTGGGTATGGTTCATGCTTGGGAAACTCTACATCATCGCCGAGGAATATGAAAAAGCGCAGGAAGCCCTGAACCATTGCGACCCGAACCGTTTCGGCCTAGTCTACCGGCTCGATGATTTCCTGATCCTCTATGCGCACACCAGGATCGTATGCGATGATTTCGAGAGCAACCCGAATTACCGCAGACTGATCCGCGGCAGGATCGATTTTTACTTTGCAAAATACGATCAGGCTTATCATCAGATGTGCAGGGAATTGCTGCTGATGAACTCCTACGGCAAGTACGAGCAGGAGTGTATGGAAAATGCAAGGATCGCGCTTGCGGACAAAATGCCAGAAGCGACCGAACGGACGGAAAACAAGACCAGGGTGGAATCTTCTCTGGCAAAAGGACTGCTGAAGTTTTTCAGAGAAAAGAAGTGATTTTTTCCGTCAGATATGTTATGATATCCGGGAGACAAGAGGCAGATTTTATGGCTTCTTTTAGTTTCAGAGTACTAAAAAAACAGGAAGGTGAAAGAGTATGGGATTAATATCAGCAATTACCGCTGCGGCGGGATCGGCCCTTGCTGATTCGTGGCGAGAGTATTTCTACTGCGAATCCATGAATGCCGATGTTATGGTTGTCAAAGGTGTAAAGCGTACGGGGGGCAAAAGCTCCAATACCAAGGGCAGCGACAACCTGATCAGTAACGGTTCCATTATTGCAGTCAATGAAGGACAGTGTATGCTGATCGTGGAACAGGGTAAGGTTGTGGAGGTTTGTGCGGAACCCGGTGAATTCGTATGGGATTCCTCGACAGAACCCAGTATCTTCTACGGAAGCCTTGGCGAGAATATCAAGAAGTCGTTCCAGCAGATCGGAAGACGTTTTACATTCGGCGGCGATACCGCAAAGGATCAGAGAGTGTACTACGTGAACACGAAGGAACTGGTCGGCAACAAATACGGCACGGCTAATCCGGTGCCTTTCCGTGTGGTTGATAAGAACATCGGTCTGGATGTGGATATTGCGATCCGTTGCCACGGCGAATATTCTTACATGATCGCAGACCCTGTTCTGTTCTATACACATGTAGCAGGAAACGTTCCCGGCGAATACACCAGGGACAAGATCGATTCCCAGCTGAAATCGGAACTGATGACGGCTCTGCAGCCGGCATTTGCGAAGATCTCTGAAATGGGTATCCGTTATTCCGCACTTCCCGGTCATACACAGGAGATCGCGGATGCGCTCAATGATGTCCTTTCCCAGAAGTGGGGAGAACTCCGCGGCCTGAAAGTCGTTTCCTTCGGTGTCAACAGCGTAACCGCTTCCGAAGAAGACGAGAAGATGATCAAGGAACTGCAGAAGAACGCAGTACTGACCAATCCTGCAATGGCAGCAGCAACGCTGACCGCTTCTCAGGCAAAGGCTATGGAAGCAGCCGCATCCAATACTTCCACAGGCCCGATGATGGCATTTGCCGGCATGAACATGGCGAACATGGCAGGCGGCATGAATGCGAACAACCTCTACGGCATGGCAGCAGCGCAGCAGGCAGCTCCCCAGCAGGCAGCTTCTCAGGCAGCACCGGCCCAGATGGCTCCGCAGTCCGCAGGCTGGACATGCGCATGCGGCGTAACCGGCAATACCGGCAAGTTCTGTTCCGAGTGCGGCGCACCGCAGCCTTCGGCTGACGGCTGGACATGCACATGCGGTACCGTGAACAAAGGTAAGTTCTGCCAGAACTGCGGCGGCAAGAAACCCGCGGGCGCACCGGTTTACAAGTGCGACAAGTGCGGATGGGAACCGGAAGATAAGTCGACTCCTCCGAAGTTCTGTCCGGAATGCGGCGATCCGTTTGATGATGATGACATCGTGCAGTAACAGATTGTTTTTTAGCGAACAATATTATTTTTTAGATGGCATCGAAATATAGGGTTTGATATAATACCATAGAATGTAAAAATTCTATGGTATTATTTTGTCA
>JAFZKG010000097.1 GCA_017553695.1 Lachnospiraceae bacterium
GTCGGTAGTCCAAGCAACCCCTGCCACACATCCGAAATTCTGACAGTGGATGTAAAATATGGTCAGAAATCATACCAAATCGGTCCGTTGGCTCAGTTGGTAGAGCACATCGGTCACATCGATGGGGTCACTGGTTCGAGTCCAGTACGGACCACACTCATCTCCCGCCTCGTGTGGGAGAATTTTTTTGTCTAATTTGGGATTGTTGGCTAATTTGGATGTAGGGAGTACGACGAGTTGAAGGACAACTTTTTACTTCCTCCATAAAAAGAACTTAAAACTGAATGGAAGAAAGGATTCGGTGTGAGAAATATAGGCTTTGATGTCAGAAAAAATGAGAAAGGCACGTGCCTCTCTCGGGTGCTTGTCATTTTAACTCCCCACATTGTCAAGCGGAAATCGTTGATTCCCAAAGGCTTTTTTTCTTCCCTGGCAGTGGGAATTCCAACAGATGAGCCGCAGCTACAGGCTTTTTCGCATTAAATGCGTTCGAAATAGCTCGGGATAGTTGGCGATGTTCATCAGACTCCGCTATGCTCTCCATCTTCCACGAAGGAGAAAAGCACGAGCGCACGAGCGAGTGATGCAGGGAACCCTCCGCGTCTGAAACCACACTCTGATCACTCTTCCGTATTCCAAGATGAGCTATGGATCTTCGATGCGTGTCATTCATCGGGGAGATCGTCGCCGATGATGAAGTTTGCAAAGCCGTAGCCTTCCTGATACTTCATCCACGTATCTTCCATGCCTGCCTCGTCCAAATTCACTTTTGCGGTGAAATCGGCCGCCTCTGCGTCCTTCAGCTCCGTATATTCGGCGATGAAATTCTCCCAGCCCTTTGGCTGCAAAACCTTCACGATACTGATAATTGTATGGAAAGCAAGATCGTCCAGCCCATCGTATTCACTGATAGTAACGTACACGCCGTCTTTAGTAGCAACGCCGAACGCTTTGATCTTGCCATAGGTGAGGTCGATCATTTTGTAATCTTCTCCCTGCAGCGGCTTCCAGCCTTCCTTCAGCAGGTATTCTTCGCTGATTGCCAGAGTGCCCATCGCCTCCAGATCATATTCGTAGGGACCGACAATGTTGATACTGATTGTCTTCTCTCCCTCATGCTCACCGAAAGTTCTATAATTGTCCTGCAACTCCGGCAGGGCGTTAATATACCCAATGAACAGATCGGTCTTCACACCCTGGGCAGCAACCAAATTACTCAGAAGCAAATAAGCAATACTTCGCCCTTCGTCCTCATCAGTTCCCAAAGTGGCGGTTGCCCAGTTCCCTTCCTGAACAAACATCCAGGTCAGGGGTTCTCTGCCTTCAAGCGTCTCAGTGATGATGATTGCGTTGTCCGTAAGCTCTGCTTTCAGAAATCCGTCACCGTATTCGGCAGAGGTGCCTTCTGCATTGCGGATTTCCCAGCCGTCCACCAGGGCATCATAGGCGGCTTTGATGGTGTCCGACGGCTCAGCCAAGGCTATCTGGAAAACGGGCAGGGTAATTACCAAAGCCATCAGTAAAATGCATAGGGTGATTTTCTTCATGGTTCGCGCTCCTTTTTTGATTCATGTGTTTCTCCGGATTTCTTTCATTTAACTGCTTTCATCCTCACTTGCGTGCTAAGATCCGTTCCGGTCCTGCTCCATCATTTTGCCTGGTTTTTCGGTACATATACATCAGTCCTGGACTCAATGCACGCAATCACATTCAGCGTCGGAACAATGGCAAGCAGTCCAACTGTGATTTCGATCATCAGCAGGGTAAAGCCTCTGGAAGCAATGTTTTCAATAACCTGCCAGGTTCTGAATAATAGCAGGAAGAACACTATGCCTTGATTGAGCTCAATTCGCCAGAGTGTTCTCGTCTTTTTCCGGGCAATCATAAAATGGTTGATAAACAGGGCGACAGTCAGTACCGCGCCGACAATCATCTGCCAGAGCGTCCGGCTGGGGACTGTTGTATCCAGCATTTCCGACAGCACATTTACATTACCGATTACGCTGACCATCATCAGGGCGCCGATCATTCCCTGGACGATCTCCTTTTCCTGCCTGAAAGTAGCCCCTCCCAGGGTAAGAATACAGATCACATACAGAACATTGATGCAAAAAGCACGATAATCTTTTGCCGCGAAATTGAACGTAGCATTCGTCAACCAGAGGATGGATCCGATCAGAATCGACCACATCAGGAACGAATCTTTCCTGAAAAAGCGTTTGATTGATGACTGCATAAAGGCACCTCCCTCATATTCCGCTGTTGTGAAAACAGCTCAAAAACGTACATTAAGCAGCAAAGCCATCCCTAGCATGCCAGGCAGAATAAAAGACATGATCGCAGGCATGCATAACCTCGGGTGTAAAACCCCGGCTATTTCCGAAACACAACCCAGTTATGTGCCCATGGGACCGGTAGCCCGAAGAGGGTTATCACCTTTTCCGACGCGTTTCTGTACCAGGAGTAATTCCATCCGGCACCCATGTCCATATACAGGGCATTGGTCACGCCAAGGCGCTGCAATTCTTCCATAAAATCGTCGAACTTGATCATCCGGACGGAATCGATGATGCAAAGGTGCCCGTTCAGCTCAGCCAGTGTTCTGTAACATCGGACCCGGGGGCGGTTGATTCCCATGATGGTTTCCCCGTCCCGGATCAGCCCGAACTGCATGAATCCGCTTCCGCCTGCTTCTGCGGCTTGTCTGATTGCCCCGGATGGATCGTCGAATTCGAAGGAAAAACGGCCGTTCGCAAAAGTAAAGGCCGCGAAGCTGTCCTTGTTATACGGGCTTTCATAGAGGACGCCGTCTACCGCATGGTCTCCGTCAATATTCTCATGGGAAAAGCCCAGACTGATATCGTGCTGGAATGCCGCGCCGCTGCACCAGGTGACGGATTCATCTGATTTGGACGGACGCTTTTCACACACCAAGCTGACATCCGAATATTCCGGGAAGATGACATAAACCGTGCCGGTATCGTAAACGGTTGTCTTTTCCGTAGGCAGGATCTCTTCCACCGATATGGATGCTGAGGGAATACTGTTCGGAATCCGGACATGA
>JAFZKG010000098.1 GCA_017553695.1 Lachnospiraceae bacterium
GAAAGCCGGAAAGCAGCTGCTCGTTGTGACGTCCAAACCGGAACCATATGCGAAACAGATCGTGGAACACTTTGATCTGGCGGACTATTTTGATGCTGTCTGTGGTGCGGCAATGGACGAGACCCGGACAAAGAAGGTGGAGGTCCTTGACTATGCACTGTCCGAAAGGAACATTGATCCGAAGACGGCGGTCATGATCGGCGACCGGGAGGATGATGTGTTGGCAGCAGGAGCGCTTGGTGTGGACTGCATCGGTGTTCTTTACGGATACGGCAGCAGAGAAGAACTGGAAGCAGTCGGCGCAAGGACATTTGCCGGATCGCCGGAAGACATTTCGCGCATCGTAACAGACTCATAAAATGACGGTAGCAGAAATTTATCAAAACTGCAGACTGTGCCCGCGGAACTGCGGCGCCGACCGGAGCAAAGAAGAAGGCTTCTGCAAGGCGCCGGATAAGATGCTGGCGGCAAGGGCGGCCCTTCATTATTATGAAGAGCCTTTTTTGTCGGGCAGAAGCGGGAGCGGAGCCATTTTCTTTTCCGGCTGTTCGTTGCAGTGTGTTTATTGCCAAAACAAAGATATTTCGCACGAGCCGTTCTTCGGCATCGAACTTACGATTGGAAGACTGAAAGAGATCTTTTTTGAATTGAAGGAAAAAGGCGCGCTGAATATCAATCTGGTGACGGGCACACATTATACACCGGACATCGCCGAAGCAATCCGGCTGGCAAAGGACGAGGGCTTTGATCTGCCGGTCATCTGGAACAGTTCCGGGTATGAACTGCCGGAAACGCTGAAACAGCTGGATGGCCTGGTGGATATCTATCTGCCGGATCTTAAGACACTTGATCCAAAACTGGCATCCGGTTATATGCGCGCGCCGGATTATCCGGATATTGCAAAATGCGCGATCGAAGAAATGTTCCGCCAGACGGGACCGGCCGCCTTGGATGTGTCACCGAAAGCATGCGGGGAATCCGAAGATGGACTGATGAAAAAAGGCGTGTGCGTCCGTCATCTGATGACGCCGGGAAATTTGGAGGATACAAAAGCCGTGATCGATCATCTCTATGATCACTACGGCGATCAGATCTGGATCTCCATCATGAGCCAGTACACCCCGATGGCTGAATATCCGCAGGAAGAACTAAACCGGAAAGTTTGCGAAGAAGAGTATGAGGAAGCCGTCGACTACGCGATCACGAAAGGAGTCACAAACGCCATGATCCAGGATGGGGAAGCAGCGGACGAGAGTTTCGTCCCGGCGTTTGACGGGGAAGGCATCCTGCCGGCTTAAAAATGTAGTGCAAAAGCGGCGTTTTTATGCTATACTGCGGCAGACGTAAGAGAGAAGCAATTGATCAGCCCGACAGGAGCTGATGCGTCATAGGAAAGGAAATAGATATGGAGAGAAAATTTGTAGTCTGTACGGATTCCGGCTGCGATCTCGCACTCGAATGGCTGCAGGAAAATGAGATCTATGCGATCCCGCTGCAGTATGAGTTGGACGGACAACTTGTCAGCGACACTATGAAACATGAAGACTGCCATGTCTTTTATGAGAATATGCGCAACGGCGCAGCGCCGAAGACCAGTCAGCTGAACGTCATGCAGTTTGTGGATTTCTGGACACCGATCGTCAAGGAACATCATCTTCCGATCATCCACATCTGTCTCGGCAGCGGCGTTTCCGGCACCTTCAATAATGGATGCCAGGCGGCAGAGATCATCAAGGATGAACTGCCGGAAGCAGAGATCCATATGATCGACTCGACGCTTTGCTCCACCGGTTACGGGATGCTTTCACTGGAAGCTGCCAGGATGCGTGATGAGGGCGTTTCTCTGGAAGACTGCATCAGCTGGATCGAAGAGCATAAAGGCAACATCAATACCTGGTATACGACCGACGAGCTGAAGTATTTATACCGCAGCGGCCGCGTAAGCAAACTTGGCGCTATCCTCGGTGAGGCACTGAACATCTGCCCGATCCTGAATCTGGATCTGGAAGGTCATCTGATCGTACAGGAGAAAGTCCGCGGACTGAAAAAGACGATTCGCCGCATCCATGAGATCATGGACGGCATCGTGGAGAATGCAGGAGACCAGGTCGCATGGGTCTGTCACTCCGATATTCCGGAAAAGGCAAGAGAGTTTGGCGAAGAGATGAAACAGCGTTACGGATTCAAAGATGTGAAGTACACGTATATTGGGCCGACGATCGGATCCAACTGCGGACCGGGACTCATGGCAATCTTCTTCTGGGGTAAGAAGAGAACAATGGACGGATACAAAGGATAATCATTATTTCTAAAAAAGTGTAAAGGAGCCGGAAAGCCTGGCTCCTTTTTCACGTTTTCTTGCGACACCCGAAAACGGCAAGGAGCGCGAGCATGATTATGAAAGATCTTAGCGCGGAGCCCATCCAGACAGGACCCGAGCTCAGGACTGTTTGACCGAGCGGATGCGAGGGAGTTCCGCACGAGGGTCCTGCTTGTCTGGATGCGCTCCACGGTTAGATCCTTTCATACAATGGGAACGCATCTTGCCGTTTCCGGGTGATTCCAGAAAAAACGTGACAAAAGAACCGTCCCCCTGTCACCTCTTGATAATAAAAATGCAATCGTTTATAATTTTACAAGTTTTTTACGTACAAGCATAATAGGAATCAGGGAGGCAATTATGGAGACGATCACAGCAAAAGCACCTTGGAAAGATCACCTGGGTGGACTGCCATTCCATCTGGAGTATTTCGAAGGAACCTTATACGAGGCAGTTAAGGCGACGGAAGAAAAATATCCTAACAACATCGCGTTTGACTTCATGGGAAGTTCCACCACTTATCGGAAAATGATCACAGAGATCCAGCGCTGTGCAAAATCATTGAAGACACTTGGCGTCAGAGCAGGAGACAGAGTAACTATCGCTCTGCCAAACTGCCCGCAGGCAATTTATTCTTTCTATGCATTGAGCTGTATCGGTGCCATTGCAAACATGGTCCATCCACTCTCTGCAGAAAAAGAGCTGGAGTTCTATCTGAATGTATCCGAGAGCGTCAC
>JAFZKG010000099.1 GCA_017553695.1 Lachnospiraceae bacterium
GTTCCTGCTCAGCCAGGATCTGCTGTATCGTTTCCTCTGTCAACTGATTATCTCTCTGCCCCTGGACCGGGAAATTCCCGAACGACGCTGATTTGTCCGGCTCCGGCGCCGATTTCGGAATCTGCTTCCCCTCATAAGGCTCTATCTCATAAGGGTCATCCAAAAAAACAAACTCTTCCTCTTCTGTGACCTGCTGATTATATAATGCCTGTTGATCAGCAAACACTTCTTCAACAGTTCCCGGGCCATCCACCGAAACAAAAACCATCTCCGGTTCTTCATCTGCAAGGAGTTCTTCCGCCTCTTCCAGGAAAGGATCGCGGACCAGCGAAAACTGACGTTTCCGCGCGTGTTTTGCCTCATGATATTCGCCAGTTTTTGAAATGATCCCGGTCGCCCCGTTCAGGACGTCATCACTCACATCCGGAAATCCCTCATCTGCCGCATCACCGAGCAGTTCATCCAGAAACGAATCGGTATCATCCGGCAGAACACCGTCTGTCTGATCATCCTCCAGGAGCGTCTCAATATCGTAAGAATCTATCAGTTCCTCATATTCGCCAGGTTCTGCTTCTACTTCATCCCATTCCATCGCCAGCGCTTCTTCCGCTTCTTCATCGCTTGGTTCCAGAACGATCTCTGCGCGAAGCGCAATCCTTTCGTTCTCCTCATCCCAGCCCTGTCCAAGAAAGACATCGATCGAATTGGATGCCGATTCCGGTCCTGTATACAAGAGGTCCGTCACATCATATGCAAAGTACTGAAGCGTCCCGTCATCGTTTTTCCGATAAGGGGTCAGGTATTCATCACAGACCCGTCTGCCATTGACATACGCCTCAAAAACTCCCAGTGCGGTAATATAGAACGTGGCTTTCCGAATGGGAAAATCCACCTGGAAATCCTTAAAAAACACAGGATTGAAATGATCCTCATCCTGCAGGCCGATCCATTTTGCCGTCCATTCTTTCATCATATAAGCTCCTGACTTTTTTATGAAATGATTTCGTCAAAAACAAGAGGTCCTTCTCCACCCCTAATTTAATTGATTGTACAACACTTTTTATATTTTGCCTACTTTTTTATATTTATAAAAAAGGGCTGCCCAAAGGCAGCCCTTTCAGTCAAATGGTTCTATCGAAGCAGCTTACATCATGCCGCCCATTCCGCCCATTCCTCCGCCTTGCGGCATCGGAGCTGGTGGTTCAGGGATGTTTGCAACAACTGCTTCCGTGGTCAGATAGGTGGATGCGACACTGATTGCGTTCTGCAGTGCGGACCTTGTAACTTTGACAGGATCCAGGATACCGGCCTTGACCATTTCTACGTATTCTTCTGTCATTGCGTCGAAGCCTACGCCGTCTTTGGATTCTTTGACCTTATTAACGATGACGCTGCCTTCCAGACCTGCGTTCTCAGCAATAACATAAAGCGGAGACTCCAGAGCCTTCAGGACGATGCTGGCACCGGTCTTCTCGTCGCCGGTCAGATCAGCAACTGCCTTGGCAACCTTCGGGATCGCATGGATATATGCGCTTCCGCCGCCTGCGATGATACCTTCCTCAACAGCAGCCTTGGTTGCGGAGAGAGCATCCTCCATACGGAGCTTCTTCTCTCTCATTTCTGTCTCGGTTGCAGCACCGACACGGATCACTGCGACGCCACCGGACAGTTTCGCCAGTCTCTCCTGCATCTTCTCTCTGTCGTAGTCAGAAGATGTGGTCTCGATCTGGGATTTGATCAGTGCAATACGTCCTGCGATATCCTTCTTGCTTCCGGCGCCGTCAACGATGATCGTGTTCTCTTTGTCAACGCGAACGGTCTTTGCGCGTCCGAGCATCTCCAGTGTAGCATCTTTCAGTTCCAGACCAAGATCTTCGGTGATCAGCTGGCCGCCAGTCAGAACTGCGATATCTTTCAACATTTCTTTTCTTCTGTCGCCATAGCCAGGGGCCTTAACTGCAACAACGTTGAATGTGCCACGCAGTTTGTTGACAATCAATGTGGTCAGGGCTTCGCCCTCGATATCCTCTGCAATGATGAGCAGTTTTGCGCCAGTCTTGACGACCTGCTCCAGCAGCGGCAGGATATCCTGGATCACGGAGATCTTTCTGTCTGTCAAAAGGATATATGGATCATCCAGGATTGCTTCCATCTTCTCAAGATCTGTGCAGAGATACGGGGAGATATATCCTCTGTCGAACTGCATACCTTCGACGAGTTCCAGTTCGGTCTGCATGGTCTTGGATTCTTCAATCGTGATAACGCCGTCGTTGGTAACTTTCTCCATTGCGTCAGCAACCATCTCGCCGATATCATCATCGCCAGCAGAAATTGCTGCAACACGTGCGATCTGCTCTTTGCCTTTTACCTTGCTGCTCATCTTCACCAGTGCGTCGACTGCTGCTTCACAGGCCTTTGCCATTCCTTTTCTCAGAATGATCGGGTTAGCGCCTGCTGCAAGGTTTTTTCCGCCTTCATCGATCATGGTCTGTGCCAGAACAGTTGCTGTAGTGGTGCCGTCGCCGGCCACATCGTTAGTCTTGGATGCAACTTCACGGACGAGCTGTGCGCCCATGTTTTCAAAGGAATCTTCAAACTCGATCTCTTTTGCGATGGTCACACCGTCGTTGGTGATCAATGGATTGCCATACGGTTTGTAAAGGACAACGTTTCTGCCCTTTGGTCCAAGCGTAACTTTA
>JAFZKG010000100.1 GCA_017553695.1 Lachnospiraceae bacterium
TGATCCTGCAGGATCTCACACATCAGGTTGCTGCCGGCATGTGCTTTATAACGCTTGCTGTCTTTTTTCTGAACCATGTAATGCGTCCCGGCATACCCGGTGAAGTCCGGACCACGGTACTGGCCTCCGAACAGCCGCAGCTCGACAGCATCTCCTCCAAGATCCACCAGCCACTGCACGGCCTCCGAGCAGTTGTTCAGATACAGCCACAAAAGATCTTCGTTCACGCGGCTGCCGCTGATGCGCATCCAGTCGCGGGCGAACTGCTTTTTATCGATCTTAACGCCCAGCTTGCGCATGACCGGTGAGTCGACGCAGGCAATATGCGCGCCTCTCGCAACGATGCCGGTGTGCTTTTCGATCACGATGCATTTCAGTCCCAGATCGGTGCATCTTGCTCCGGCTCCCAAACCGGAGATGCCTCCGCCGATGATCAGCACTTCTGTTTCAATCGTCTCTGCGATCTGGTCCTCAGGGATTTCATCAGGCTTTTTCGCCCATTCGCAATAATCATAATCCCCCGCTTTGATTTCTACATTATCCGTACCCATATCAATACCTCATTTGATTGTTTCCGTTGCTACGATTTTAGAATAGCATTCACCCTTTCGCTTTGCAATGAAAAAAGGACACCCTTTCAGATGTCCCTTTTCTAATAGAAATCTTTGCATGCAGAAGAAACAGATCAATACTTTCCATACTCGAATGCAGTCTCCATCATGGCTTCCACATTCTCAACCGGAACATCATCGATCGTATCAGACAAGTCGAAGATATATCCGCCATCCACAGCACAGATATCATACAATTCCTTCACAGCATCCCGCACCTGATCCGGTTTTCCAAGACGCAGAACCTGAGAACTGAGTCCTCCTGAGATGCAGTGATCTTTCCCAACGATCCGTTTGGCTTCCCTGATATCCACATTTTCAAAGTGATACAGACACTTGCGCGGTGTGATCTCTTTGATCCGTTCCAGACGGCTGTCATATTTTCCTTCTGTATAGATCAGCGGCGTATATCCCATCTGGATCAGGCTTTCCAGCATGCGCTGCAGCGTTGGCCAATAAAACTCGTCATACTGCTGCGGACTCATGAATCCATCCAGGCCTTTATGCAGCGGAATAAAAACAAACAGGCCGTTCGCATGCTGCATCTGCGCAACTGCTCCATATAAAGAACTTGGATAGAACATTTCCACAGCACGATGAACCTCTTCCGGGTTTTCATAAAGATCTGCCATGGTATCGATGGTTCCACGCAGGGTATCTGACAGCAGGTCAAATGCGGTTGTTGTAATAGCGCCTGCCCAGATTGGGAATCCCATCTCCATCATTTCCTGTTCAAATGCAGCTACTCCTGCAAACCATTGCGCACTCATCTGACCGACTTCATGCAGCGTCTGCGCAATTCCAAGGATCTGCGGATTAGCAAACTGAACCATGGCTGCCGGAATGGAATAAGCACTCATCGTCGGGATATTGAAATTCTTAAGACCTTCCAATGCCCCATATGTTCTCGGGAGCCACTTGTTCAGATACCAGCCAGATGCATCCGACAGCAATTCCGGATACTCGCCGTCTGCGAGATATGGTTTTTCAATGTATTGGAAAATATTACGCGGGTCTACTTTTCCGCCCGGCTGGCCAGGCCACTGAAACAGTTTTGCATCCAGTTTTTCCATGATTGGTCCCTGTCCCAGAAACAGCGACGCGTATCCGATTGCCATATCCGGCTGAAACTGGTTCAGGAACTTACGATATGCGTCTTTCGCTTTTTCAACATCATAAAAGCATTCCGCGATCGTATAGCCTGCCCAGAGATATGGAAAAGACTGGAAAAACGGGACGACCGGGACCCGGTCTGTCTTTTCCAGAGCAATCGTTTTTTTGATCCGGTTCAGCCGCTCGTCATATAATTCTTTGTTTGTTGCCATACTATTATCCTCCTAAAACTATCAAACCTGTTTCGCCCGTATCAGGTTTTTGCCAGAGAACGGGCTATTTTTTCATATTTTTTATCTTTCCAGCAGACCACAAAGTCAAACTGTGCCGATTGTTCATTCTTGTATGGAAAGAACTTCAGCCGGTCTTTATTCCGGAATAATACATCCCAGCCGATACATATTCCTTCTCCCAGCATCAGTTTCGTTTCCATGCTTTCAGCATTATCAAAATATTCGATCTTTCCCGGGGAAATGTTATGCGCATCAAAGTCTGCAAGCACCCGCTTCGATGCATCTTTGGAAAAACTGTTTTTCAGAAGATAAATCGTTTCGTTGCTCAGATCCGTAATGTCCAGGCTTTTCCGTTTTGCCAGCGCATGTGTCTTTGACATCATGATCGCCGGCGTGATCTTCACATCCCCCAGCTTGCAGTAAGAGATATCTTTGGAAGAGATCTCACTGCTGAAAGTGATCAGAAGGTCAATCGTCCCATTACGCAGTTCTTCTTCCAACACGGCGGATCCGGCCACGCGGTTTTCCATACGGACCTTTGTATTCTTCTGCCGGTTTTTTTGAATGATCTCGATTGCATTATCAATGACCCAGCTGATCGCGTGAATGCCCAGGATCACCGTATTCTTTTTCCTGTCATCCTGCTCTCTTGCTTCTGTGATAGCCTGCTTCATCTCTTCCACGGCTTTGCCCCAGCTCTGAAATAAGATCTCGCCGGCATCTGTCAAAAGGAGTTTTTTTCTGTTTCTGCGGTCAAACAGCTCCATCCCCAATTCCTGTTCCAGGGACCGGATCTGCTTGGAGATCACCTGCTGAGTTACATATTTATTTGCTGCCGCCTGATGGAAGTTTAATGTCCTGGCAGCTTCGACAAAGTATTCGATCTGTGTAAACGTCATGAATTCCTCTCCTCCGTTTCGATCTGTTCTATCGTTTATATTATAGCAGGAATCCATTTGCCACTTCTATCATTTATCCACTTCAAACATGACCGTCTTATAACCGTCACGCTGTACGATTTTTGCATGACAGCCAGCAGGCAGTTTATTTCGGTATTCCTCTGCGTTTTCCGGTGTGATCCCACCGATCAGAGCATTTACTTCGCTGCCCTCTTCCAATGTGACTGCTCCTAACCCATAAGGCATCAGATCCTGATACTTCTGTGTCTGTCCGTTTGCGACCATCAGCGATTGAAAAGTGGCCTTCCCGCTTAGTTCGATCCATTCGGTTTCAAAGCATCCGCATTTGTTGCAGATAAATACCGGCGGAAACTCTACATTGCCGCAGGCGGTACACCGTCTGCCCATGATTTTCCCCTTTTCTAATTGGTCATAAAAAGTCTTTACAATCTTTTCCATTTTTGCAGCTTTCATATCTGACTCTCCAATGATTTATGCTTCCTTCGTCCGAATGATGGCAGCTGTGACATTCTGGCTCCCGCCAAATCCACGCAGCATCACCGTTTTCGGCAGTTTCTTTACCTGGCGTTCCCCGCAGTCGCCTCGCATCTGATGAACCGCTTCATACAGATCTGCCAGACCGCTCGCCGCATGCGCATGTCCGAAGGATGTCCTTCCTCCATTGGTATTGATCGGACGGTCTCCGTCAAATCTGGTCCTTCCTTCACTGATATATTTCCAGCCCTCGCCTTCCGGAAGGTATCCTGCGATTTCAGCCGCAACCAACTGTGACGGGATCATGAAGTCATTGATATACATCAGGTCGATTTCTTCCGGCGTTACCCCAGTCAGTTCATAAACCTGCCGCACTGCTTCCCTTGTTGCATGTATTTCCAGATTATGATTGCTCGATTCCAGGCATGCGCTTCCGATCCCAAGCACCTCGATCGGTTTCTGATCCGTAAATTGAGATGCCATTTCTGTCGGGCAGACGATCACTGCCGCAGCTCCGTCGCACTTGATCTCCGTTCCAAGCAAACGCAGATATTCACCCATTTTCGGATTTTCTCTGTCACTTTTCATATAGTCCATGATATTTTCATATCCGGCCTTTTTTGCTATTTCCGGGAAGTCTTCCTTCACGATCGCAAGCGAATGATGCACCGCATTATACCGATTGTTCAATGCCATATGGCAGATGACCGTATCCATTTCATCTACGCTAAGCCCATAGGTCCTGGCATAATATTCCGCGGAATCGTCAAAATTTATGACCGGACCCGCCATCATACCCAACGTATAGGCTTTGTCATATATCCATCGCGTCGTTTCCAGAAATTCATTCATTGGCATCTTTCTGCGAAAGCATGCCGGTTTATATGGGATCGCTATGGCATCGCCAAACTCAACGCACCCGGAAAGGACCACGTTGTATTTTCCGGATGCCACCGCATTTACGGCCTGTTCCAATGCCAGATAACCTGTGCAGCATGCTTCGGAATGATGAATGGATCCCTTTCCTTTCATTCCTACCCAGTTTGCGGCCATGATGTTCGGGGTGATGTAGTCACTCCCCATCGGCGCAGCCTGTCCATGAAAATAAAAATCAACATCCTTCGGAGATACGCCTGCATCCTGCATCGCTTCCATTGTTGCATATCCAAAAAGTTCCCCTTCTGTCAGTCCTTCCGTTTCCGGATCATCCACCGTATTCATAAACGGCGTGCATCCAACTCCGATAATCGAAACGCTTCTGCTATAGGGATGCAACTTTGTCTGATTTACCACTGTATTCATTCGTGACTGTCCTTTTCTTCTGCTGTTTTCTTCAATTCCGGAAAACTGATCCGGTATTCACTGAGTTGATCCTTATAGTTTTCGGAATAGTTCTTCTGGATCGTTTCGATTCCTCTGGCCGCTTTTTCATGGCCTTTTGCAATATTCTCCATATGCAGATTTTGCCCATAAGGAGCCCATCTGCTCTCTTTGAGTGCTTCTTCGGAAAAATGAACGAAAAGTTTTCCGTCTCTGACTTCTACCGTCCCCTTCACATTGCACTGCGGACAATATACCGAGCCATCCGGATCCACACGGAGAAGATTGCTGTGGCAGTAGGAGCAGATCCCTTCCGTTCCTGCATAATCTGCATTCTTTCCAGTTTCTTTTTTATAGATCACTGCCTTCGCGACATTCTCACCAAGCATATGCATCCTTTCCATCACATCTGCGCTGAGCATCACCGTCTGGAAAGCATTCAGAAAATCGAAATGCACGGAATCCACCACTCCGTCATATGTTCCAGAGAGTTCCATTGCGATCATGCGCAACACGTTTGGGGTATAATCAGTCCAGTCCGTTCCGCCGATTGAGAAACATGCACTGATTTTGCATGCTTCCACGCTTTGTGTGATGAGCCGGTAGTTTCCGCTTGCATGCATCTTATTCAAAAACCGGATCAAAATCCCCGGAGGCAAAAGGTTGTATGCAGGTGCCGAAACGATGATACCGTCTGCTGCCCGCAGCTGCATTTCGATAAAGTGGAAATGATCCTGGTTCACCCCATGCACGCACCGGAATTCATAGTCACCGGCAATATGTTTTTTCATGCAGGTCTCGCAGCCCATACAGGATTTGATCTCTGCATCCTGCAGATTCACGAATCCGACTTCTGCATCCGGATCAATACTCTTCACCCCCTTCAGGGCCTCGACCATCATCAGGTCCGTATTACCATTTTTCCTTCCGCAGCAAATACCAAAAATTTTCATACGTTCTCCTTTTTTTGAGAAAGAGCCGCAAAACTGACGGCGGCCCTTTCCCGTTTACTTGAGGTTTATTGTGCAACAGACAAGACCTTTATTTCCGTCCTACAAGGGCGTCGTCTAATGGTTTGCCGGCTGCCGCACGAAGCTTATCATCCTTGTTCTTAACCAGTGATGGCCGAAAGATCAGAAGCAGGACCATACTGATCACGCCTGTGACCAGGATGAACAGGAAGTCATATGTGTAACCAAGTGTAAATAGAAGTGTTGCAAAGATCATTGCCGAGAATGACTGCATCAGATTTGCAACTGGATTCACTCGGGCAAATACCGACGGGAAGTCTTCAATTCTCCAGTACTGGATGACACCAGATACCGTAAAGTTCGAAGCAGCTCCCATGAATACGCCCAGGCAAAGCAGTGAAATAACCAATGCAGTCGGAGTCTTGATCAATCCAATCACACCAGATACGATCATAAATCCGACTGCGATCAGCATTGCTAATTTTGTTCCAAATTTTGTGTCGACCAGGCCCAAAACATAGGACCCAATGCAGGCAATGACAGCAATTCCAAGAGTCACAAGCGTAAAGGATGTGCTCCCAAGCGGGAAATAGGTTCCAATGATCGTCGTAGACTGCGTCATAATGCCGATCGAGCCGATAAGAAGAAAGCCCATTGGAATCGTCAGCAGCCAGAATGCGGAGCTGGACAATGTTTTTCCCAATGTCCAAACTGTGGTCTTTCTGTTTTCAATTTCAAATTCCGTCATCTTCTTCGCCATTTCCGGATCCATGGACCTATCATTGTCACGATATGCTCCGCACTGCTCCGGGAAGTCTGGTACGAGAATGATACCGATGATCAATCCAATGACGCATGCAATAAAATATGGAAGAAGTCCTCTTGTCATGCTCGGGCCATTCGGTGCGGTAAATACTGCTACAATAAAGGTAGAAATCAGTGCGTTTCCTGCCGGGAACGCGATGGTGACCAGACCCATGAAGGTGCCTTTTCTTCTTGGGAACCACTGCCCGATCAGGATTCCGATTGAGAATGTACACCAGATGCTGATGAACAGACTGGTCAGAAAATAAAAGACCGTCCAGATGACTGGTGATTGAAATGGATTAATAAATGTAACAAGCGCTGCAAGTACCATGGAGATCACGCCCAGAATGGCAGCAAATACTCTGATACTTTTGATCTTTCCGACATTGCTGCTTAAAAAGATCTGAATAACAACTCCGAGCAGCATGCCAACTGTGTAAACATTTGCGATAAAGTTCTCCTGTTTTCCCATTAATCCGGAGATTGTGGAGCCAAGCACGTTCATCGGCCAATTAGTAAAGACTACCATCGACAGGTATGCGAGGAACTGATAAATAAACAGCATCCATCCTCGGAAACCAAAACCTCTCACTTTCGTTTGCATATTATCCTCCTTAAAAAACCATAACCCTTCGGTTGTTATGAGGTAATCATATCCGAGGCATTTGGAAATGAAAAACATATAATATGCATCGTTTAACATCCTTTTTACTGTTATTATTCGTTTTGTCATTCAGGATTGAATAATAACTTATGGTTAATAATCGATAATTATTATTGAATTCACAAAACAGGAAAACGTTCATATACTTATGCCATCAGATAACAGTGATAGGATGATTATTAACAGGAGGTACATTATGCAGACAGCAAAAGAAGCATTATTAGCAATATTTAAAGGCGAGCCTTACGACTTTATTCCGGAGTATTACTCCACCGCAA
>JAFZKG010000101.1 GCA_017553695.1 Lachnospiraceae bacterium
ACTCGGACGGCTTTGTCATGCATTACATGGGCGAACCGGATGAGACCAGGCATATCGTGATGCGCAACGAGCAGGCGGTGATCTCACCGAGCTGGTCGATCCACTGCGGATGCGGTTCATCCAATTACACGTTCATCTGGGGAATGGCGGGAGAGAACCAGGAATTTACGGACATGGACGCCGTTACGACCGATATGCTGAGGTAACGTATCACACCAATACAATAATGGCAGCCAATGGAGGAAAGACATGAAAATCACGGACAAATTTTCCCTGGAAGGAAAAACAGCCTGGATCACCGGGGCATCTTACGGGATCGGTTTTGCGATCGCCTGTGCCTATGCGGAAGCGGGCGCCAGGATCGTATTTAATGATATCAGACAGGAACTGGTGGATAAGGGACTTGCCTCTTACCGGGAAAAGGGGATCGAGGCGCACGGATATGTCTGTGACGTAACGGATGAGGAAGCCGTTGCCGCACTGGTCGCAAGGATCGAAAAGGAAATTGGCGCGATCGACATTCTGGTGAATAATGCCGGTATCATCAAGCGCATCCCGATGTGCGAGATGAGTGCTTCGGATTTCCGGCAGGTCATCGATGTGGACTTAAACGCACCTTTCATTGTGTCCAAATCCGTGATCCCTTCCATGATCAGGCGTGGCGGCGGAAAGATCATCAACATCTGCTCCATGATGTCCGAACTCGGACGGGAGACCGTATCCGCCTATGCGGCTGCAAAGGGCGGCCTGAAGATGCTGACAAAAAACATCGCATCCGAATACGGACAATATAACATCCAGTGCAACGGCATCGGCCCCGGATATATCGCAACGCCGCAGACGGCTCCGCTGCGTGAACTGCAGGAAGACGGCAGCAGACATCCGTTTGACGCGTTCATCATCAGCAAAACACCGGCCAGCCGCTGGGGCGACCCGGAGGATCTGATGGGGCCGGCCGTATTTCTGGCATCTCCCGCATCCGATTTTGTGAACGGACACGTGCTCTATGTGGACGGCGGAATTCTGGCATATATCGGAAAACAGCCGTAAAAATTGTTGACGGCACACGATTTTATGCTATAATACTGATTGTGCCGCGTGGCATAATACCCTACAGCCCGTATTTTGTAGGACCGAGGGGAGGTTGGAAAGAGATGTCAAGTGTAACGGTTAAAGAAGGCGAATCCTTAGACAGCGCACTGCGCCGTTTTAAGAGAAACTGTGCGAAGGCCGGCATTCAGCAGGAGATCCGTAAGAGAGAACATTACGAGAAGCCCAGCGTGAAGCGCAAAAAGAAATCTGAAGCCGCAAGAAAACGCAAATACAATTAAGGGAATGAATGCCCCGCTTTTTGCGGGGCACATTTTTTTTGTTTTTCGATATTTTTGGCTTTACATAAAAAGCATTGTTTGCTAAAATAACTTACGAATATTCACCAAATATTTTTATTCTCTTTCGAAAGGAGTAGATAGTGATGACAAAGTTAGGCAAAGTATTAGCCGGAGTTGCAACCCTTGCTCTGGCGGGCCTCGTTTTCGTAGTACCTGTAAAGGCAGATGCGATTTCCGAAGCACAGGCAGGTTATGAAAGCGGTATGGCTTATCTGCAGGCTGCACAGGCTACAATGGTTACGGCAGCAGCAGACAGAGATGCAAAGGCAGCAGCAGGTCTTGCGGCAGCACAGGCTAATCTGGATGCAGCTTACGCTACGATGGTAGCAGCAGCAGCTGACAGAGACCGTCAGGCAGCAGCAGGTCTTGCTTCCGCACAGGCTAATCTGGATGCAGCTTATGCTACGATGCTTGTTGCAGCAGCCGACAGAGATCGTCAGGCTCAGGCAGGTCTTGCAGCAGCTCAGGCGAACCTGGATGCAGCTTATGCTACGATGGTAGCAGCAGCAGCTGACAGAGATCGTCAGGCTCAGGCAGGTCTTGCAGCAGCTCAGGCAAACCTCGATGCAGCACTTGCAACGATGGTTATCGCAGCAGCTGACAGAGACGCCAAGGCAGCAGCAGGCTTAAAGGCAGCTCAGGCGAACCTTGACGCAGCACTTGCAACGATGGTTACCGCAGCAGCTGACAGAGACGCCAAGGCAGCAGCAGGTCTTGCAGCAGCACAGGCTAATCTGGATGCAGCACAGGCTACGATGATCACGGCTCAGAATTCCACATTTGCTCAGGCAAGGGCAGGCTTAAAGAGTCTCCTTGACGAGTATGTACGGATCGCAAGAGGCAATGTTGCAGCATGCAAGGATCTTGCTAAATCCAATCCTGCTTACACAGGATGGATCGCACAGGCTGAACTTGCTCTGGCACAGGCTGAAGCAGTGTACGCAGCTTTCTAAGCGACTTACCAAACAAAATGACGGGGAAGCACGAAATGTGCTTCCCCGTTTTAGTTGCATTTGACTCTTTACAACTTCCGTTTCAATGATATAATGTGTAACAGCGAATCGGAACATGGAACCATGGTTTATTGAAAGGAGTGTTTTATCATGAAGACAACAGGCAGATTGATCGCAGTTTTAACATCGCTTGCACTCGCAGGTGCTGTATTTGTACTTCCGGTTAAGGCGGATGCACTTTCCGACGGACTGGCAGTTGCACAGAAGGCAGCAGCAGACAGAGATGCGCAGGCAGCAGCAGGCTTAAAGGCAGCACAGGCAAACCTTGAGGCAGCGCAGGCGGAACTGCAGAAGGCAGCAGCAGCAAGAGATGCACAGGCAGCAGCAGGTCTTGCTTCCGCGCAGGCAAACTTAAACGCAGCGATCGCTACGCTGGAGAAAGCTGACATCAGCAAGAACGGATATTATGAAGCAGCACTTGCTACCTTAAAGAATGCGGCAACGGTAAGAGACGCACAGGCAGCAGCAGGTCTTGCAGCAGCACAGGCAAACCTTGAGGCAGCGCAGAAGGAGATGCAGAAAGCGGCAGCAGCAAGAGATGCGCAGGCTGCAGCAGGCATGAAGGCAGGCCAGGCATATCTGGAATCCATCCTGAAGAAGGAAGGACTGAAATAATTGTCTTGCCTGAATACAATTTAGGAGAAATTGTTAGAGCCCAACCGAGTGGTTGGGCTCTTTTTTTGCAACCGCTCCGGGGATCCAAAGAGACTCAGCTGCGCTGAGTCTTTGCTTCGCAATCACCCCGGCCTGCGTTCCGCTTCCTTCATGCAAGCATGGGAAGCGCCCCGCATCCCGTCGTGGCGTTGGATCCAAAGTTGCTCAGCATAGCTGAGCATTGCTTCGCAATCGTTCCAGAGATCCGGATCCAAAGTTGCTCAGCACAGCTGAGCATTGCTTCGCAATCGCTCCAAAACGTGTCCCGTCCCGTTCATGCAAGCATGCGGAACGGCCCACGTTCCGTCACGACTTTGAATCCTCATCTGCAAGCATGGGAAGCGTCCCGCATCCCGTCGTGCCTTTGGATCCTTGCATCCTTGCATCCTCATGCTTTCTTAATATACAAATTCCCTCTTGCACTTGCCCCACTAACATGTTATCATTAACATGTCAGTCGAATGTAACATGCCATATGCACTGCAAATTATGCACTGTGTATGGAAATTTGCAACAGTCGGGAAATGCAGACAGGAGGAAAAACATGGTTGTTCATAATCAGGACAGAGCATATCAGGATCTGTCCGGCGGTGTGCGCCGGAAGGTTCTGGCCTACAGTAAAAATCTGATGAACGTGGAACTCCTGTTTGAAAAAGGCGCAAAAGGCGCGATGCACAAACATCCGCATGAGCAGATCGGTTATGTGATCGAGGGATCCCTTCTTTATCATGAAGAGGAAAAAGAAGATGTGCTCCTGAAGGCGGGTGATTCCTACTATGTCGCGCCGGATGTGATGCATGGCATCACCTGTTTGAGTGATGTCAAACTGCTCGATATCTTTACACCGATGCGGGAAGACTTTATCTGACCAGTGGAGGACCCGGAATGAACAGCTCATTGAACCAGCTGACCTACGACTATCTGAAGAAAGACATCATGACCTTCTCCTTAAAACCCGGTGAGCCGGTATCCGCCGCGAAGATCGCGGAACGGTACCACGTCAGTCGAACGCCGGCCAGAGAGGCTTTGGTCAAACTGGAAACGGAAGGACTCGTGGATATCTTTCCCCAGTCCAAATCCGTCATTTCCAAGATCGATGTCGAACGTGCAAAGCAGGAATGGTTTATCCGCAAAACGCTTGAGCTCGGAATGGTGGACGGACTCTTTGAACGCGTCCAGCAGTCGGACATCCTGAAGATGAGGTCATTTTGCAGAAAGATGGAGGAGATCTCGGAACTTGCCAGAAATCATGAACTGGCATACGAATACCTCCGGTGTGACAATGAATTTCATGCGATGACCTATCATATCGCAGGACAGAGCCTGGCGGCCGAAATGATCGCCAACACGATGGCACATTATAACCGGATCCGTCTGCTGATCGATCTGGACAATTACTATAAAGACAGAACGGTCAGCACACATGAAAAACTGATCAGGTGCATCGAGAACGGCGACAGGGAAGGCTATCGGACTTTGCTGGAAAAACACCTTGGCTATATCACACAGGATATCGAAGACATGCGCAAACAGAATCCCGACCTCTTTAAAGATTAACAGACAATAATCACGGAGGTTACATGATGAAAATGACACTGCGCTGGTACGGACCGGGGTATGATTCTGTCTCCCTGCAGCAGATCAGACAGATCCCGGGCGTCCATGGCGTGATAACGACTTTGTACGGCACGCAGCCGGGCGAGGCGTGGGAAGCACGGGAGATCAGGGAGATCAAAAAAACCGTTGAAGACGCCGGCCTGACGATAGCAGGCATTGAGTCCGTGAATGTTTCCGATGCGATCAAAACCGCAGGCCCCGACAGGGACATGCATATAGAGAACTATATCAAGACACTTCAGAATCTTGGCGAAGAAGGGATCGATATGGTCTGCTACAACTTCATGCCGGTTTTTGACTGGACAAGGTCGGAACTGGCAAGGGTCAGGGCAGACGGTTCCACGGTACTCGCCTACAACCAGGATGTAATCGACAAGCTGGATCCCGATCATATGAAGGAATCCATCGCTTCCATGAGCAACGGCTTTATCATGCCGGGATGGGAGCCGGAACGCCTGGACGGTCTGAAGGAATTGTTTGATCTTTACCGGGACATGGACTCGGACACGCTGTTTGAAAACCTGATCTATTTTTTAAAGGCGATCGGACCGGTCTGCGAAAAATACGGGATCAAAATGGCGATCCATCCGGATGATCCGGCTTGGCCGATCTTCGGACTGCCGCGGATCATCACAGGACTTGATTCCTATAAGCGTCTGTTTACGGCGCTCGACAAACCCTATAACGGGATCACACTCTGCACGGGGTCGCTGGGGACCAATCCGAAGAATGACCTGGTGGAGATCATCCGGTATGCGGGAGACCGGATCGCATTTGCCCATGTCCGGAACTTAAAATACAACTCCGAAAGGGATTTTGAGGAGGCGGCGCATCTGTCGTCCGACGGATCCATGGACATGTATGCGATCATGAAAGCGCTTTATGACGTGAAGTTTGAAGGACCGATCCGCCCGGACCACGGACGTATGATCTGGGGTGAGGAAGCAATGCCCGGATACGGACTCTATGACAGGGCACTGGGTACGCAGTACCTGCTCGGCCTGCTCGAGGCGATCGGAAAGGGAAACTGACGGATGGAACTGAAGATCAAAACGCTCGGGGATGATTTTTACCCGAAGAATCATATTGAAGTACCGCATTACGATGTGGAAAAAGTGGCCGCAAAAACGAAACAGGATCCTGTCTGGGTGCACTTTGGCATCGGGAACATTTTCCGGATCTTTATCGGCGGCCTGCAGGATACGCTGCTGAATGAAGGACTTGCCGACCGTGGCATCATCTGCGTGGAAACCTTTGATGAGGACATCGTCAAAAAGATCTACGAACCGTTTGACAATCTTGTCATGGGAGTCACGCTCCGCGCCGACGGCAATACCACCAGACGCGTGATCGGATCCTTAAGTGAGGCGATCGCGGCAAAGAGCGGAGAGACAAAAGAGTGGAAACGTTTAAAAGAGATCTTTTCTGCCGACTCGCTCCAGATGGTATCCTTTACCGTGACCGAAAAAGGCTATGCCTTAAAGGGAACGGATGGCAACTACCTGCCCTATGTGGAACCGGATCTGTCGGCAGGACCAAAGGATCCGGCCTGTGCCATGGCGGTCGTGACCGCGCTGCTGTATGAACGATACCGGAAAGGCGGCCACCCGATCGCCGTAGTGTCCATGGACAACTGCTCCCATAATGGGGAGAAGCTGCAGAACGCAGTGCTGACCGTTGCGAAGGAGTGGGAGAACAGATCACTGACGGAAGGCGGATTTACGAAATGGCTGTCGGATGGGAAGAAGGTATCCTTCCCCTGGTCCATGATCGACAAGATCACGCCGCGTCCGGATGAACGGATCGCAGCAGATCTTGAAGAAACGGGACTTAAGGACATGGCGCCGATCATC
>JAFZKG010000102.1 GCA_017553695.1 Lachnospiraceae bacterium
CATGTCCTTCCAGAAGCTGTGCGAACGCTGCTCCGTCTTCTGCTGTGTATCCGCCGTCAATGACCTCTGTCGAACTGATACGGACCTCGACAGGGAAGTCTTTTCCGCATGCTTTGTGGATCGCGTCAACGATCTCGAGTGTAAACCGTGCCCGGTTCTCCAGGCTTCCGCCCCATTGGTCTTCTCTCCGGTTGGTACGTCCGCACATGAACTGGTTCGGAAGCCAGCCATGTCCGGCATGGACCATAACCATGCCAAAGCCAGCGTTCTGGCAGTTCTTTGCAGAGATCGCGTATTTTTCGATGATCTCCCAGATGACATCTTCCGGCATCTCCTGAACTTCAATGCCGTTGATCACCGTTGCCGAAGGACCATAAACGATCGGGGATGTCACGCCGACACCGATCGTCTCTGTATTCGGAACCGATTTATTTCCCGGATGCAAAAGCTCCATGGATGGGAGCGCGCCATGCCGGCGGACTGCATCCGCAAACTTTGCAAGACCTCTCTTCGGCTGCTGGGTATCCAGGCTCAGGTTGATGCCGAATCGTTTTCCGTATTTGCAGTCGACCGAGGATTCTCCGTGGGTGACGACTGCTGCGCCGCCCATGGCTTTGCGCTCAAATACAGCGATCGCATCATCCGTGAACTTGCCTAGAAGGTTATCCGGATGTCCGATCGGTGCTGCGAAGATACGGTTACGTACCGTCACGCCGCCAATTTTGATTGGTTCAAATAAATGTGGATAATTCATATACCTTTCCCCCTAAATAAATATGATTGATATAGTTATAAAAATGAGACGTGCATTTTTTTTATTTTAACACATTTCCGGGCGTTTGTTCAGCATTGTTTTATACACTTTTCCACATTTCCGGCTGCCTCTTGTAATCCTTTTTCTGAAATCCGGAGGCATTTTCAATATTTCTGCAAGTTTTTTCGAGATATGAGAATGGCCTTTTCTTTCCACACTTCAGAGGTTTTCTCATATCTCCATTTTTCTTGCTTTTCTGAGCACCTCTATTTCTCATATCTCAAATTATTATGCTTCTGGCACCGAGTTAGTATTGGCTAACTTTCTCATATCTCAAAAAATCTTGCTTTTTCATGAAAAATGGCCTGCGATTGCAATGATCTGTCGGGTTTGCTACACTTTTGATATGGAAGAAGGACGCTTATCCAATCATGAAATCACAAAGCGTCGTGTCCGGGCAGGGATCGCGGATTATGATGTTCCGAAGGCAATCCGTCAGTTCGGGCTTGTTTCAGATGAACAGTTTTTATATGTGGATTTCATGACCCGCCATTACCGGATCAATTTGAAAGACGGGATGACAGAGTGGCTGACGACTGATATTTCGGATGCCGAAGTGGCAACCTGGATCGAAGCGGGTTTTAACGAAACACTGACGATTTTTGACATTCTCTTTTATTCACAGGAAGATGCTGTTCTGAGCGGAACGTATACGCAAATCCAGAATCTCTCCCGCGTACAGACCGGCTCTGTCTATGCCGGAAAAGGAGCCTTCCGGGAGCGCGAGATCTTTCTGGATTCCCATACAGATGCTTTTGCCAGCGCCTGCGAAGCACTTGGCGGAACTCCTGCCGGAAAAGGAGATGTATCTTATCGCATCCCGGTATTTCAGCAGATCGATATGCTAGTTCAGTTCTGGTGTTCCGATGAGGATTTTCCTGCAAGTCTGCAATTTCTTTACGACGAAAACCTGCTGCAGTTCATGCATTATGAGACCATATGGTATGTGAGCAATCATTTCATGGAATTGATCGATTTGATCATGAAACAATGATATGCTTTGCAGGCGGAATATACCAACGGTATTATTCCAGCGTAGCCACATAATCGGCGCCATTGGCGTCGTTTTCTTCATGTGTGACCATGATCAGCAGTTTGTCCGCACAGTATTTCCGGATAACAGACAGGGTCTGTTCCCTGTTGGCAACGTCCAGCCCTTTGATCGGCTCGTCCATAATGCAGACATTCGCTGCGAGCGGACCGGTCATGGCGACTAACGCCCGTGCGATCGCAACACGGCGGGCCATGCCGCCGGAAAGAAGACGGACCGGAGTATTGAGGTCTGCCTCCAGTCCCAGCTCTGTTAAGATCTGTTTTGCCGATTCGCAACCGTCCGGATAAAGTTTCCGGCTGCCATCGGCTTTCCCTTCATAATATATGGCTGCATTCGTCAGGGCGGATTCCTGCGGCAGCAGGCGATCCTCCTGGAATACAGCGGAGAAAACGGTATCGGATGATACGTCAACCATCCCTGCGTCCGGCTTTTCCAGACCAAGGATCAGATTCAGGAGCGTGGTCTTGCCGATGCCGGAAGCGCCGGTGACGGCAACAAATCCCGTTTCCGGAAATTCACAGGAGAATGCTTCCAGAACCGTTTTATCCCCATATTTTTTTGTCACATTGTTGACACGTATCATCGTTTCTTGTATATACGCGGCCGTATCAGGCGGCGTCCTTTTCCGTATTCTTCTGCAGTTTTCCAATCAGCCGCACCAGGAGTTTCTCCAGAATCATACTGATAATGATGATCACAACAGTCCAAGCGAACAGATCTGTCGTTTCCAGATAGACCTTGGAATCATGGATCGCCGTACCAATGCCGTACTTCGGATTCACAATAACCTCGGCCGCGATTCCGGCTTTCCAAGCCAGCCCAATCCCGGTCTTGACGGCTGCAGTAAAAAACGGCAGGACCTGCGGCACATAAATCTTCCCAAACACAGTGCCTGATGGCAGATGAAAAACGCCTGCCATCTGCAGCAGCTGCTTATCGGTGCTTTTGATGCCTTCGTACACATTTGCCCACACTACCGGAAGGACCATCAGAAACACGGTGATCACCGGGATGTGGTTCTTTGCTGCGAAAACAAACAGGAGAATGATAAACGAAGCCACCGGTGTCGCGCGGATCACCTTTGCCGCCGGTGTCAGAAAACTGTCCAGGAAAGCGAACTTTGCTGTTGCCATACCAACAATCACACCGATCACGATCGCCAGCAAGAATCCAATGAGGATCCGGAGGAGTGATTTTCCAACATTTGCCCAAAAGATCCCGGTCCCTGCTAATGTAAAGATCCGTACAAAAACTTGAAGCGGAGAAGGAACAATCAGTTCCTTCCCCACGATCAGATAAACGATTTCCCATATTGCGATCCAAATTGCCGCGACTATGATGATCTTTACAATCTTCGGGAGTTTTTTCATTTGCTACTTTGCTTTGTAAAACATCTCCTCGCCCGGAAGGCTGCCGCCGACAGAGGCTGGATTTGCATCATACAGGGTCGTCAGCATTTCCGTGACCGATGCGGCCATTTCGGCGCCGTCCATATAGACGATATTGCAGTTTGGAAGTGCCTTCAGCGCAACGGCAGCCTTCGGAATGATGCCGTATTTTTCAATCAGCTGTGCAGCGTCTTCCATATTACCAATGGTATATTCTACAGATTCCGCATATTCTTTCAGGAATGTATCCACGATCTCCGGATGCTCCTCTGCAAAGGACTTCCGAACAACGATCACGCCGGTGATCATTTCGGTATCCGAAACCTTTTCCCACTCTTCGGTCAGGCTGACCGCAATGCGCGCGGTCTCCAGCTGGGACAGTGCTGCCGTGACCTTCGGCTCCGGGATCATGACGATATCCGCGGTTCCGCTGACCAGTGCCGTGACTGCCTCATCATGTTCGGAAACATATTCCACTTCCACCTGTCCGGCAAGGCCATTCTTTTCCAATAAATAATTAAGGGCGTATTCCGGCGTGCTGCCCTGTCCGGATCCGACGATCTTTTTCCCTGCCAGGTCTGCCAGAGAATGTACGGTATCCCCGTTCTCCACAATATAGATGACGCCGAGCGTATTCACAGCTGCTGTCAGGATCTCGCCCTGCGTCTTATTATATAACGTTGCTCCGAGGTTGACCGGCAATGCTGCAATCTGAATCTCACCATTGATCAGTCCGCCGACGACTTCGTCCGGAGCCCCTGCGTAAGAAATATCATATTTATATGCCGTCAATCCATCATCACTCTGCTGGTTCAGATAGGCCATTCCCATGCCAGTCGGCCCTTTGAGCGCGGTCACGTTGATTTTAACGGACGTATCCTGTACCGGTGCGGCTGCGGTAGACGGCTCCGGTGTGACAGGCTCTTCCTGCTTGCCACAAGCTGCCAGCACACAAATGCCCAGTAAAACTGCCATGATTCCTGCGATGATTTTTTTCATGCTGTTTTCCTCTTTAATTCCATGTTTTTTTGCTATCCACACATTAGCAAATCACAATATTAAATGCAATCTTTCCTTATGAAAAATTGAGACCCTTTTCCGCGAAAAGGGTCCCAACTTTTATATGGTGAAAGGAACACTATCTTAAAATGCCATTTCCGGTTCTTCTACGACCTCATAGAACAATGGTTCAATCACCGCCATGTCCTCTTTGGAGATCCTTTTCCAGTAAAGGTCTCCGTCAACCATAGTTTCGCCTTCATAATAATTGCGCTTCACATAGTATGCTCCGGTCTCGCTTTCCACCAACTCGATCTCCATATCGTTTTTAAAAAGCAGGTTTTCGTCTGTATAATACAGTGCTTTCCAATTGTAAAAGAAGATATCTGCGGTTTCTGCCAGGTCGACATTGCTGTCATATGGACGTTCCAGTGTTTTTTTGATCACATCCGTCGCCTCTTTGGAAAGGAGCTTCTTTCCATAAACATAGCTGTCATCCTTATTTGACCAGTAGCTTCGTTCTGTATAGAAATGGTCCAGCGTTGCTTTTCCCATTTTGGCCTTTACTTCATCCAGCATGTCTTCACGGCAATAATAAATATATTTCTGCCTGTATGGGGAAGAGTCCGATACGGACAGGATGACCGGTTCATCGTTTGCGTCCACGTTGTACCGGATCGATTCACCATACTGCGATGCCAGCAGGACAGGCACGTCCTCGTCCGTAATATAGATGCCCCACGCATCTGTGATCGGATAGGCCTCCTCATGAAAGCTTTCCATGCCCTGCTCCGCAAACTTCACATAAGTCTTGCCGCGCAGGATGATCTCTTCTTTGGTCTCATCTGTATAGACCCCGCGTTTCTCTTTTAAATCATCCAGTTCCTGGCACGCGCTCAGCGACAGGCAGAGGGCCGCAAGCAGCAATGCACAGACTGTGATTCTGATTACTTTCTTCATATTGCTATCCCTCCTTCTGTCATGATAAGTTGAGCCGCTTCGTCATGATCCGCTCGGTGATCAGGAAGTAAATGAATCCGAAGATTGCCTGCAGCAGAATCATGATCCATGCGATGATATGGACACCCGAAGTGACATGGAGCTCAAACCAGTCGCTGATATTCTGCAGGAATGCCCGGAAGGCTTCGTTCTGAACAAGGATCGGACCTACGATGATCCCAATCGTGCCGATGATCTGTCCCAGCATATAGATTCCGAACAGAACGCCGAAGGCCAGAAGGATCTTTTTCCGGTTGACCAGCTGTCCGATCGAGATGCAGAAATACATCAGCAGAAGCCCTGTTGCCAGTGCCACGATCACAAAGATGATGGCCTCCAGAATGTACAGAACCATATTGAAATGCACTTCTCCATAGATCTGTTTCAGAAGATAGCCTCCTGCTTTGTACAGTTCTACGCCTACATCACCGAGAGTTGCGATATTGACGGCAATGAAGATCGCCAGGGCGGTTCCCAGTTCAAAGAGGATCGATACGATCAGCTTTGATGTGATGTGCTGCGCTGCCGTTAACGGAAGCGAATGGCTCAGATAGCCTTCACTGGAGTAAAGCCCCTGGTAAAACCGGACGATCGCAACCACATAACTCATGACGGCTGCCACCACACAGGCTACAGACAGCAGTACGATGGATGAAACGAAAACGGTCCGGTATGTGCTGCTCTGTGTTTCAAAAATCTGTACGATCCGGTTCAGTCCGGCCAGTCCGATAATGATGATCTGTACCGGGAAGATCAGCCGGAAGAACGACATAAAGTCATATTTGATCATTTTTCCTACCATGCGAACACCTCCCTGAAAAGATCATCAACCGATTTCTGATGCTGCTCCCGGATCTCGTCAACGCTCTGATGCAGGACGACGCTTCCATTCTTCAGGAAGATCACATCATCCAGCACTTCCTCGATATCCGAAATCAGATGCGTGGAGATCAGTACGGAGGCTTCCGGATTATAGTTATTGATGATCGTTGAGATAATATAGTCTCTGGCTGCCGGGTCTACACCGGCAATCGGCTCATCCAGTACATAAAGGGATGCGTTCCGGCTCATGACCAGGATCAATGCCATTTTTTCCTTATTTCCTTTGGAGAGCGTTTTCAGCTGATCCTTTTTGCTGATTCCCAGCCGCTCCAGCATCTGATATGCCAACTCTGTGCGGAAATCCTGATAAAACTCTCCGAACATCGATACGATCTGCTCGACGCTCATCCAGTGATACAGATAATTGACATCCGGCAGATAACTGACTTTTGCCTTTGTTTTCGGACCCGGTTTGTCTCCGTCGATCAGGACCGTTCCTTCTGTTGGGGTCAGAAGACCGTTGATCAGTTTGATCAGCGTGGTCTTGCCGGCGCCGTTCGGGCCGAGAAGACCGATGATCTTTCCCCGTTCTACTGTCAGCGATATACCATCCAATGCCACTTTTGACCCAAAGCGCTTGGAAAGGTTTTCGCATTTTAATAACTCACTCATGAATAAACTCCTTTACGTATTTTTCGATTTCGTCTCCAGAAAGTCCCAGGACCACCATATTATTGATATACTCTTCCGTTTTTGACCGGATATAGTCATCGCGAACTTTTTGCGCGATCTCCTGGTTTTCGGACACGTACCAGCCGGCACCCCGTCTGGAATAGATGACTCCCTCCTGTTCCAGTTGTTCGAACGACTTCTGGACGGTGTTCGGTGTCACTTGGGCCATCAGCGCCACATCACGGACAGACATCAGTCTGTCGCCGGGTTTCAGGTCATCCCGTGCGATCATGATACAGAGCTGTTCACAGATCTGAGGGCATAGCGGCCTTTTTTTATCTAGTACCCATTCCATGTAACTCCTCCTTGAATTGTATTACTGTATCAGTACAATAATACAATTTTTTGTGGATGTCAATTCTTTTTTCTGTTTTTTTGTCGCGGGGTCCCCTTGTTTTGCTTTTTTCTAAAATGGGACCCTTGTTTTTTTCAAAAAAGGGTCCCACATTTGTAAAATCATGAAAAAACGTGCATTTTCCTTGAATTTGCAGGAGTTTGAGCAATAAAAAGGGTCCCAAATCTGATGATTTTATCGATTTGGGACCCCTCTCATTCCAGAATTATTTTACCCGCGGACAAACTCCGCGATCTTCGCGGCATCGGCATAGCCTTTGTCATACAGAGCCTGCAGGCCTTCTTTCGTCTTCTTCAGCGTATCCACGCCACAGGTATCATCCGGCGCGATGACCAGGACTTTTCCTTCTTCCTGCAACTCTAACGCACGGTCGGCTGTTTCATTATAAAGAGCGGCTCGGTTATGGAGCGCTTCTGCCACTGCCGGATACTGGTGCTCGATGAATCTGGCGGTGCGGTCGTCCCGTACCGAATTCCGATGGATGGCTACCGGCCGGGTCAATGTCAAAACGACCTTATCGCACCCCAGCTCAAAGGCGCGGTCCAACGGGATCGGATTCGCCAGTCCGCCGTCAAAGTAAACTCTTCCGTCAATGACCTGCTCTTTACAGAAGATCGGCAGTGCACAGGTAGCTTTGATCACGGTAAAGTCATTCGGGCGGATATCATCCAGGGTAAAATATTTGACCTCCCCGCTCCTTCCGTCTGTCGTGACAATATTCACCAGACCGTCATATTCCTTGGCCTTGATCAGATCCAGCGGGTATTCGCCTCCGACTCCGGATAATGTATTGTAAACATAGTCCAGATTGAAGAACCGGTGGCCGCGGAAAAAGTTTCCGAAACTCATATATTCTTTGCGGAAAGAATAATCGTGGAAGAACACATAATTCCGGCCGCGCTGCCCCGCCAGGAACGACAGCACATTGGCTGCTCCCGCTGAGACACCGATCATGCAGTCAAACGATACCGCATCATCGATGCAGCGATCCAGCACCCCGGATCCGTATATGTCGCGCATTCCTCCGCCGACATCAATATAACCGATCATTTGCAAAACCTTCTTTCTATTCTGCCCCCGGCCTAAGGTCGGGGAAGCCCAGTATTCGAAGCGGCTCAACGAAACTGCGAGCAGTTCCTGCTCTATTTTCATTATAGCGGCAAGAAATGTTTTTTGTATGAATATTTTTCAGAATAAAAGGAAAAAGGCTTCCTGATCAGACTCGTTTTATTCCAATATGTCTCCGTCAATTCCGATCGTAACAACACGCCACGGGATAAACTTGCCGCTGTCCTGCAGCGCTTTCTTTGCTGCCATCTCCAATCCTCCGCAGCAAGGTACTTCCATCCGCAGGATCACAACTTCTTTGATATCGTTGTTCCGGATGATTTCTGTCAGCTTTTCGCTATAATCCACTGCGTCCAGTTTTGGACATCCGATCAGTGTGACATGCCCCCGCATGAAGTCCTGATGGAAAGACGCATACGCATATGCCGTGCAGTCTGCTGCGATCAACAGCTTCGCCTGATCAAAGAACGGTGCATTGACCGGCACCAGTTTGATCTGGCATGGCCATTGTGCCAACTGTGATTCCGCTTTCGCCGGTGCTGCTGCCGGACTTTCAGATGTGTCATGTTTCATCGTGCGCAGCTGACTTCCCGGGCAGCCGGCATGCGGAATCGTTTGTCCCTCCGTCTGCATTTTCTTCTGCTTTGCAGCCAGGACTGCCGCTTCATCATACGCCGGCGCTTCCCGCTCTTCAAAAGAGATTGCATCAGCCGGGCAAGCTGGAAGACAATCCCCCAGTCCGTCACAGTAATCTTCCCGGGTCAGCTTTGCTTTTCCGTCTACCATTTCGATCGCTCCTTCATGACAGGCGCTTGCGCAGGCACCGCACCCGATACACTTATCTTCATCAATGTGGATGATTTTTCTGATCATGATCATTCCTCCTTCTTTTCTTCGTGCTTGCGGACGTTTTCCGCAATCTGTTTATATTGACGATACCGTTCTTCTCCGAAGCAGAGTTTCGCGTACTTGCACCATTGCACGCAATTCATCGTATCGTTATATATCGTAAAACCGCAGTTTTCGCATTTCGCTTCGGTATCGATGGAAAAGATCTCGATCTCCGCACCGCAGACCGGACATTTCTTTTCAAAAATCTGAATCTGAGGCTTTCCCTGACAGCCGCTGAACGTCATATTTCCCATACGTATTTCCTTTCCTCTGCTTGTTTTTTCATGCAAAGCATATCATAATAATTCTAATAAATATGTTTGATTTCCAACAAAGGAGTGCATATGAAAGAATATCTGCAATTATTGAAAAGCTGTCCCTTTTTTACTGGCATGACCGATGAGGAGATCCTGTCCATTCTAAAATGTGTTGATGGAAGAGTGGCTTCCGTGAAAAAAGACCAGTTTATTTTCCGCACCGGAGACTCCACGGAAGATATGGGGTTGGTGCTGACGGGCTCCGTCATGATGATCCAGGAAGATCTCTGGGGACGCCGCAATGTGCTTGGTAAATGTTTTGCCGGAGATTTCTTCGGAGAGCCTTATGCTGCGACGCCCGGTTCAGTTTTAAATCTCTCTGTCCTTGCCAGCGATGATTCCCGGATCCTGTTTCTGAATATCCGCCGAATGCTAACGACCTGTCCAACCGCCTGCGAGCATCACAACAAACTAACCCGAAATCTGATTGCGGTTCTGGCAAGTAAGGTCCTGCAGTTTAATGAAAAGATCACGCACATGAGCCGTCGCACGACCCGGGAAAAACTGCTATCCTATCTCTCCTCCGAATCGATCCGGGCAGGGAAAACTTCGTTTGACATTCCGTTTGACCGTCAGCAGCTGGCGGATTATCTCTGTGTGGAACGTGCTGCCATGTCGGTGGAATTGTCGAAACTGCAAAAAGATGGGATCCTGAAAACGCACCGGAATCACTTTGAATTGCTGAAAGATGCACAGATGGAATAAGAATCCATTGAATAATTCCTTTATATCTGTCACAATGATTTTGGTAGTCCACATTTTTTGCACGAAAGGAAAATGCTATGACGATAAAAAGATCCGGAACCCAGGACATTGCCGAGCGCCCTTATGAGATCGCGCACCGGAAAGTCGCCCGTATGGCGGCTGCGGAAGGCTTTGTTCTTTTGAAAAACGAAGATAACGTACTGCCCCTGAAGGAAGGCAGCGAGATTGCCCTGTTTGGTGCCGGCGCCCTCAAAACGATAAAAGGCGGAACCGGTTCCGGCAACGTTTATGCCCGGAACATCGTCAACGTCCGGGACGGCCTGGCTGCTGCCGGTTTCCAGATCACCAATCAGGATTGGCTGGATGGATATGAGGAACTCTACAACACTTCCCGGGCAGAATGGAGAAAGCAGGTCTGGGAGAAAGCGGATGAACTGGCAAAAGAAGCGCATGGCATCGGCCCTCTGTTTGAAGCTTATATGATCACGCCGTTTGATATTCCGGCGGGCGATATCCCGACCATGGGCGGCGGCGACGTGGCTGTGTTTGTTCTTTCCCGGAATGCCGGCGAAGGTGCCGACAGACGTCTGGAAAAAGGCGATTATTATCTGCTTGATCAGGAACATGACCTGATCAAGGCCATCTGCGGTCTATATCAAAACGTCGTCCTGATTATCAACGCAGGCGGTGCCATTGATATGAACTTTGTGGATGAATTTCCGAATATCAAGAGCATCCTTTATATTTCCCAGCCGGGACAGGATGGTGGCAATGCTGTTGCGGATGTCCTGCTCGGAAAGGTTGCGCCAAGCGGCAAGCTGACTGCTACCTGGCCATTCAAATATGAAGATATCCCGTTTGCGGAAGAGTATTCCAATTTAAATGGCGATCTGGATAACGACTTTTACAAACAGGGGATCTTTGTGGGTTACCGTTATTTCGATTCCTTTGAAAAACCGGTCCGGTATAACTTCGGCTTCGGTCTTTCTTATACTGATTTTGCGTTATCGACTGAAAATATCTCTCTGGACGGGGAAAAGCTGACCGTTCAGGTCCGCGTGAAAAACACCGGCGATGTAAGTGGCAAAGAAGTTGTCGAGATCTATGTTTCCTGCCCGCAGGAAAAACTGCCGAAAGAATACCGGAAACTGGCCGGTTTTGCGAAAACGAAACTGCTGGCACCGGGTGAAGAAGAGATTGTTTCCGTTTCCTTCTGCATCCGCTCACTTGCTTCCTTCGATGAAGCCGCCTCTGCGTATGTTCTGGAAGAGGGCGTCTATGGCATCTTTGTTGGCAGCAGCCTGGAAGGTTCTGCCTTTGCGGGAAGCCTGACACTGGATGCCGATGCCGTCACCGAGCGTGTGCAGCATGTCTGTCCGCTGCAAAAAGAACTGGATGAACTCACTGCCGATCCGGCAATCATCCAAAAACTGCGTGGCGCATGGCTGGATAAAGTTACCGATTTCCCATCGGTTGACATAACGGCGGCTGATATTGCTACAAAAGAAGATATCTATGGAAGATATGACCTGGCCGCAGATGATGAAGACCTGGCTTTAGTGAAAACGCTTTCCCGCGACCAGCTGATCAAACTCTGTACGGGTGCCTTCACAAGTGAGAACGATCAGGGTGCGCTTGGTGCAGCCGGATGGACGGCCCCGGGTTCTGCTGCACAAACCAGTGACTGTGCGGAAGCCAAGGGGATCCCGGTTGCCATTCTGGCCGACGGCCCTGCCGGAGTCCGATTAATACAGGAATATCAGGTCGTGGATGGCAAACCGATCATCCCGACTTTGGAGCAATCCATCGAGGGCGGTATACTGCTGCGCGGCGAGAAGCTAGTCGGAGACGAGACCTGGTATCAGTTCACCACGGCCTTCCCGGTCGGCACGCTGATCGCACAGACCTGGAACACCGATGTCATGACACAGTTCGGTCAGGCGATCGGAGAAGAAATGGAAGAATTCCACATCCGCTTCTGGCTGGCGCCGGGCATGACCATTCACCGCAATCCGCTCTGTGGCAGAAACTTTGAATACTATTCAGAAGATCCGTTGATCTCCGGAATTGCTGCTGCGTCTGTGACGAATGGTGTCCAAAGCTTTCAAGGCTGCGGCACAACGATCAAGCATTATGCCTGCAACAATCAGGAAAATAACCGCATGGGTGTGGATGCTGTCGTTTCTGAGCGTGCGCTCCGTGAGATCTATGTGAAGGGATTCGAGATCGCGATCAAGAAGAGCCAGCCGATGGCGATCATGACCAGTTACAATCTGATTAACGGCATTCATGCCGCAAACAATTACGATATCTGCACAAAACTGGCAAGAGATGAGTGGGATTTCCAAGGCGTTATCATGACCGACTGGACGACCACGAATCACGGACCGGACTGCACGGCTGCCGGATGCGTCCGTGCGGGCAACGATCTGATCATGCCGGGCCAGCAGATGGATCATGACAATCTGAATGCAGAACTGGATGCCGGCACACTGACGATCGAAGAGGTGCAGCGTACGGTCGTCCGCCTGCTGAAGGCTTTGAAAAAATAACTGGCTACAGCCTCTCCCACAGGAGATGGTTGTTTTCAAAGACCGGCTGTAGTTTCCCGGAGTCTCGCAGCCAGGACAGATATGACCGGACGGTGCTGCCAACCAGCACATACTGCTCAAAGTTCATGGCCAGTTCATATCCGGCGAACAGCTGCTGCAGGATCTCTTCAAAGATTGTTGGCTCCTTGCAGATCTCCAGGATCCGGTCAGAGATTTCAAATACTTTATCAATATTTGCCTGTGCCAGCGGCGCGATCTCTTCTGTCGCGTCCGCGTGCGCAGGCACAAACATCTGTGCCTGTATTTCCATTACCTGTTTCAGGGTATTCACATAAGCTTCCGGATCCACCAGGAAGTTGATCTGATATTTATCCAGCGTTTCTTTGCTGGACAGGCAATCTGCCAGATATACCACGTCATCCACCGAACGGAACCCAACCATGTCAAAAGAGTGGCCCGGGAGCGGAAGAAGCTGCACACCATCCGGAAGCACATCTTCCGTCAACAGCAAAGCATTGCTCTCTTTTGCCATCAGGAACTTGTGCCGCAAGTCTTTCGGCGGATTCGCGCCATATAGATAGGAAGATTCCAGGATCGGGTGATTGGTGAAATCGCATTCGATCCCCGGTGCATAGATCTTGCAGCCGGTCTGTCCCTGCAGATACTGATTTCCTCCGATATGATCTGCGTGGGAATGTGTATTAAAAATGGCCGTCAGTTTCCAACCATGCTCATCCAGCACTTTCCGGACTTTCTTTCCGGCATCTTTATCGTTCCCGCTGTCGATCAGGCAGACCTCGTTTTCACAGGTCCGAATCAGCCCGATCTTTGCCGGACTTTCAATATAATAGCTATTTGCTGCCACACAGATCAGTTCGTACATGTATGTGCCATCCTTAGTTCAGATATCTTTGGCGGAACCGCTCCTGTTCTTCGTCCGTCACATGGAGACCATCCACAAGGAAGGTGTGGAAATCGCCGTATAACTCGTCGATCGCATTCCACGATGCAAGCAGATACTCTTTTTCTGCGCCAAACAGGCTGGTCAGTGCCTGTTCTTTTTCCGGCGGGAACATTTCGACGCCTTCTCTTTTGCGGATCATTTCCTTGATCTGTCCGACTTCCTCTACCAGATACTTATTCGTGATGAGGTAGTCTTCCATGATCACATCGTCTTCGATCCCGAGGATCCGCTGCAGGACCATCGCCGCAAAACCAGTCCGGTCTTTTCCGGCTGTGCAGTGCCACAGGATCCTTTCGTATTTTCCGTCCATAACCAGTCGCATGAATTTTTCATACTGGGAACGGGAATAATCGCTTTCCACAAACCGCCTGTAAACTCTGCTCATGATCGCTTTTGCTTCTTCCACCGTATTGTAGGAAGGCAGTTTGATCTGTTCGTCCGTTTTCTTTTCTCTGGTGACACCGGCTGCCCGCTGCTCCAGGATCGGGATGTGGAAGTTGTCGATCCCTTCCAGTTCCGGATCCGGTTTTTCGAGCACTTCCTGATCGGAACGGAAATCCACGACCAGATCCAACATATTTGTGAGATGCTCTTTATCCTTATCGGATGCATTAAAAAGCATGCCGCCGCGGAACAGGAATCCGTCTTTTACAGTCGCGCCATCTTTTGTTTTCATTCCTCCCAGGTCACGGGTATTGTTGACCCCATCATATGGGATATGTTTACTGATGATCATTTGGTCCCCTCTCTTTTCTCTTTTTTTTATATTTGAGATTATACTATATTCTCTGCTTATTTTGAAATATTTGTCGCATTGTGTATACTATAGATGTTAGCATTTGTTTTGTTTTTTTAGGAGGATAATAGGATGGGAGATAATATGGATGGCGGCAACTTTGCCGCTTTGGGACAGCGCCTTGGGCGCATTATGACCGCAGTCGCGCTGGGTCAGCCGGACCGCGTGCCGGTTACGCCGTTTTTTGACGGTATCATTACTCGGTTCACCGGCGGCAGTTACGAAGATCATTTTTATAATTTCCAGAAAGCCGGCAATTGTGCCATTGAATTTTTAAAGCGGTATCCAAACGTAGATGCCGGCTCCGTTCCGCTTTTCTACAGCGGACCGTCAAATGAACTGGCCGGGACCCGGATCATCGACTGGCCGGGCAGACCGGGAACAAAAGTCGATAAATACTCCACGCATCAGATCCATGAGATCGCATTCATGGAACAGGACGAGTATCCGGAACTTCTTTCCGATTACACCGGATTCATACTGCGCAAATATATTCCGCGTGCTTTCCCGAACATTCAGGGAACGCAGAATATTTTCTTTGCGCCTGGAACGATCCTGGACAGCAGTGCATTGAGCGTGCTGTATGATCCGCAGGTGCAGGAAGCAATGGATCTGATCCGTAAGATCGGCGAAGAAAACGCAAAAGCTTTGGAAGCAACCATGCAGTTTGCCGGAATCCTGGCAGGCATGGGTTACCCGGGCATGATCACCGGCATTTCAGAAGCGCCGTATGACATCCTGGGGGATTATTTCCGCGGAACCCTCGGGATCTTCGAAGACGTGACCGACGAAGATATCCTTCCGTATGTGGAAGAGGTCGTTGACCGCTTTGCAGACATGCAGATCGCAAGACTGCAGTATCTGCGTTTTGTAGACCTTCCGTTCAAGTCCATTTTCTTCCCGCTGCACAAAGGAATGGACGGATTCCTGAGCGAAAAACTGTATGAACGTCTGTACTGGAAACCGTTAAAGAAGATCATCATGGCGCTGATCGATATGGGCGATGTTCTTCCTTATATTTACACAGAAGGCCCGTACGACACCCGGATCGATTTCCTGACCGATGTGCCTGCAGGTAAAGTCCTGTATCACTTCGAAAAGGTCGACATGAAGAGAGCAAAAGAAAAGCTCTCCGGTATCGCCTGCATTTCCGGTAATCTTTCCATCTCAAGAATGGAATTCGGAACGAAGCAGCAGATCATTGATGATACCAAATATCTGCTGGATACCTGCGCACC
>JAFZKG010000103.1 GCA_017553695.1 Lachnospiraceae bacterium
TCCGCAGTGCAGCACGCGAATATAGACTTCTTGATCCGGAGTTTATCGAAACGGCAGAGATGTTTCGGGTGAACTTGTATCGGCAGGACATAACCAGCAATGTCGGCGAAAATGTCGGCGATGTCGGCGAAAATGTCGGTGATGTCGGTGAAAATACGAATTCTGATGTAAAAGTGAGAGAGAAAATCATAAGAATGATTGAAAGTAATAACAAATCATCGGCATCAGAAATCGCGCAGAAACTTCTGATTTCAAAACGAACAGTGGAACGATATATACGAGAGCTTCGTGCTGAAGAGAAACTGGTACGGCACGGTGCAGCGCGGGGGGGATATTGGGAGATTAAGAATTAGAGTATTGACGGAAAAACAAATATTTATTTACTAAGACGAAACGCGCTGTTAGGGTCGGGTAAAAAAGGCCACTTATACGTCGGACAGAAAGGGCCATTAGCGGCCGCATGGAAAGGGCAAATTCCGGTCGAATAAAAAGGGCCATTACATCTGTTCGTAATCCTCTATAATGATATGTGCCAACGTATCATTGAAGAAGGAGGTTTATGGACGAATTAGAACGTAATGACCTACAGATAACTATATCACAAGCTCTTCGGGAAATGAAGGCCGAAGCCGGTGATAAGTTTGATATCCAAAAGGTCAATCTAGCGGAGCTTGAGCGGAGGACCGGTCTGACCCGCAAGAAGCTTCGCAATCTTAAAGAGAATGGTTTTATAGTCAAACCGCATGGCCTCGCCGGCGTCACAAAGGAGCATACCGTTCTTTCAGGGTTTACCTGCATTATCGAGACTCTCCTGAAGGCGGGAGTTACCAACTCCAGCGTCATAAAGGACCGGCTTGACGAGGCCGGCTATTCCGGCGGTCTGACACAGGTGAAGGAGTACGTGGCATCCCACAGGAATCTCGTGCCTGCAAAGCGTCAGGTTGTAGCACCGCAGGGAAGCAGGGGTCAACGGTACACGTCGGAACCCGGAGAGTCGTTCCAGATGGACTGGGGGTTCGTCGACGTGGAGACGGATTCCGCCGCCAAATACAGAGCTGCGTGCTTTGCCATGATCTGTCATCATTGTGGGGAACGTTTTGTTGAGTTCTTTCCCAATGCGAAGCAGGAGAACCTTTTCATCGGGATTCTGCACGGCTTTCAGCGCATGGGAGTGCCGTCTCATGTGTTAACTGACAACATGAAGAGCGTGGTGACAGGCAGGGATTCCGAAGGTCACCCGGTCTGGAACACCGAATATGCGGATTTCATGGCTGCAGTAGGGTTTGAGACCAGGCTCTGCAAACCCAGGCATCCGTTCACAAAGGGAGCGGTGGAACGTCTGGTTAAGTTCGTAAAGGACAACTTCATGGCGGCGAGGACATTCGGCAGCATCACGGACCTGAATTATGAGGCTCTCCGGTGGTGCGACCGGCAGAATTCTCGCTATCATGACGGCGTATTCTGCATCCCTCACGAAGAACATGAGAACCGCTGTAGGAATACGGCAACCACGCTTGAAATGACAGATAACATCGGCATTTATTTGTGGCCGGAGCGTCGCATCTCTTTTGATGGGTTCATCAACTATGAAGGACGTCGGTTCGGTGTGCCGTACAGCTATACCGGAAAGACATGCCGCGTATGCCGGAAGGAGTTCACTCTTTACATCTATACGCCGGATCTGAAACGTAAGCTGACGGAACATAACGTTACATGGAGCAGACGCGACAGTTTCTGTGAGGACCAGTACGCCAAGGTGCAGCCGGAGGAGTTTCCTACGGCGCCTGTTGCCGCTGTCATGCATCAGAATGATCCGCCGGAAAGCAGGGAATCTTTCAGCAACTTTAACTTCGACAAGGAGGTAGAGTGGTGATGGAGCTTTCTGCCTATGATCTAATCGAGCACAGCTGCCGCGTGCTAAAGCTGGATATCTCCGCCGAAGAGATGGCTACGTTTTCCAGTGATAAACAGCTGTCGCCAGAACAGGTCAGTGCAATCCGGGACTGCTTCTCCTATCTCGAAAAGAAGAAGCACCTCACGGTCATCGATACACTGTTACGGTTGAGCCGATTGCCGATCAAGTCGCCGAAAACGTTTGAGAACTATGATTTCAGCCGTATCCACGGAAAGGATGCCGTATGTGTGGAAAACCTTCCGGCCCTGTCGGAAGTACATGCCGGCAAGAACATCGCACTGATCGGCCCGCCGGGCGTCGGAAAGACGCATCTCGCAGAGGCTTACGGTCGCGCGTGCTGTATGGAGAGTATGAAGACATACTTCCTTAAGGCTTCCGAACTGAAAGAGAAGTTCGTGTTGGCCCGTAAATATGGCCGCGAGGCAAGCCTGATCAATTTCCTCGTAAAACCATCGTGTCTGATCGTTGATGAGATCGGTCGCTGCGTGTTTGACCGCGAATCAACGGGAATGTTCTTCGATATGATCGACCGGCGTTACGAAAAGGAAGGCGCCAACTGTATGATCTTTACGAGCAACAAACAGCCGAACGACTGGCTGGAATTCTTTCGCGGTGAGGACGATCTGAAAGCGGCTCTCGACAGGCTTTTCGATGACGCAAAGGTGATTACCTTCAAGGGCGAAAGCTATCGCGGCAGGAAGAGAGAAGTCCTGGCTGTCGAGGCGGGATCATCGCCTGGCATTTCAAACGGATAAACAATAACAAACGAAAGAATGATACGTTGGCCTTTTTTATCCGACAGAATCGTGGCCCTTTTCACCCGACTCTGAATGGCCCTTCTCACCCGACCCTAACATTTGGGAATCAAGCGATTTCTACTGAACAATGAAAGAAAAGAGGTAGAGTAAAATGGCTGATATGGGAACAAAAGAAGCTTCAGAAAAATGGGGCGTTTCCCAGAAAAGAGTAAGGGATTGGTGCCAACGTACTAAAGATCCGAGAGTGACGCAAGATAAGAAAGGAAGCCCTTGGCATATCCCAAAGAATTATCCTAATCCATTTAAGAAATGATATTTTTGAATGAGAAGATGATGCTGTCAGCATTAAGATGTTGGCAGCATTTCCTTTTGATAGAGGTTGGAAAAAACAGATTGGAGGTAAACGGTAAATCATCCGTCTCTTGTTTTTGAACCGGGTTTCTCCGAAAATGAGACCATCTACTACCACAGTCAAAAAAGTTGACTCAACTTTTTTGACCGGTACCAAAGGAGGTCTCATGAGTACCCAAACCACCCAGA
>JAFZKG010000104.1 GCA_017553695.1 Lachnospiraceae bacterium
GCTTTCAGCAGTCTGCCGAGCGAAGCCGCCGTGATTCCTTTTCCGAGACCGGACACAACACCGCCGGTCACAAAGATATACTTTGTCATGATCTCATCCCCCTCATTCCCATTCCACCGTTGCCGGAGGTTTGGATGATATGTCATAGACGATTCTGGAGACTCCGGACACCTCATTGGTGATCCGTCTTCCGGCACGTTCCAGTACTTCATAAGGAAGCCTGGTCCATTCCGCTGTCATGAAATCGTCTGTTGTTACCGCTCTTAATGCCACCACATATCCGTATGTGCGGGCATCTCCCATGACGCCCACGCTCCGGGTATCGGTCAATACAGCAAAGTACTGGTCCGGTGCATTTTCCAAGCCGTCTTTTGCCACTTCCTCACGGAAGATCGCATCTGCTTCGCGCAGTGTTTCCAGTTTTTCTTCTGTGATATCCCCAATGATGCGGACGGCAAGTCCCGGTCCCGGGAACGGCTGCCGCCATACCAGTTCATGCGGGATCCCCAAAACTTCGCCCACATGACGGACCTCATCTTTGAACAGATCCCGCAGCGGCTCTACAATCTCGTCAAATGAGATCACATCCGGCAGGCCGCCTACATTGTGGTGGCTCTTGATGACGGCCGAATCGCCTTTTCCGCTTTCGATCACATCCGGATAGATCGTGCCCTGGGCGAGCACATCCACATGACCGATCTTCTTTCCTTCTTCTTCAAACACGCGGATGAACTCTTCCCCGATGATCTTCCGTTTTTGTTCCGGTTCTGTCACACCGGCCAGTTTTGCCAGGAACCGCTCTTTTGCATTCACGCGGATCAGGTTCATGCCGAACTGATGCCGGAATGTCTGTTCCACAATATCGCCCTCGTCCTTCCGAAGAAGTCCGTGGTCTACAAATACACAGGTCAGTGCCGGCCCGATGGCTTTGCCTAGAAGGACAGCTGCCACAGAAGAATCCACGCCGCCGGACAATGCCAGCAGTACTTTCTTGCCTGCCAGTTTTTCCCGGTAAAGTGCGATGGCTTTTTCCGCAAAATCTTCCATCGTCCAGTCCCCGGTGCATCCGCAGACGCCATACAGGAAGTTCTTCAGAATCTGCGCTCCATAGGCGGTATGGGTGACTTCCGGATGGAACTGCACGCCGTACAGATTCCGCGATTCATCACTCATGGCTGCGCACGGGCACTGATCGGTATGTGCGATATTCTGAAAACCCGCCGGGACTTTGCTGACATAGTCGGTATGGCTCATCCAGCAGATGCTTTCCGCCGGAACGTCTTGAAATAGCACACTTTCTGTTGTGAAAAGCGTTGCTCTTCCGTATTCACTGGTATCGGCTGCACCGGACACTTCGCCACCTGCCATATAAGCCATCAGCTGATCTCCGTAGCAGATCCCCAGGATCGGAATGCCCGCGTCCAGGATTGCCGGATCATAGTGCGGTGATGCCTCGTCGTATACGCTGTTTGGTCCACCGGTAAAAATGATCCCTTTATATCCGATCTCTTTCATTTCTTCGATCGTGATCTTGCTGTATGGCCGGATCTCCGCATAAATATGCTGGTCCCTGACTCTGCGTGCGATCAGCTGGTTATACTGTCCGCCGAAATCCAATACCAGAATCTTTTCCATGCTGCCTCTCCTACAATGTAATATCCACCTGCTCCGGATCTACCCCATCGAGCAGCGGACGGATCTTCTCCAGAAATGCGTCGACCTGTTCCGGACATCTGCCGATATAAAGCTCCGGCTTCAGAATACCCGTCATATCAGCCTCGGAAAGGCCGAAGGCTTCTTCTTTTGCCAGCCGCGTAAGCAGGTCGCAGGCTTCCCCGTTTTTCATTTTCGCCACGGCTTCCATCGAGCAGCGGCGGATGATCTCGTGCAGTTCCTGACGGTCTCCGCCCTTCTTTACGGCTTCCATCAGAAGGTTCTCCGTTGCAATGAACGGGAGGTATTCCTGTACGGTTTTTTCAATTATTTTTTCATTGACGGCTATACCATTGGTAACATTCTGTGCCAGACGCAGAATGGCGTCTGCGCAGAGGAATCCCTCCGGCATGGAGATGCGGCGGTTTGCCGAATCATCCAGTGTGCGCTCCAACCACTGTACCGAAGCCGTCATTGGCGCGTTCATCGCATCTGCCATCAGGTAGCGCGCCAGCGAGCAGATCCGCTCACAGCGCATCGGATTCCGTTTATATGCCATTGCCGAAGATCCGATCTGGTCTTTTTCAAACGGTTCTTCAATCTGGCGGTCATGCTGCAGCAACCGGATGTCGTTTGCCATCCGGTAACAGCTCTGTGCCACCGAAGACAACGCGTTCAGGATCCGGCTGTCCATCTTCCGTGGATAAGTCTGTCCGCAGACGTCAAAACATTCTGCAAACCCGAAGGCTGCAGCAAGTTTTCGGTTCATTTCATCAATTTTCGCCGTATCGCCTTCGAACAGATCCAGAAAGCTTGCTTCTGTACCTGTCGTTCCACGGCAGCCAAGGAATTTGATATTTTCCAGCGCAAAGTCGATCTCTTTCAGATCAGAAAGGAAGTCCTGCATCCAGAGCGTCGCGCGTTTTCCGATAGTCACGAGCTGTGCCGGCTGGTAATGCGTATAGCCCAGCGTCGGCAGGGCTTTATATGTATCCGCAAAAGCGGCAAGGTTCTTTAAGACGGCCAGTACTTCCCCACGCAGATATTTCAGCGCATCGCGGTAAAGGATGAGGTCGGCATTATCCGTCACATAGCAGCTTGTCGCACCGAGGTGAATGATGCCTGCTGCCGAAGGGGCGACTTTTCCGTAGGCATAAACATGTGCCATTACGTCATGCCGGACTTCTTTTTCTCTTTCCCGCACGCAGTCATAATCGATATCGATGATATGGGCTCCAAGTTCGTCCACTTGTTCCTGTGTGACCGGAAGGCCTAATTCCATTTCGGCTTTTGCCAGTTCCACCCATAATTTCCGCCAGGTCTGATACCGGGTATCGGCGGAAAACAGCTCCAGCATATACGCAGAGGCATACCGGGATGCCAATGGGGATTCATATTGGTTTGTCATGCCTTCTCTCCTTCCCGGATAATGATGCTGTCACGTTCCGGTCCGACGGAAACATAAACGATCGGGCATCCGACCGCCTGCTCGATATAGGTCACGTATTCCTGTGCCTCTTTCGGCAGGTCTTCCCAGCGGCGCACACCGGAAATATCACATTTCCATCCGTCCATCCAGGTGACGACCGGCTCTGCATGATCCAGCTCCGTCGGGAACGGGAACCGGTCCACTTCTTTTTCCCCGATCTTGTAACTGGAGCAGACCGGGATCTTATCCATATAACTTAAAACGTCGAGTTTCGTGAGTGCCAGGCGGGTTGCAGCCTGTACTTCCACGCCATACCGGGTCGCGACCAGATCGATCGGGCCCACACGGCGAGGACGGCCGGTCTTGGCGCCATATTCGGCTCCTTCTTCCCGCAGTTTATCGGCCTCTTCTCCAAACATTTCGCAGACAAACGGGCCTTCTCCCACACAGGTGGAGTAGGCTTTTACAACGCCGACCACATCGGTCAGTTGCAAAGACGGCAAGCCCGAGCCGATCGGTGCGTAAGATGCGGTCGTATTGGAAGAAGTGGTGTATGGATAAATGCCGAAATCCAGATCCCTTAAAGCGCCTAACTGTGCTTCCAGAAGGATGTTTTCGCCCTGGTCGTGCGCATTTTTCAGGAAGAGGGTGGCATCGCAGATGAATGGTTTGATCTTTTCACAGTAATCCGCGATCCACTGCTCCATCTTTTCCATTGTATATGGCTCGGCTCCGTAAACATTCGTCAGGATCAGGTTCTTCCACTCCATGATCTCTTTCAGGTGCTCACGCATCTCTTCCGGATGATTGAGTTCTCCGGCCAGGATCGTTTTTTTCTGATATTTGTCTGAATAAAACGGCGCGATGCCCTGCTTGGTCGAGCCGTATTGCTTATCGGCCAGGCGTTTTTCTTCCAGTTCGTCCAGATCTCTGTGCCATGGAAGCAAAAGGGATGCCCGGTCGCTGATCTTCAGATTCTCCGGTGTGATGGATACGCCCTCGGACGTGACGGTTTCGATCTCTTTCCAGAGATTTTCCGGATCCAGCGCTACACCGTTTCCCAGGATGTTCACAACACCATCCCGGAAGATGCCGGACGGAAGCAGATGGAGGGCAAATTTCCCCTTTTCATTGACCACCGTATGTCCGGCATTGCCGCCGCCCTGATATCGGACGACCACATCGTAGTTCTTTGTGAGCAGATCGACCATCCTGCCCTTGCCTTCATCACCCCAGTTGATGCCGACGATTGCACACACTCTCATTTTTGTCACCTCTGTTCTATGTTTTTTATCAGTCGCTGCATGATTTCCTGATAAGCTTCTTCTACACCGCCAAGATCCCGGCGGAAACGGTCTTTATCCAGTTTTTCTCCGGTCTCGCTATCCCAGAGACGGCAGGTATCCGGACTGATCTCATCCGCAAGGATGATCGTTCCATCCGGAAGCCTTCCGAATTCCAGTTTGAAATCGACCAGCGTGACGCCGGCGTCTTTCCAGAATTCTTTCAGGACCTCATCCACTTTTAGCGCATAAGTCCGGATCGTATCAAGCTCGCTTCTTTCCACGATTCCCAGCGCCAATGCCTGATCATCATTGATCAGCGGATCTTCCAGTGCATCATTCTTATAAGAAAACTCAACCGTTGGCTGTTTGAACACGATCCCTTCCTCCACGCCAAAGCGTTTCGCAAAGGATCCGGCGGAAATATTCCGTACGATCACTTCCAACGGAACGATTGTAACTTTTTTCACGAGCGTATCCCGGTCATTCAGTTCTTCCACAAAATGCGTCGGAACGCCCTGTTTTGCCAGATACTGCATCAGCAGATTGCTCATCTTGTTATTGATGACGCCCTTTCCTGCAATGGTGCCCTTTTTCAGTCCGTTAAATGCGGTGGCATCATCTTTATAGGAAACGATCAGCAGGTTTGGATCTTCGGTCTGGAATACTTTTTTTGCCTTTCCTTCATAAAGCTGTTCGCCCTTATTCATTTCTTTATCCTCCGTTTTGATCATTCTACTGTGACAGATTTTGCAAGATTCTTTGGTTTATCAATATCGCAGCCATTTTCTTTTGCCACATAATAAGCAAGCAGCTGCAGCGGGATAATCTCGATGGCTGACGCAAACAGTGCATCCTCATCCGGAATGAACAGGAAATCGTCTGCGGCAGATAAAACCTTCTGATTGTCCCGGAAAGAAAGTGCCAGGACCTCCGCGCCTCTTGCCTTTACTTCTACGATATTGCTCAGTGTTTTCTCCATGATCGCCGGATTGCAGCACAGCGCAATGACCGGCTGATGATCTTCGATCAGCGCGATCGTTCCGTGCTTTAATTCTCCGGCCGCATATGCTTCCGCATGCAGGTAGGAGATCTCTTTCATCTTCAGTGCGCCTTCCAGGGCAGCTGCGTAATCTGTGTTTCTTCCAATGAAGAACAGTGATTTGCTGGAATGGTATTTCTTTGCCAGCCGCGGGATGCCCGGGTTCATGTCGATGGCCTGCTGGATATGACGCGGCATGGCCTGCAGCGCGCGGATCCGTTTTTTATAATCCGTCTCATCTATGCGGCCCAGCTGATCCGCAAAAAGCATGGACAGCATATATAATACTGCCAGCTGTGTGGTATATCCTTTCGTGGTCGCGACCGCAATCTCCGGGCCGGCCCATGTATAAACGGTATAATCCGCCAGTTTTGCAATTGTGCTTCCGACCACGTTGACGATGGCAAGCGCTTTTGCGCCTCTTTCCTTGCACTCTTTCATGGCTGCGATCGTATCAGCCGTTTCACCGGACTGTGAGATAACGATGAGGAGCGTGTGCGCGTCGATCAGCGGATTTCTGTATCGCAGTTCGCTGGCCAGTTCCACTTCCACCGGGATATGGCAGAGGCCCTCGATCGTATATTTTCCGGAACAGCCCGCATAATAGGCAGAACCGCAGGCCGTAATAACGATCTTCCGGATCTTTTTCAGGTCTGCTGCTGTCAGATCCAGTTCGTCAAATACCACTTTCCCGTCTTTGATCCTTGGTGCGATCGTCGCTTTGATCGCTGCCGGCTGCTCCATGATCTCCTTGAGCATGAAGTGCTCGTAGCCGCCTTTTTCTGCTGCCTGCACGTCCCAGGTAATGCGGGTCACTTCCTTACGGACTTCCCGTCCGGTACAGTCAAATATTTTAACGGAATCTTTGGACAGTTCGGCATATTCGCCGTCATCCATATAGATGGCATTTCGGGTATATGCCACAAGCGCGGTCACGTCGGAAGCAAAGAAGTTTTCTCCGACGCCAACGCCGACGATCAACGGACTCGATTCGCGTACGGCAAAGATCTTGCCCGGCTCATCCGTGCAGATCACTCCCAGCGCGTAAGAACCCCGAAGGCGGTTCGTTGCCTTGATCAGGGCTTCTCTCACGTTTCCGTTGTAGTACATTTCAATTAAATGGACGATCACTTCTGTGTCTGTTTCGCTTTCAAAGAAGTAACCGTCTTGAATCAATTCTTCCCGCAGGGATATATAGTTTTCGATGATGCCGTTATGAACGATGGCGAATTTGCCGTCGTTGGAAAGATGCGGATGCGCGTTTTCTTCCGTCGGTGCTCCGTGGGTCGCCCAGCGCGTATGTCCGATGCCAGTCGATCCTTTGATCTTTGTCCCGTCGCCGGTCTTCTCGCACAGGTTCGCGATCCTTCCGGTCACCTTGCTGATCTGGATGGTATCGCCATCCATCACGGCGATTCCGGCCGAGTCATACCCGCGGTATTCCAGCTTTTTCAAGCCCTCCAATAAGATCGGTGCCGCGCTCTGCGCACCGGTAAATCCAACGATTCCGCACATAGTCACCCTCCACTTATGCTTTTATTTTCCGCTTTCGCCGTAGTTCGACAGCACGCGGGCAGACGGATCATTCACGTCACAGCCTTCCCATTCCTTATTCGGCATCCAGAAATCTGTGATCATCTGCGCCTGTCCCGGATAATATTTTTCAAAAATCTCCCGGTAAAGCAGAGATTCTTTTGTAAATGGCTGCGCATGCTCATATTTCTGTCTGCGCTGCTCATATTCTTCGTCGGAATACTGCTTTTCGGCAAATTCTTTCAGATCATCCACCATGGAATGACCGACGGCATCCGAAAAGGCTGCCTTCTCCCGCCATAAAATCTCCTCCGGCAGAATGTTCTGCCCTTCAAATGCGTGACGGAGCAGATATTTGCCTTTCCCGTACCGGTTCAACTTCTTTTCCGGATCAATCGCCATCACGTATTTCACAAAGTCCAGATCGCCGAACGGCACCCGTGCCTCCAGTGAATTGACCGAAATGCAGCGGTCTGCCCGAAGCACGTCATACATATGAAGTTCATGGATCCGTTTCACGGCTTCTGCCTGGAACGCCTCTGCCGACGGGGCAAAATCCGTATATTTATACCCAAACAGTTCGTCCGAGATCTCACCGGTAAGGAGCACGCGGATGTCGGTCTGCTCGTGAATGGCTTTGCAGACCAGATACATGCCCATGCTCGCGCGGATCGTCGTGATATCGAACGTTCCCAGGAGATGGATGACATCTTCCAATGCGGCAAGAACGTCTTCCGGTGTCATAAAGACTTCCGTGTGATGGCTGCCGATGAACTCTGCCACCTGCCGGGCATATTTCAGGTCGATCGCGTCTTTTTCCATGCCGATGGCAAAGGTCTCGATCGGAGCATCGCTTTCTTTCGCCGCGATGGCGCAGACCAGGGAAGAATCCAGCCCGCCGGAAAGCAGGAATCCCACTTTGGCGTCTGCCACCAGCCGTTTTTTCACACCGGCGGTCAGTTTTTCCCGGATCTGTGCACAGATGGTCTCCCGATCATCCATGCAGACTTCGTCCACTGCCGTGATGTCACAATAGCAGTGGAACTCTCCGTCTTTATAGTAATGTCCCGGTGGAAATGGTCTGATCTCTTTGGTCAGCGGAACGAGGTTTTTCGCTTCGCTGGCGAAAATGATCACGCCTTCCGGATCGTATCCGTAATATAACGGACGGATGCCAATCGGATCCCGGGCGGCGATATATCCGCCTGTTTTCCCATCAAAGATAATACAGGCAAATTCCGCGTCAAGCAAGGCAAACATTTCGGTTCCATACTCCCGGTAAAGCGGGAGCAGGATCTCACAGTCGCTGTCGCTCTGGAATGTATATCCTTTTGCTTTTAATTCTTCTCTTGTTTTCTCAAATCCGTACAGCTCGCCGTTGCAGACGACATAGCTGCCATCCAGTTCGAACGGCTGCATGCCGGACGGGGTGAGCCCCATGATCGAGAGCCGGTGAAAGCCCAGCAGACCCTTTCCGGTATCCACGATCCGGGTGTCATCCGGCCCTCTCGATTTGGTCGTTTCAAATCCTTTTATAAACAGATCCTGCGCTACAGGTCCGCAATAACCCATGATTGAGCACATTCTGCATTACCTCCAACTGTATTGATCACTCAACATCCTGCAGCGCGTCATAGCCCTCTTCACCGGTACGGACTTTTACAACATTCTCCACATCATAGACAAAGATCTTGCCATCGCCAATGTGTCCGGTATAAAGGACTTTCTTTGCTGTTTCAATTACAGTACGAACAGGGACTTTGCTGACAACGATATCCATCTGGATCTTCGGCAGCAGCGTAGCCTCAACCTGTACACCACGGTAATATTCCGGCTTGCCCTTCTGTGCACCGCAGCCCAATACATGGGATACGGTCATGCCGGTGATGCCGATCTCCATCATGGCATCTTTTAATGCCTCCAGGCGGGCTTCCTTGCAGACGATCTCCACCTTGGTGAATTTCGGTCTACCGTCCGTGAAGGACGGGACTTTCTGAACCAGAATGGCCTCTGCCACCGGCGCGTCCCCCGCCACCACGACCGGCGGTTCCGGGATCAGGTCTTCCGATATCTCTACGTCGTAATCCAGACTGGCTACGCCCGGAGCAAAGTCTGCATATGCGCTCGGCAGACCATGTTCCGTGCTGTCCAGACCTTTGATCTCCTCTTCTGCCGTTACACGCATGCCAATGGTCTTTTTAATGATCAGGAACGTGATCGTCATGATCACCGCTGTCCACGCCAGGATCGCAACAATGCCTAATACCTGCACGCCGAGCAGACGGAATTTGCCGGTATAAAAGAGCCCTTCCAAGCCTGCCGGTGCTGCCGGGTCTGCCAGAAGGCCGACCGCGATCGTGCCCCAGACGCCATTTGCAAAATGGACCGCCACGGCACCGACCGGATCATCAATATGCAGTTTCAGATCCAGCACTTCGACAACGATAACGACAAGGATGCCTGAGACAATGCCGATGATGACGGCTCCAAGCGCGTTCACGGCGTCACAGCCGGCGGTAATACCGACCAGGCCCGCCAGAGAGGCGTTCAGACACATCGAAACATCCGGTTTTCCGTTCTTGAACCAGGTAAAGAGCATCGTGGTACATGTGGCAACGGCCGGTGCGACCGTAGTGGTCACAAAGATGGATGCAAGCGAGTTTCCATCCCATGCAGCAGCCCCGTTGAACCCATACCAGCCAAACCAGAGAATAAAGCAGCCAAGTGCGCCGAGGGTGATGGCATGGCCAGGAATGGCGTTGACTTTCTTGATCTTCCCAAGTTCATCCCTGGTATATTTTCCGAGACGTGGGCCTACTATGATCGCACCGATAAGTGCCGTAATACCTCCGACAGAATGGATCGCAGCGGATCCGGCAAAATCATGGAATCCCATCTGGACCAGCCAGCCCTGGGAGTTCCATACCCAGCCTGCCTCGATCGGGTATACGAAAAGCGAGATCACGGCTGAGTAAATGCAATAAGAAACAAATTTCGTCCGCTCTGCCACGGAGCCGGAAACGATCGTTGCGGCTGTCGCGCAGAACACAAGGTTAAATACGAACGACGGGGCATTTCCACCCTTCAGAAATGCGCCGAAGTTCGTCAGGATCTCCAGATTCGGGACCCCGATGAAGCCAAGGACATAATCCTCGGCCATCATCAGGCTGAATCCAAGTAAAATAAACATCACCGTGCCAATGCAGAAATCCATCAGGTTCTTCATGATGATGTTTCCGGCGTTCTTTGCCCGGGTAAAACCAGTCTCTACCATGGCAAATCCTGCCTGCATCAGGAAGACGAGTGCGGCTCCGATCAGGAACCAGACACCAAAGACCTCACTGGTCACGGATTCTTGTATCAATTCTGTTA
>JAFZKG010000105.1 GCA_017553695.1 Lachnospiraceae bacterium
CTTATAAATTAATTATTAATTTCTAATACTCATAAACGTAGACCTCATAAGATTCATGACTGTATTGTCAATAATTAGCAACATATAGATTTATCATTATTTTCCATATATAATCACTATTTAGAAAGGAGCATATGTATGGTCATACTAATTACCGGTCCTACTCACAGCGGGAAAACCTATCTTGCGCAGAGAATGTTGGAATCAAAGAAATATCCGTATCTTTCCATCGATCATTTAAAGATGGGCCTGATCCGCAGCGGACAAACTGAACTTACACCTGAAGATGATGAGGAGTTAACATATTATCTGTGGCCTATCGTGTGCGAGATCATAAAAACAGCGATAGAGAATGAACAGAATCTGATCATCGAGGGATGCTATATTCCTTTTAACTGGAGACGATCTTTCGAAGAAAAATATCTGCAGTCTATTCATTTCATCTGTCTGGCGATGACAGACTCATATATTGATATGCATTATTACGAAATCAAAACACATGCAAACGATATCGAGTCCAGGCAAGATGAATTTGATTATTCTCGTGAAGAATTGAAAGAAATGAACCGGGAATATATTGAGGGATGCAGGGAAAACTGGGAACAGGTCACACTGATTGATACTGATTTCGAGAAAACGATCAAGGGACTTCTGGAATGAATAGTACAACGGGGAAAACGATCCTGGTGACAGGTGCGTCCGGCGGGATGGGACAATCTGTCTGCCATTTATTGACTGAAAAAGGGTATCTAGTTTATGGGCTGGATATCCGAAAACCGGATGATGAGATCAACTTGACATTCGTTCAGGCAGATCTGACAGATTCTGTATCCATACAAACGGCTTATGATACGATACAAAAAGAAACAGATCAGCTGGATGCTATCGTGCATCTGGCCGGAAAGTATGATCTGGATTCTCTGGTAGAGATGTCAGAAGAGGATTTTACCGGAATCTTTGACCGTAATGTCTTTTCCGTATTTCGTGTAAACAAAACATTTCTGCCAATGATGACGCGGCCCGGAAAGATCATTATTACGACAAGTGAACTGGCACCGCTGGATCCGCTTCCTTTTACAGGCATTTACGGGATCACAAAGACGGCACTTGAAAAATATTGCCATTCTTTACGTTTGGAACTGCAGTTACTGGGACATAAGGTGATCGAGGTGCGTCCGGGAGCGATCAATACCAATCTTTTGAATGATTCACAGGTCAGACTGAAACACTTTACAGATCATACAGAACTGTATCAAGTGAGCGGAAAGAATTTCAAGGAAATCGTAGACAAAGTAGAATCACGGCATATCCAGCCGGAAGCGATCGCTCAGCTTATTTTGAGGATCCTGACAGCGGATAATCCGAAGTATATTTATAATATCAATCGAAATATGCTTTTACGGCTTTATAATATGGCTCCTGACCGGATTCAGGCGAAAGCCATCAAAAAGATCCTTCTGAAAGGAGTAAATAATGGCTCAGACAGTACAACATGAAATCGTAAGCGCGCATCCATTGCTGGATTCAAATGGAAATATTGCAGAACCGGGTTATGCCAAAAGCCTGCTGCCGATCTATGAGAAAAAGAAGATCGCAACCAGTAAACTTCGGCTGAAAGAATGGGATTATTACCTGGTCAGTAATGGTCACTTTGCGCTGGCGCTGACTATTGCGGATAATGGTTATATGGGACTGGACTCGATTTCTTTGCTTGATCTGGACGAAAGATGGGAGATCACCAATAGCCCAATGAGTTTTCTGACATTGGGAAAGCGGAATTGTCCGGGAACATCAAAGGTTGGCAATCTGGTAAGCGGGAACGCGAATTATCAGATTCGTTTTGAAAATGAAGGAAATGGATCGCGAATCCTGACAGCCAAAATGCGGAAATTCAGCAAAGAAGGAGCAATTGAAGCAAAAGTCACCCTGACAGATGAACCGAAGGAAAGCATGGTCATCTGCACACCATTTGCAAAGAAAGGCCACTTTTATTTCAATCAGAAGATTAACTGCATGCGGGCAGAGGGATATGTGAAGTATGGTGACCGGGAATATACATTTGATCCATCTGACAGCTTTGCGGTCCTGGATTGGGGACGTGGTGTGTGGACCTATCACAATACCTGGTATTGGGGCAGCGCATCTTATCAGGTAGATGGCATTCCTTTTGGATGGAATATCGGATACGGATTTGGGGACACTTCAGCAGCCAGTGAAAATATGCTGTTTTATAATGGAAAAGCACATAAACTGAGTCAGGTTAAGTTCCATATTCCGGGTGATGAAAAAGATTTTCTGTCACCGTGGACATTTACTTCAGACGACAGCCGGTTTGAGATGGACTTTGTGCCCGTTCTTGACCGTGCATCGTGTACAGATGTCCTGATCATCAAGTCTGACCAGCATCAGGTCTTCGGACGTTTTACAGGAAAAGCAATTCTGGATGATGGCACCGTGATTGACGTAAAAGATTTCCCCGGGTTTGCAGAAAAAGTAGAAAATAAATGGTAGAAACATGTGATGTCATCATTATCGGAGCAGGGATCCTTGGCTGTTTTGCAGCCAGGGCTCTTTCCATGTATGATCTGAAGACGATCGTACTGGAAAAGCGTGAAGATGTCTGCACGATGATCAGCAAAGCAAATACTGGCATTGTGTATGCCGGATATGACATGCATCCCGGGTCTTTAAAAGCAGAAATGACCATTCGTTCGAATGCCGGATTTGAACAATTATGCAAGGAATTGGGCGTCACATACCTCAAGACGGGTTCTATCATGGTTGCATATGGACCGGATGGGGACCAATCACTGATCCGAAAAATGGAACAGGGAAAAGAGAGCTGTGTACCTGGACTTCATCTGATCACAGGTAAAGAGGCAGAGCAGATGGAACCGAATCTCCGAAAAGGGATTTCATCTGCCCTATATTCTGAAACAACGGGTGCAGTGAATCCCTGGGACCTTGGAATTGCTGCATATGAAAACGCAAAAGCGAATGGAGTCATGTTTCATTTTCTGGAATCAGTGATGGACATAGATTGCCAGAATAAAAGAGTATCCATAAAGACACAATCAAATGAGTATACCGCTAAAGTAGTCATAAACTGTGCAGGCTCCAATACAGATTCCATTCGAGAAATGGCATTTGCCCCATCAGTGCGTATCCGAAACACGTCTGCTGATTATCTGGTGTATGCGAAAGGCAGTGCAAGCCAGATTTCCCATGTGATTTTTTATGAACCGGAAGGAAAAGAGAAGGGTCTGTCAATTGTACCGACAGAAGAAGGAAATCTGATCATAGGTGCGACAGAAAGTTCAAAGATGGATTGTGCAGACTATGCTACTAGAGCGGAAGACTTGTCCGCATTATTGTCTTTTTCAAGCACAATTCTACCATCGCTAGAACAGGATCAACTCTTGAATGAGTTTGCATCCGTTCGCCCCAACCCATATTTGCTTCAGAATCCTGAAGTAAAGTTAAATGACTTTAATATTTTGGAGGATTGGCCGATGATCAGCCTGGTTGCGATTAAGACGCCAGGCATCACCTGTGCTGCGGAACTGGGAAAATATGTATCAGAGAAAGTCATCCATCATATCGGCCAGGTTCAAACAAATCCGTACTATGATCCAATAAGAAAACCAATCGAACATCCGGATATGGAACACTACAAGAAAGAGCAGGATGGAGAAATCTTGTGTCATTGTAATCTTGTCACCGAAAAAATGATCCGGGAGGCAATCAAACGTGGTGCAACAACCCTGAATGGCATTCGCAGACGTACAAGAGCCGGCATGGGATGCTGCCAGGGAGCAGATTGCGAGGAGAAGATCCTGAAGATCCTGATGAGAGAACTCGGGATCCATGCGGAAGAGGTCACAAAAGACGGAAACGGAAGTGAGGTTCTGTTATGAAGCAGTTTAAACCAGCACTTTCTGTCATTGCCGCCGGTATTCTGTGGGGTGTTATCTCGATATTTGTCAAAACACTTTCGAAAGCAGGAATTGATGCCTTGCAGATCTCTGCAGTTCGTATGATCCTGGCTGCGATCTGCTTTTCCTTATTTGTTTTGATCAAAGACCGTTCGAAATTCCGAATCCGCTTCCGTGATATCTGGATGTTCATTGGAACCGGCATCATCAGTATTGTTCTTTTCAATACGTGCTATTTTTATACAATGATCCACAGCCAGGCAAGCATAGCGGTTGTACTGTTATATACATCCCCGGTGTTTGTAATGATTCTTTCTGCCATTATCTTTAAAGAAAAGATCACGGTGATCAAGATCATAGCTTTGATATTGACCATCTGTGGCTGTGTGCTTGTTGCTGGTCTTACAAATGATGTTTCGATTTCTTTCCCGGTATTTATGATCGGCATTGCTTCCGGATTGTTTTATGCCCTGTATTCGATTTTTGGAGAAATAGCACTTCGAAGGTATGATACGATGACCGTTACTGTCTGGACTTTTATCTTCGGATTGATTGGTTCATTGCCTTTGGGAAAAGTCCCGCAAACGATCCGTATTATTAAAAGTGATCCAAAGCTGATCCTTTTTGCATTCGGAATTGCGATCCTATCAACGGTTCTTCCTTATTTTTTCTATACATGGGGACTCAAACGCATGGAAACATCCAAAGCAGCGATCCTTGTGGCGGTTGAGCCATTGGTAGGATGTATTCTGGGAATGACGATATATCAGGAACCGCACAATTTTGTGAAAATACTTGGCATCATCCTGATCCTGGCTTCTATCGTTCTGCTAAATATCCGGTTGGAATCGCGAAACACCTGATTCATAATCTGAATATTTGGATTCTATGCAAACAGTTGAATAAAAAGGCATGCCGTGATAGTATGTTGGTGAGCTAGGGGAGCCATTTGGCTGAGATTTCTTTGGAAGTACCCTTATTACTTGATTCGGTTAATGCCGACGGAAGGAAGCTTGCATGCTTATTCAAGTAATTCCCCCTTGCGAAAGGAGGTTTTTTTATGTCTTTTTTCATTAAGGAAGTAGACGGTGACTTAATGCTCACCACAGCCGGTTATGTGTTTGCCGCAGTCATTCTGGCAGTTCTCATTTTGATTGCCGGACTGGCTTTATCCAAAAAACACAGTGAAAAGAAACAGATGAGTGCAAAGCAGCTGGCATTCTGCGCGGTTGCGCTAGCTTTGGCCATGGTCACATCCATGATCAAGATCTTTCATTTTCCATTCGGAGGATCCATTACGCTGTTCAGCATGCTGTTCATCTGCCTGATCGGGTATTTCTATGGACCTTTTACCGGCATAATGACTGCCGTGGCATATGGTATCCTGCAGTTTATCATTGGTCCGTATATCGTTTTTCCGATTCAGGTACTGGTCGATTATCCACTTGCATTTGGCGCGCTAGGTCTTTCCGGATTCTTCTGGAAGTCAAAAAACGGATTGCTGAAGGGTTATATTGTTGGTGTTGTCGGCCGATATGTCTTTTCCGTGATTTCTGGCTGGATCTTTTTCGGCGAATATGCATGGGATGGATGGGCAGCTTTGCCTTATTCCCTGTGCTATAATGGCGCCTATATCTTTGCAGAAATGATCATCACGCTCATATTGATACTGATCCCACCAGTCAAAAAAGCAATCAATCATGTTAAAAAAATGGCGCTCTCCTGAGCGCCTTTTTTCCAAAAAGATGTGTTTTATGGTAAAATGCAAATATGGAAAAACTATCGAAAGACTTGGTCCGGACGAATGCACCGGAGGAACCAATCCGTCTGAATAAATATCTGAGTGATGCGGGATTCTGTTCCAGACGAGAGGCTGATAAGCTGATCGCAGAAGGAAGAGTCTTTGTGGATGGTCTCGTGGCATATCTGGGACAGAAGGTACTTCCAAGTCAGGTTGTGGTGGCAGATGGCAAAGTCTTAAATCTATCAGAGGAACTGATCCTTCTTGCGTATAATAAGCCACTTGGCGTCGAATGTACGACTGATCCGAAGAATCCGGATAATATCGTTGACCAGATCCATTATCCGACGCGCATTTATCCGATCGGACGTCTGGATAAGAATTCCACCGGATTGATCCTTCTGACTAATACCGGAGATATCGTGAATCAGATCCTGAAGGCCTCTAATTATCATGAAAAAGAGTATGTGGTAACGGTGGATCAGCCGATCACGAAAGAGTTTCTGCGCAACATGCGCTCCGGTGTCACGATCCCTTTGGAAGATGGCACGAAAAAAGTCAAAACCCGGGAATGCAAAGTGAAACAGTTGGATCAATATACGTTTTCCATCATTTTAACGCAAGGGTTGAACAGACAGATCCGGAGAATGTGTCAGGAATTAGGATATACGGTCACGAGCCTGAACCGGATCCGGATCATGAACATACTCCTGGATGATCTGAAGATTGGAACCTACCGGATGCTGACAGAAAATGAAATCAAGAAACTGGTGAGTGAATGAATGAAAAACAGGAACGGATCAGGGAACTGATCGCACAATTGAACGAGGCCGCTGAAGCATATTATAAAGAAGATCGGGAGATCATGCCGAATTATGAGTATGACCGCCTTTATGATGAACTGTCTGTTTTGGAGCAGGAGACGGGCCTGATCTTTGCGAATTCTCCTACGCAGAATGTCGGATTTGAAAGCGCTGACGAGCTGGTCAAAGAAGCACATGCGACGCCGATGCTTTCCCTGGATAAAACAAAGGATCCGGATGCTCTTGCTTCTTTTCTTGGAGACCGGAAAGGTATTTTGTCCTGGAAGCTGGATGGACTCACAATTGTACTTACCTATGAAAATGGATCCTTATTTAAAGCAGTCACTCGCGGAAATGGAGAAATCGGAGAAGTCGTCACTGCAAATGCTCTTCAATTTGAGAATGTTCCGCGTAGTATTTCTTATAAAGGGAACCTGGTCATTCGCGGGGAGGCGGTGATCCGTTATAAAGATTTCGAAAAGATCAATGAAGAGATCACTGATTTATCAGCGAAGTATAAAAATCCGCGGAATCTTTGCTCTGGTTCTGTCAGGCAACTGGATCCCGGTATTACTGCGAAGCGCCATGTCCGGCTTTACGTGTTTTCCCTTGAAAGCGCGGATGGAAACATGGAAGAGGTACCTTTTGATATTCAGAATTCCAATGAGCAGTGCTTCCTGTGGCTGAAAAGTCTGGGATTTGATGTGGTGCCATATAAGGTGGTAACAGGCCGTACAGTATCGGACGCCGTGCAGGAATATGCACAGGAGATCATCGATTTCGAGATCCCGTCAGATGGCCTGGTCCTGTTGATGGATGATATTCCTTATGGACGAAGTCTTGGAAGGACGGCCAAGTATCCGCGTAATGCAATCGCGTTTAAATGGAAAGATGAGATCGCTCAGACGACACTTCTTGAAGTGGAATGGTCTCCATCACGCACTGGTCTGATCAATCCGATCGCGGTCTTTGAGCCGGTGGAGCTGGAAGGTACTACGGTATCCAGGGCAAGCCTGCATAATTTAAGCATTATCGAAGGCCTGAAACTCGGAATCGGAGATACGGTCACAGTTTATAAGGCCAATATGATCATTCCGCAGATTGCGGAGAACCTGACTCAAAAAAATGATCTCGAATTTGCCAAAACCTGTCCGGCATGTGGTGCGGATACAGTCATTCATGATGAAAATGGAGTGAAAACGCTGCTATGTCCTAATCCGGATTGTCCGGCAAAAAAGATCAAAACATTTGCGGATTTTGTCAGCCGGAACGCCATGAATATTGAGGGCATATCGGAAGAAACATTAGAAAAATTCATCGGACATGGTTTCATTTCAGAGTTTGCGGATATCTACAAACTGGATCAACATAAGGATCAGATTACGTCCATGATGGGATTTGGTGAAAAATCTTATGAAAATATCATTAAGTCGGTGGATGCATCCCGTAAGACAACTTGTGCCAGAGTCCTAAATGCTTTAGGCATCATCGGTATCGGCCAGGCTAACGCAAAACTGATCAGCAAATATTTCAAAAATGATTTTGAGAGTATCCGAAACGCATCTTTCGATGAATTGATCACGATCGATCAGATCGGTGAAGTGCTCGCGCAATCGATCACGGGGTTCTTTTCTAATGAGAAAAACAAAAAGATCGTGGATGACTTGCTGGCGGAGATCGAATTTGAAGAAGAAGCAGTAACCGGAGAAGAAAAACTGTCCGGAATGACATTCGTTATCACAGGAACTTTAAATCATTACGAAAATCGTGATGCTCTGAAAGCCGAGATTGAACGTGCAGGAGGAAAAGTTTCCGGCAGTGTCTCATCCAAGACGAGTTTTCTGATCAATAATGACATTCTTTCAAATTCTTCTAAGAATAAAACGGCAAAATCTTTAGGAATACCGATCATTACAGAAGAGGAATACATGGAGAAGTTCCGTTAAAAAAACATTGAAAATACAGGACAGCTATTGTATAAAAGATAAAAACTTTCACGAGAGGAAGCAAATATGCCAATCAAGGTTCAGAAAGATCTGCCGGCAAGAGCCGTGATCGAAAAAGAAAATATCTTCATCATGGATGAGACAAGAGCCATTTCCCAGGACATCCGTCCGTTGGAGATTGCTTTGGTTAATCTCATGCCATTAAAAGAAGATACGGAGATCCAGCTGATCCGGTCATTATCGAATACGCCGTTGCAGGTGAATCTGACATTTGTGGTTCCTTCTCACCATGAATCCAAGAATACCCCGGTGTCTCATCTGAATCAGTTTTATAAAAAGTTTCAGGAGATCAAAAATCAAAAATTTGACGGATTGATCATTACCGGAGCACCGATCGAAATGCTGGAGTTTGAAGAAGTGGATTTCTGGGATGAGATCGTGGAGATCATGGACTGGTCGGAAGAAAATGTCACTTCGACTGTGTTTCTCTGCTGGGCGGCTCAGGCTGCTTTCTATCATTTTTATGGCATCAATAAATGCGTATTACGCAAAAAGATCTCCGGCGTTTTCCAACATAAGGTCCACAACCGGAAAACCCCATTAGTCCGCGGTTTTGATGACGTATTCTGGGCTCCTCATTCCCGTAATACAGAGGTGCCTTTGAGTCAGGTCGTTAAGAATAAGGCGATCACAGTCCTGGCTGATTCTGATGAAGTCGGATTGTTCCTTGCCATGGCGGAAGATGGCAAGAAGATCTTTGTCATGGGACATCCGGAATATGACCGCACCACTCTGGATTATGAATATAAACGGGATATGAAGAAGGGGCTGAAACCGCAGATCCCGAAGAACTATTATCCAAAGAACAATCCGGAGAACAAGCCGCTCCTTACATGGAGGGGGCATGCCAATACGCTTTATACGAACTGGCTGAACTATTACGTTTACCAGGTTACTCCATACGAGATCGATCAGATCAAGAAGTAGACAGATAAAGTTTTCGGACTTTTTTCTGTTTACGTCTTGCAAAAAACAAAAATCTGAGTATAATTCGAAATTACCAATTCGGGTATTTCTTTTACCGTTCGGTAAATGTATCCCACGTTTGATGTGCTGACAGGCTTTCTTTTCTTATCTTTCTTTCTGTTGCTTTTCTCAGGAGAGGAGAGAAATCTATGGTTATCAATCTGAAAGAAAAAGGCGAGATCATTCTGTTCGCCGAGGATCCAACAAAACCGGAAGAGCATATTTTTGTATATAAGCTCACCAATCTGGATAGTGAACTATCCGACGACGATGCACAGGATATTTATGTGGCAGTCCCGAATGGAAGGAATGTTTCATTGATCGACCTTCCAAAGGGCAGTTATTTTATGGAAAAACTCAACAGATGATATATGATCCGGGGTATGACGGCATTATATAAATACAATGAAAGGAAAAGTCTATGTAAACAGCAGATCTCTTTAGATTTCGACAAATATCTTTATACGTTCATACAGTATCCTCATTTTTTATCATAACTACGGGGCCGCATACCCGGCCCCCAATGGTCACTGAAAGAAAGGGCAGTCCTTTTATTTGACATCAGGATTGAAAACGTTTAGAATTAGCCTGTTGTATTATGTACAATGAAAACTAAATAAGGAGGTGCTCCTCGTATGCTACCATTATGGCTAACGATAGTGATTGCTGTAATTTGCTTCGTGGTCGCCGCTTTAATCTTCTGGTTTGCGTCAAAATCAAACTATAAGAAGAATTATGAGAGCAAGATCGGCAGTGCGGAAGAAAAAGCCAGAGGCATTATCGACGATGCTCTGAAAACAGCGGAAAGCAAGAAGAGAGAAGCGCTCCTGGAAGTCAAGGAAGAATCCATCCGTGTGAAGAACGAACTGGATAAAGAGACGAAGGAACGCAGAAACGAATTACAGAAATACGAGAGACGAGTTCTTCAAAAAGAGGAGTCTTTGGATAAGAAGAATGAGCAGGTGGATAAACTGCAGAATTCCCTGAACCAGAAGGCTGCTGATCTGGAAAAACAGAAAGAAGAACTGAAACTGGTTAATGAACAGCGTACAAAGGAACTGGAAAGAATCTCTGGTCTCACCTCCGAGCAGGCAAAGGAAATCCTGTTGAAAAGCCTTGAGGAAGAAGTTCAGCTTGATGCTGCCAAGATGATCAAGGAAGCAGAAGTCAGAGCGAAGGAAACGGCGGATGAAAAAGCAAAAGAATACATTGTATCCGCGATCCAAAGAAGTGCTGCTGATCATGTGTCTGAATCCACGATCTCTGTTGTGCAGCTGCCGAATGATGAAATGAAGGGCCGTATTATCGGTCGTGAAGGCAGAAACATTAGAGCCTTGGAGACGATAACAGGAGTAGATCTGATCATAGATGATACTCCTGAAGCTGTTATTTTGTCAGGTTTTGACCCGGTCAGAAGAGAGGTCGCAAGAATCGCCCTCGAGAAACTTATCGTAGATGGTCGTATCCATCCTGCAAGAATTGAAGAAACTGTTGCGAAAGCACAGAAAGAAGTAGAAAAGATCATAAAAGAAGAAGGCGAAGCTGCTGTACTGGAAGTTGGCGTACACGGCATACATCCGGAATTGATCAGACTACTTGGTAAAATGCGATACAGGACCAGTTATGGTCAGAATGCATTAAAGCATTCCATTGAGGTAGCAATTCTTTCAGGTTTACTGGCGGGCGAAATCGGGTGCGATGTCAGACTTGCCAAGAGGGCAGGACTGCTGCACGATATCGGAAAAGCCATCGACCATGAAATCGAAGGGTCTCATATTCAGATCGGCGTAGATCTTTGTAAGAAATACAAGGAATCGAATGTGATTGTCAATGCTGTGGCTTCCCATCATGGCGACTGTGAGCCGGAGTCTCTGATTGCTTGCATCGTTCAGGCGGCTGATGCGATCAGCGCTGCCCGCCCGGGTGCAAGAAGAGAGACGCTGGATACCTACACGAACAGGCTGAAACAGCTCGAAGATATTTGTAACGAGCATAAAGGTGTTGAGAAATCCTTTGCGATCCAGGCTGGTAGAGAGGTCAGAGTTATGGTTGTACCGGAGAAAGTCGACGATGCGCAGATGGTCATTATGGGCCGTGATATTGCGAAGCGGATCGAAGACGAACTGGAATATCCGGGACAGATCAAGATCAATATTATCCGGGAGTCCAGAGTAACGGATTACGCGAAATAGCTTATTCCATTAACAGTAAAAGGAAGGGACGTAAATTTTTCAAAAGAAAGGTTTACGTCCTGACTTTTTATGTTATAATATTTTTTAATTTTTTAACGTAGTAGAGCGTGAAATTGGGGAGATCAATCGAAGGGAAAAAGAGAATATGTCATTAGAATTATCCAAGAAAGCGTTATCCGTAAAACCATCATCCACTCTGGAGATCACTGCAAAAGCAAAGGAAATGAAGAACCTTGGCAAGGACGTGATCAGTTTTGGCGCAGGAGAACCGGACTTCGACACACCGGAGTTTATCTGTACGGCTGCCAAACGTGCCATCGATGACGGATTTACCAAATACACAGCTGCTTCCGGTATCACGGAGTTGAAAGAAGCGATCGTGAAGAAATTCCGTAATTTCAATCACATTGAATATGATCCGGAACAGATCGTTATTTCCAATGGAGGAAAACATTCCCTGACAAACGTTTTCACCGCCATTATCAACGAAGGAGATGAAGTGATCATCCCGGCGCCATACTGGCTGAGTTATCCGGAAATTGTTAAGCTGGCCGGTGGTGTTCCGGTGATCGTCCGCTGTGACAAAGCTGCTTCATATAAGATCACTGTAGAAGACCTCGAAAACGCTTTCACAGATAAAACGAAGGCTCTTATTCTGAACTCACCGAATAACCCGACCGGCATGATCTATGATAAAGATGAATTGACAGCCATTGCCGATTTTGCTGTCAGCCATGATATCTACGTGGTTTCGGATGAAATGTATGAGAATCTGTGTTACGGAAAAGAAGAGCCGGTCAGCATTGCGTCTCTGAATGATGAAATCTATAAAAGAACGATCACAGTGAATGGTCTTGCGAAAAGTTATGCGATGACAGGATGGCGAATCGGTTATGCCGGCGCACCTCTTCAAATCGCACAAGTGATGGGCAGTGTACAATCACATCAGACATCGAACCCGAACTCCATCGCACAGAAAGCAGCGCTTGCAGCTATTTCAGGAGATCAGACCTGTGTGCGTGTCATGAATGCGGCGTTTGATGAAAGAAGAAAATACACATATGACCGTGTATGTGATATTGAAGGTTTATCAGCAATCGAGCCGAAGGGAGCTTTCTACGTATTCGTAGATGCCTCCGAGTTAATTGGAAAGAAATATAAAGACCAGGTGATTACCGGTGCCGCTGACATCGGAAAGATCCTGATCCAGGATTATTATGTGGCTATCATTCCTTGTGATGATTTCGGTTTTTACGATCATTTCCGTCTGTCTTATGCGATCTCTGTTTCTGAAATCGATAAAGGTATGGACCGGATCAAGGAATTCTGCGAAAGTTTGACAGATTAAAAAAAAGAAAGAACTCTTGCGAGTTCTTCTGATGCGCTCAAAGCCGCGCGGCTCCCTCGTCCTGCGGACGGGGGAAATGCAGGTGGTGGGACTTGAACCCACACAAGGTCGCCCTCGCCAGATTTTGAGTCTGGTGCGTCTGCCATTCCGCCACACCTGCGCGCTATGACATTATCATTGATTTTGACTGAATTGTAAAGCATATTTTTTGGAGGTATATCATGAGATATTGCAGCTCCTGCGGAGCCCTGAACGATACGGACGCAAAATTCTGCTCCGGATGCGGAAAACAGTTTGAAAACGCACCGGAAGAAATCAAAAGTGATTATTCAACAGAACAGTTCATAACACCGGAACCACCTGTATATGGACCGCCGGAAGATCGGGCTGTTTTTACGTATCAGCAGCCGGAAAATACGTACGCGCCACAGCAGACGGATACACTCCCACCGAAAGCCAGAGTATTCGGGATCCTTAGTTTTATCTTTGGACTGTTCAGCGTTGCATGGAGCTGGACGGCTGTGTTTCCGGGCATTGGATTGATCTTTGGCTTTGTCTTCCTTGCCATGGCGATCGTTGGAATGATCTTTGGATCAAAATCACAGCAAATGTCTTCTTTCCGTCTGGCAAAAGCCGGAAAAGTCCTGTGCATCATCGGACTGATATTTGTGATCATATGTATGATCATAGGGATCATTGTTCTGGTATATGCGATCCAGAATGGGGGCATCGACGAGTTCTACAGCTATTTTGACACTCTGTAAAGAATGATCTGTTAAGGGAAAAGATGCTGATAATAGTCTTCCTCCAATACAAGAGAAGAGAAGACCATTTTATTGGAGACAACGCTTTGAAGCATTTCGACATATCCATCCGGAATATCGATTCCATCCTTTGCAGTAAAGGAATCCGTTGAAGACAGGTAGTATCCCTTATCGGTCAGCCAGGAATGATCCGGCCAGATCACAAGCGGCAAAGCGTCGGAAAAGACGTCCCGGCCGGCCAGAAGGCGGGAGTCATATTCCAAACCAAACAGATTTAATAATGTTGGGAGAATATCCACACTGTAAACAGGCTCTGAAACAACGATCGGGGCCTGTTTTTCTAATGATCCGCTCCAGATGATCAGACTATTGTGGTCGCGAATGATCTCATTTTCCGGATCAAAACCGAATAATTCAGGCAGATGGTCTGAATCCGTTCCGAATGCATTACTTTTCATGAGTCCATATGGGAAATGATCCGGACAGATCACGATCACGGTATCATCCGCAATGCCGGCTTTTTCCAATTCGGAGATCAGATATTCCACCCCCTTGTCAAAATCGATCATATCGGTGAAATAGGCTTCTAAAACGTCAGAATAGCCGAGACCTTCCACCATATCGCCGTATTTTTCTGTCATGACACTGAGATGCTTGTAATACGGGAAATGTGCAGTCAATGTCATGTAATAGATGGAAAAATAGTTGTTGTGTATATATTGCGGAACTGAATATTGGAACATTTCCAGATCACTTTCCGGCCATGTCCCGGAAAGAGCGTTTTCCATTCCATTTCCCTGTGCAATAAACTGCGGATAACCGAAATTGACGTGAGTTTGATAGCGTTTATAGTATTCTACCGTGCCGTTATGATAAGCAATGTTGGCAGAGCCCTCCCGCATCATGGCATTGGCAATTGTAAAATACATATTGTTATCGATCGTATTTGTGAACGAACGCATGCCGGAAGTCGGAACCAAACCTGTCAGATTGGCCAGTTCTCCTGTAGCGGTACTGCTATTGTAGTATGGTTCATAATAATCACGAAACACGATTCCATTATTTTTCAGCCGGTAAAGAGTAGGTGTCAGGTCTTCCCGTATTGCTTCTGTGGATAACGATTCAGCCGTGATAAAGATCAGGTTTTTTCCTTGAAAAAGACCGGTATACTGGTTTTTACAGGATGCGGTCAGAGATGAGACATATTGGTCAGTCTTATTGATCTTCTTATTATCTGTGTTGCCGGAGAGATCGAGCATCATTTCATTCTGACCATATTTAATCGCATCTTTGTTATCCGCATCCAGATAACTCAATCCCCCATAATAATCAGATTGAAACGGATTGCCGACGAGCAGATAGAGTGCATCCAGTTTATAAGCGGTTTGCAGAGAAAAAGTGGTTGTGACAGGATCAAACCCATAATTTCTTGTCAATGTCCGTCGTGTATTTGCATTCCGCATCATCAGGATAAGACCTGCTACCTCAAAGATCAGAAAACCGATTAAGAGAAGCAGAAGATAACGTCCGTTTCGTTTGCGGAAGGAGAGTAGTTTCAATATGAAGAACAGAAGGATAAACAGGAGAGCAGGGATTTCATAGAGCCCGATCGTTCCAAGTCCTGTTTGAATGGTTGTCAATACTGTACTGCCGAATTCAGTGGCAATTCCACCGGCGCCCTCCATGATCGTCTGTATGTCATTGAAAACCTTAAAACTGTCATAAACAAAATATGATAACAGAAAGATCAGCGCAATCACTTCGATCAGAATAAAGGCAATCCATTTATTGAGTGTCTCAAAACGTGACAGTGATGACAGTAATGTCAGGATACATCCGGCTGCAAAACAAGTCAGAATAATACTCAGCGTATTAAGAAATAGAAAATGCTGCCCGGTCAGGACTTTCAGGAGCATCTCGTAATAGACCAGGGACAGCGGTATGAATAAGCCGGACATTATTCTTTTCATTCCGATTTTTTCAGCCGATTTTCTCATGGGTTTATTATAATTATTGTGAATTGAAATTGCCATTGTATTTTGTCTGAAGTATAATATTTTCATGGAAAACAAGAAAGAAAAAATATTACTGATCGATGGTCACAGCATCGTAAACCGGGCATTTTACGGAGTCCCTCCGCTTACTAATTCGGATGGTCTTCACACAAATGCCATCTATGGATTTCTGAATATCTTTTTCAATACTTTTTCAAAAGTGAAGCCGGATTATATCATCGTCGCATTTGATGTGAGGGCAAAAACATTCCGCCATGAAATGTATGATGCATATAAAGGTAACCGGAAGGGTATGCCGGAAGAACTTCATGAGCAGGTTCCGGTCCTGATGGAAGTGCTGAACAGCATGAACATCAAAACAGCTACACTGGAAGGATATGAAGCGGATGATGTGATCGGTACCTACGCAAAAAAAGCGGAGGCGGATGGATTAGAGGTCGTCATATTGTCGGGCGACAGAGATCTGCTGCAATTGGCATCTGATACGACATTAGTCGCGATTCCAAAGACAAAATCAGGCGGCACAGAGATCGAATACTATTACGCTAAGGATGTGCTGGAAAAATACCAGGTCACGCCAAAGGAATTTATCGAACTAAAAGCGCTCATGGGGGATTCTTCCGACAATATCCCAGGCATTCCTGGTATTGGGGAAAAAACGGCAACCAATCTGGTCGTACAGTATCATTCTCTGGAAAATGCTTATGCGCATGTGGATGAGATAAAACCAAATAAAGCGAAAGAAAATCTGAAGGAATACATCGAACAGGGAAGGATGAGCAGAACGCTTGCAACGATCAATACGGACAGCCCTGTCGAGATGAATTATCAGGAATCCCATATTGAAGGGGAAGAAGTTTTCTATAATCCGCTTTCTTACGAATTATACAAGCGTCTGGAACTGAATAAACTGCTGGAACGTTTTGATGTAAAAGCAGGAGCTGATCTTGTTGAGACTTCCTTTGAGCAGAAGAAGGTATCGGAATTATCTGAAATACTGGATATTGCAGAAGCCGTTACGAAAAAGAACAGGGGTCAGATCGGTCTGTATGTGGATCCGGAATTGTCTCTTATCGGACTTACATTTGCAGACATTCAGAATGATACCCGGCAGATCAAAACCTATGTGTTTGATGGGAAAACGGATGATGTGCTCCCATTTCTGTTTTCTGAAAACGATATTTGTGTTTTCGGTCTGAAAGAACTATTACATGCATTATCCTGTCAGGATCTGAGGTCTGACCATATATACGATCTGTCTATCATGGCATACCTTTTGGATCCGACGATCTCACAATATACGTATGACAGCGTTTCAAAAGATTATTGCGGAAAGATCATACCGTCCCGTGAGAATTTGATCGGGAAAAAAAGCATATCAGATGCACTGGCGGATCCGGAAACACACGATAATGCGTTAAAGATTGCTGCCTTTGCGTCAGAAACTGCATTCAGGGCATTTCAACCACTCAAAGATCAACTGGAACGGGAAGAAATGTGGGATCTGTATCTGCAGATGGAAATGCCGCTGACTTATTCTCTGTATTACATGGAGAAAGAGGGGATCAAGGTCAATCGTGAGTCCCTTCATGCATTTTCCGACCAGCTTTTGGAGATGATGACAAATCTGGAAAAAGAGATCTACGATGAGGCTGGCGAGGAATTTAACATCAATTCGCCGAAACAGTTAGGCGTCATTTTGTTTGAAAAGATGAAGCTTCCGCATGGCAAAAAGACAAAGACCGGATATTCCACTTCTGCAGATGTTTTGGAAAAACTGGCGGATGAATTCCCATTCGTGAATACGATCCTGAAATACAGGCAGGTCACAAAACTGCGTTCCACCTATGCGGAGGGGCTGGTGAATTATATTTCGGAGGACGGCAGGATCCACGGTACTTTTAACCAGACGATCACAGCTACCGGACGTATCAGTTCGACAGATCCGAACCTGCAGAATATTCCGATCCGAAACGAACTTGGACAGGAAATCCGCCGTGCATTTGTGGCAAAAGACGGCTATGTCTTTCTGGATGCCGATTATTCACAGATTGAACTCAGGCTTCTGGCACATTTGTCCGGCGATGAAAACCTGATCGATAGTTATAAAAGTGATGCGGATATCCATAAGATCACAGCATCGAAAGTGTTCCATACGCCACTGGACGAAGTGACGAAAGAACAGCGCCGGAACGCAAAAGCCGTTAACTTTGGGATCGTCTATGGAATCAGCTCCTTTGGCCTGAGCCAGAACCTCAGCATTTCCCGAAAAGAAGCGTCCGAGTATATCAAGCAGTATTTTGATATTTATCCGAAGGTGAAAGAATATCTGGATAATACCGTAAAACGCGCGCGGATAGAAGGAAGAACGCGGACAATGTTCGGACGGATCCGACCGATCCCGGAACTTGCGTCCAGTAATTTCATGCAGCGTTCTTTCGGAGAACGGGCAGCCATGAATGCACCGATCCAGGGAAGCGCTGCAGACATTATTAAGATCGCCATGATCAACGTGGAAAAAGCGTTGATGGAACATAATTTAAAGGCAAAGATCGTCCTGCAGATCCACGATGAACTTCTGATTGAGGCTCCTGAGGAAGAAGTGGATGAGGTGAAAGAACTACTATACACGAAGATGAAAGAAGCCGTCATACTGAAAGTTCCGTTGGAAGTTGACGTGAACATCGGAAAAGACTGGTTTGAGGCACATTAAATGTTTATTGGAGTGACTGGAGGGGTCGGCGCCGGTAAGTCCACGATCCTGCAAATCCTAGCGGAAAAATATCACGCACATCTGATCATTGCAGACGATGTTGCCCGTAACCTGATGAACCGGGGAAAGGCATCGTATAAGGCAATAGTGAAAGCATTCGGAGAAGATATCCTGCAGGAAGATGGAGAGATCGACCGTCAGAAATTGTCTGCCATTGTATTTCAGGATGAAGAGAAACTATCACTCCTGAATGGCATCGTGCATCCCTTGGTAAGAAAAGCGATCATCCGTGAACAGAAACGTGTCAATAAGAAAGATCCGGAGAGGCTTGTCATTCTGGAGGCTGCTTTGTTGATCGAGGCAGGTTATAAGGAAATGCTTGATGAATTATGGGCAGTCACGGCAGACCCGGAGATCCGGATCCAAAGACTGATGGACAGTCGCGGATATTCCCGTGAAAAATCGGAAAGCATCATTGCAAATCAGTTGACAGATGAGGAGTTCCGGAGAAACTGCGATTTTGTGATCGATAATTCCGGCACCCTTGAAGATACGGAAAAACAGATCCGGGAACACTTTGAAAGAAATCATTATTGATCATACAAATGCCGGCAGCCGACTGGATAAGATCGTTTCCAAGTATCTGGACAAAGCCCCGAAAAGCTTTGTCTATAAAATGCTGCGGAAAAAGAATATTATCCTGAATGATAAAAAAGCATCCGGTAATGAGTTACTTACTGCTGGCGATGTGATAAAGATCTATCTGGCAGATGCGACTGTCGCGAAATTCAAAGGGGAGAAAAAAGAACGCAAGTCTTCTTTTTCACAGGAAGATATCAAGTCGTTGATCTGTTATGAGGATGAAAACATCATAGCCTTCAATAAACCGCAGGGGATGCTTTCGCAAAGAGCAAATGCAGGTGATATCTCTCTGAATGATCTCCTGCTGGCATATCTGGACGAAGAAGAGACGGAATTATTTACGCCGGGGATTGCAAATCGCCTGGACCGGAATACGAGTGGTATTGTTCTAGCCGGAAAAACACTGGCAGCATCCAGATGTCTGAACGAGATCATCCGGAGGCGTCTTTTGAGCAAACATTATGTATGCCTGGTGAAAGGGGTCATGAAAGACGCAGAAACGATCGATGGATATTTGATAAAAGATGAAGATACAAACTGTGTACAGATATTGCAGGATGCTTCATTGAATGCGAAACGTATCGTGACGGCTTACGAACCGCTTTGCCATAATGATCATGTGACACTTTTGGATGTGGATCTTATTACGGGCAAAAGTCACCAGATACGTTCGCATCTTGCCTATATATCGCATCCGATCATTGGGGACGTTAAATACGGTGACCGAAGTATAAATAGCCGTTATTTGGCCGAATATGGGCTGAAATGGCAGCTTCTGCATGCATATAAAGTAACATTTGATCATGCGGATGGTGAACTATCTTATTTGAACGGCAAAACGATTTATGCTGAATATCCGGATGAATTCCGTGAGATCATAGAAGGGGAAAACCTATGGCTACCTGGGACAGCAGAGGATTAAGAGGGTCTCAATTCGAGAATCTCATCAATCAGGCAAATGAAAAATACAGGGAACTGAGGCTGGGTCTTGTTCAGAAGATTCCGACACCGATCAAACCGGTCGAGATCGATGATGACCGGCATATCACGCTTGCCTACTTTGAAAAGAAAAGTACGGTCGATTACATTGGTGTTGTTCAGTCTTTTCCGATCTGTTTTGATGCAAAGGAATGCACCGGTGAAACTTTTGCATTTTCCAATGTTCATGAGCATCAATTCAATTTCATGGCAGATTTTGAAGCCCAGGGAGGCATTTCCTTTCTGCTGATCCATTTTGTCAGTGAAGATAAGTTTTATTACATGACTTTCTTTGAACTGAAACATTTTTATCAGGAAATGCAGAATGGTGGAAAAAAGAGCATCCGTATTGACCAGTTGCGTCCGGAATTCTTTATTACAGAAAAACTCGGCGTACCGCTTCATTATCTGGAAGGGGTCAACCGCGACATACAGGAGAGAGACTAATGGGATCAAAACCGGCGCTTCCGGACAGGATCCTCTTAAGTATTGAGAAACCTGCCCGCTATACCGGAGGAGAAGTGAATAGCATCATGAAAGACCGGGACCAGGTCGCGATCCGTTTCGCGATGTGTTTCCCGGATCTTTATGAGATCGGGATGAGCCACCTGGGCATGCAGATCATTTACTCCATGCTGAATGAACGGGATGATATCTGGTGCGAACGTGTATTTTCCGTATGGCCGGATCTTCATCAGATCATGAAAGAGGAAAACATTCCTTTATTTGCCCTGGAAAGCCAGGACCCGGTCAAGGATTTTGATTTTCTCGGGATCACGCTTCAATATGAAATGGCTTATACGAATGTTCTTTCTCTTTTGGATCTTGCACAGATCCCGATTCATGCAAAAGACCGGAAAGATGATGATGTGATCGTGATCGGCGGCGGTCCGTGTACTGCAAATCCGGAACCCCTGGCACCTTTCTTTGATATGTTTTATATCGGAGAAGGAGAGACTGTCTACTATGAGCTTATGGATATCTATAAAGCGAATAAACAAGTTGGTGGGAGCCGTGATGAATTTCTCCTGAAAGCTGCAAATGTACCAGGTATATATGTTCCTTCGTTTTATGAAGCCATATACAATGAAGATGGAACCATCCGGTCCTTCGGTCCCAAAAAGGAATATGACGGGAAGGTTCCTCTTCAGATCCTTCGGCAGGTTGTACCGGATCTGGATGAGACTTTTTACCCGGATAAGCCTGTGATCCCGTATGTACAGGCAACACAGGACCGGGCAGTTCTGGAAGTCATGCGTGGATGCATCAGGGGATGCCGTTTCTGTCAGGCTGGGATCATTTACCGGCCATGCCGGATCCGTTCACTGGATTTTCTGAAAAAATATGCGAAATATATCATTGAAAATACCGGATACGAAGAGTTGTCGCTGACGTCTTTGAGCACGAGCGACTATCCATACTTCGCGGAATTAATGGATTTTCTGGTGAAAGAATTCTCACATCGGAAAGTGAATATCTCTTTGCCGTCCCTTCGCATTGATGAGTTTTCCCTGGATATTATGAGCAAAGTCCAGGATGTACGGAAAAGTTCTCTGACGTTTGCGCCGGAAGCCGGTACGCAGAGGCTGCGCGATGTCATCAATAAAGGAATCAGTCAGGAGGATATTCTGGAAGGTTCGGAAATGGCTTTCCATGGCGGATGGAATAAAGTAAAATTGTATTTCATGCTTGGTCTTCCAACAGAAACAGACGAGGATGTAAAAGGGATCGCAGAATTATCTGAATTGATTGCGGAGCTCTATTATGACACAGTTCCAAAGGAAGAAAGGCTGGGAAAGATCCAGATCACCGTTTCAACATCTTTCTTCATTCCGAAACCTTTTACGCCATTCCAGTGGGAACCGATGTACCAGCCGGAGACTTATCTGGAAAAAGCCGGTCTTTTGAATGCAACTATCAAAGATCAATTGAACCAAAGGAGCATTCGGTATAACTGGCATGACGCGAAAACATCTGTCATTGAAGGCCTTCTGGCAAGAGGAGACCGCCGCGTTGCACAGATCATCGAAGATGTATATGAGAATGGGGCTTCTTTTGACGCGTGGACGGATCATTTTGATTATGAAAAATGGATCCGGGCAATCGATCGGTCTCCGCTTGGACTTGATTTTTATGTATACAGAAGAAGAGATCTGGACGAGATTCTTCCATGGGATTTCATTGACAGTGGTGTTCCGAAGGAATTTATGAAAAAAGAATACGCCAAAGCTCTGGCAGAAAAAGTGACACCAAACTGTAAAGAAAAATGTTCCGGTTGTGGGGCTGCTGTTTTCAAAGGAGGGATCTGCTTTGAAAATAAGAATTAAATTCACAAAAGAGGAGCCTGTCAAATATCTGGGACATTTGGATATTATGCGGTTTTTCCAGCGCTGTTTCAATCGTGCAGGTGTTATGATGCAGTATTCAGAAGGATTCAATCCTCATCAAAAGATGAGTTTTGCCATGCCTTTGGGTCTTGGGATCACCAGCAGCGGCGAATATCTTGATTGCTTTATTGAAGATGGTCAGAATCTGGAAAAGATCAAAGAAGATATGAACAAAGTATCCGGAGATGGATTCCGGGTCATCAGCATTAAAGAACTGAAAGAAGGCGCTATCAAAGCTATGGCGGCTGTCGCGTATGCCTCATATGACGTTTCAGTATGCAAAGAGATACCGTCAGAGAAAGTTCTGGAAGGGGCAGAAGCATTTTTAAATACAGAGTCATACATCGTACTAAAGAAAACAAAAAAGAGAGAGCAGGAAGTGGATATCCGTCCTCTGGTAAAAGAATTATCAGCCAGAGACAATGTGATCCGTATGACATTGTCAGCCGGAAGCGAGGATAATGTAAAGGCTGAAACAGTCGCCAAAGCGGTGTTCGACCTGATGGGTATTGATTATCAGAGAGAAAAGATTACAATGAATAGACTGGATCTTTATGCAGAAGGAATGATTCCCCTGGAAGATCTGGATACCATATCGCCATGAAGAAACAAGGGAAATTAGTCATTACTAAAATTCAGAATTATATCTTTTCACTGCTGTATGACAATGCCAACAGAGTCATGCAGATCAATTGTGATGGCAATGAAGATACGATCCTGAATAATATTTATATTGGAAAAGTCACGAATATCGTGACCAATATCAATGCTGCATTTGTGGAATTCTCAAAAGGGAAAACCGGTTATTATCCGCTTGATGACGGCATTGAGCCTCAGTATGTGAATCTGGAAAGACAGCCGGGTCCTCTTCGTGTCGGGGATGAGATCATTGTGCAGATCGTTAAGGAATCGGTCGGAAATAAAGAGCCTGTTATTTCCGGAAATATTAATTTTGTTGGGAAATATGTCGTATTTTCACTGAAAAACAGAGGGTTGTCATTTTCCAATAAGATCAAATGGCCGGAACTGAAAGAATCGATCACCAGAAGATATGAGGAGTTAGGTTATCATGATTTCGGCTTCATCATCCGGACGAATGCCATGCATGCTTCTGCAGAAAGCATTTTTGATGAAATTGATTTCTTTTCCAGATTGTGGCTTGCTGTCAGCGACCTGCGGATTTACCGGAAATGCTATTCCCTGATCTACCAGGCCCCGAAATCTTATATCACCAGCATCCGTGACGGATATCATCATGAAGTGTCTCAGATCATAACGGATAATGAAGAGATTTTTAATGAGATTCAGGATTATCTGGATGTTTATCAACCGGAAGATGTTAATAAACTGAAGATGTATGACAATCCTGTCACAACATTGCAGACGCTGTATAACGTAAGAAAAGAACTGGAAAATGCTTTGTCCGAGAAGGTGTGGCTGCGGTCTGGTGGTTATATTATCATCCAGCCGACAGAAGCATTTGTATCTATTGATGTGAACTCGGGCAAATATGTGTCCAAGAAAGATGCGCAGAAAGAGTATTATAAGATCAATCTGGAAGCAGCGGAAGAGATCGCACATCAGATCCGTCTTCGTAATCTTTCCGGCATTATAATCGTGGACTTCATTAATATGTTGGTTCGTGACAACCAGGATAAACTGATGAAGTCCTTTGAGCAATTCGTCTCAGAAGATCCGATCAAGACAACGATCGTAGACATGACCAAACTGAATTTGGTGGAGCTGACCCGTAAAAAGGCAAGACGTCCGCTGCATGAATTAGTCGATAAAAGTATTTTGTTGAAATAACAATTCTTTTTTGATAAAATATTTTGTAACTTTGGAATTATGTTTATTTGAGAGGTAATTACATGGGAAGTCTTATTGATGAAATCAGGTCTGGTAATAAAGATGCAGTTAAGGCTGTTTACCAGGAATACGCCAAGGATGTCTATAATTTTGCGAAATCCATCACTGGCGACCATGACTCTGCATTGGCTGCCACGAAAAAGACCTTTGTGAAATTATTCAATAATATTAAAAAAGGAGACAATCCTGACAATATCCGGACAGCCCTCTTAAAAGTCGCATATGATGAAGCCTGCAGCATTGCTATGCCTGCAAAGGAAGAAGAGGATACCGCGAAGACCATTGTTCCGACACCAATAGAAGAAACGCAGGCTCCTCGCGAAGCTCAGAGAGAAGAGATCTATATGCCTAAAGGCGGCTATGAATCTCTCCAGGTCGAGGAAGAGGCTGTTGAAGAAGTAACGGATGTCGTCGAAGAAGTGGAGGAAGAAATCCCTCGTCCGAGACGTCCGAGAAGAGAAGACGGTGCTCCACGCCAGAGAAGACCGCGCCCGCAGGAAGAAGATCTTGAAGAAGAAGCTCCACGCCCAAGAAAAAAACGTCCGGTAGAAGACGTTGAAGATGAGGTGGAAGAAGAAATACCTCGTAAAAGAAGGCCAAGACCGCAGCCGGAAGCTGAGGAAGCAGAAGAGGTAGAAGAAGCACCTCGCTCCCGCAAAAGAAATCGAAAAGCGGATGAGGAGGATTTTGTTCCATCCAAGAAAAGAAGAGCGGATGATGATGTTGATGTTTATGATGCTCTGGATGACGAAGAATCTTATGAGGATGAATTTGAAGATGAGACAGGATATGAAAAACCTCGTAATAAAGGACTTTTCATTTTCTGCATTATATTGAATGTGATCCTCATCCTGATCCTATTATGGTTCCTTGGTGGTCTTCTCATAAATCTGGGTATTCTTCCGGAATTTGATATTGGTTATTCCTGGTTCAATGCTCATATTTATCCACTATTCTGACAATGCAAACTGCCGGGTCAGCCCGGCAGTTTTCTTTTGTAATTTAGTTGACTTTTTACGGTTCTTTTGCTATATTCTCATAGTTGGCCGCACAATGAGGTTTTTTAAGTCTGTGGAAGCATTCCTGCAGCACCAAAGTTGGCGAGTATTTTATCAGGAGGTACATTATGTACGCAATTATTGAAACCGGAGGAAAGCAATACAAAGTTTCGGAAGGTGACAAGGTCAGAGTTGAAAAGCTGGAAGGCGAAGTAGGCGCAGAAGTAACATTTGATCAGGTCCTTCTCGTTAGCAACGGCGATGTTGCAGTCGGCAACCCAGTTGTGGAAGGCGCAAAGGTCTTAGGTAAGATCACAGCTCAGGGAAAAGCTAAGAAGATCATCGTTTACAAGTATAAACCGAAAAGCGGTTATCACAAAAAAAACGGACACAGACAGCTTTTTACGGAAGTTGAGATCACAAACATTGCTTTCGGTTCCAACAAAGAAGAAGTGAAAGAAGAAGTCACTGCAGAACCGGAAGAAGTGAAAGTTGAAGAAGTTGCAGTCGAAGAAGTAAAAGAAGAAGCTGCACAGGTAACCGAAGAATAGGATCAGAGCAGAAAAGGAGTTGATATAAATGGCACATAAAAAAGGTGTGGGTTCTACCCGAAATGGCAGAGATTCCGAGTCCAAACGTTTAGGCGCAAAGAGAGCGGACGGACAGTTCGTTAAGGCCGGAAACATTTTATACAGACAGAGAGGCACCAAGATCCATCCGGGCGAGAATGTCGGCCGCGGAAAAGACGATACGTTATTTGCTCTTAAAGACGGAAAGGTCAGTTTCCACAGACTTGGAAGAGATAAGACGCAGGTTTCGATCATCGTTGAGGAATAATACAAACAATGGGCTTCAAATCAAATGATTTGAAGCCTCATTTTTTGAGATCACAAATAGTGAGGTTCCATGTTTGCAGATACAGCTAAAATTACAGTAAAATCCGGAAAAGGCGGAGATGGTCATGTGAGTTTCCGCAGGGAGAAGTACGTTCCTGACGGCGGTCCGAACGGCGGCGATGGCGGACGCGGGGGTGACGTTGTCATCCTTCCGGATGAAAATATGAACACACTCATTGATTACCGTCATAAAAGAAAGTTTTCCGCCACTCCTGGTGAAGAAGGGGGAAAAAACAGGAAACATGGTGCGGATGGTGAAGATCTTATCCTGAAAGTGCCAAAAGGGACGCTGATCCGGGAAGCTTCTACAGGAAAGATCATTCATGATCTGGGAGATTCGGATGAGCCATACATACTTTTAAAAGGCGGACGTGGCGGTAAAGGAAATCAGCATTATGCAACAAGTACGATGCAGGCGCCAAAGTATGCTCAGCCAGGCGGTCCGGCAAAAGAATTGGAAATCATTCTGGAACTGAAAACGATCGCAGACGTCGGATTAATCGGATTCCCAAATGTCGGTAAATCCACTTTCCTTGCGTCAGTTACAAACGCGAAGCCTAAGATTGCAAATTATCATTTCACGACGATCGATCCGAATCTGGGTGTTGTCGATCTGGAAGACAGTGGATTTGTGATCGCTGATATCCCGGGATTGATTGAAGGCGCCGCAGAAGGTGTTGGACTCGGACATGAGTTTTTAAAACATATCGAACGATGCCGCATACTGATCCATTTGGTGGATGCGGCGTCAACAGAAGGAAGAGATCCGGCAGAAGATATTAAGGCGATCAATCAGGAATTGGAAAAATATAATGATCTGCTGATTGGGAAAAAGCAAGTGATCGCTGCGAATAAAATGGATCTTATTTTTGATGATGCAGAAAAAGACGAAATCCTTGACCGGCTTCGTCAATTAGACGATCAAGTGAAAGTTTTCCCTATTTCTGCGGCCACAGGAAGCGGCGTGAAAGAGCTGCTTCATTATGTGAATGATATGCTTCAGAAAATGGAAAATGATGTTACTGTTTTCGAAAGTGAATTTGATGTAGAAGACTATTATAGCAATGAACCGGAACCGTTTACGGTTGAAAAAATCGATGATGAGACGTATAGTGTGGAAGGACCGCGTATTGAACGGATGCTGGGCTATACGAACCTTGAATCAGAAAAAGGATTTTTGTTTTTCCAGAATTTTATGCGTGAACAGGGAATCCTGGATGCATTAAAAACAAAGGGAATATCAGAAGGCGATACGGTAAGGGTCTACGGACATGAGTTCGATTATTATGAGGACTGAAAATGACAAGTAAGGAAAGAGCTGCATTAAGAAGCCAGGCACATCATCTTGAGCCAATCATAAATGTCGGGAAAGAAAGCCTGACACCGGAAATAACGGCTGCAATTGATGAAGCCCTTGAAGCACGAGAACTGATCAAGATCGGTGTTTTGAAGAATTGTTTTGATGATCCGCGCGAGATTGCGGATACCGTGGCGAAAAGGACAAAAAGTGAAGTGGTCCAGGTCATGGGAAAGAAGATCACTTTATACCGTTACAATAAGAAAAAACATAACGAGAAATGAAAGTTGGAATACTTGGGGGAACTTTTTCTCCGATCCATTATGGCCATCTGATTTTGGCGGAAACTGCATATGACCGGTTCAGTCTTGATAAAGTACTGATTATGCCGGCTGGTGATCCATATTTTAAAAATCTGGATAAAATTGCTGCCGATTCGCATCGGGAGAACATGACTCGACTTGCCATTGAAAACAACCCGCATTTTGAGTTTTCAGACATCGAGTTAAAGCGGGAAGGAAATACTTACACGATCGACACGTTGAATGAGCTCACGCGCTTGTACCCGGATGATGAATTCTTTCTCATTGTAGGCAGCGATACACTGTTCAGCATCGAAAAATGGTATAAGCCGGACGAGATCTTCCGCATGGCTAAATTATTGACCAGCTGCAGAAACATTGTTAAAGAGGATCTGAATGCACAGATCGATCACCTAAAAGCAAAATTTGGGGCCAAAATCTATAATCTTTACATGCCGAATATCGATATTTCCTCAACAGACATCCGGGATAAGGTGAAACATGGCATGTCGATCCGTTATTATACGCCGGATGCAGTAATTGATTATATTTATGAAAATAAACTGTACTTAGAATAGAGGCCGGAAAATGAAGTTGGAATATTTTACATTTATACAGGAGATCCTGCAGGACGATCTGGATTATGACCGTTACTGGCATACGATCAGTGTTGCATTCACCGCAAGTGCATTGGCCATGCGTTATCACTATGACAGTCCGGACCGTGCAGAGATCGCGGGTCTTCTGCATGATTGCGCAAAATGCATCGATGATGAAGACCGCATTCCGTTATGTGAAGAATATGGCATCATGCTAAATGAATATGAAATAAAGAACCATTCTCTGATACATCCAAAACTTGGAGCTGAAATTGCCGCAGATAAATTTGGTGTGCTTGACCGTGAGATCCAGGATGCGATCAGGACTCACACAACCGGCGCCCCGAATATGTCGATGCTGCAGAAGATCATATATGTGGCTGATTATATCGAGCCGAACAGAGATGATATTATTCCGCATATTGAAGATATCCAGACACTGGCATTTACGGATATTGATAAGGCAGTCTGTGTCATATCAAAAAACATTATTGATTATCTGGAGCGTGAAGGCAGGGACATTGATCCTGCAACCAGGGCAACTTATGATTACTACAGTAAATTGACGGAGGGAAAATGAATCCTAAAGAAATAGCAAAGAATGCATTCCTGTATCTGGATGAGAAGAAAGCGATCGATATTAAGATCATCGACATCAGCAAGATCTCTGTGATCGCGGATTATTTTATCATTTGCGGTGGATCTAACAGCCGCCAGGTGAAAGCAATCGCAGAAAACGTGGAAGAAAAGCTTGGAAAAGCAGGCGTTATTCCTAAGTCCACAGAAGGTTATCAGAATGCAAACTGGATCCTGTTGGATTACCAGGATGTCATCATACATATCTTCAATCAGGAACAGCGACTTTTCTATGATCTGGAACGTATCTGGTCAGATGGTAATTTTGTTGAAGTATCGGATCTGTAATGACTAATCTGAATAAAAAAAAAGAGGGTATGAAGCTTGTCGCTCCATACCCTTATTTTTTATCAGAATAAACGGAAGACTCCGATCACTTCACCAAGTATTACAACATCTTTTACGATGATCGGATCATAATCATCATTTTCCGGCTGAAGACGGATGTGGTCATTTTCTTTATAGAATGTTTTGACAGTCGCGCCATCTTCGATCAAAGCAACGACCATATCTCCGTTACGCGCAGTAGATGTCTGCTTCACAATGACTTTATCACCATCAAAAATACCGGCATTGATCATACTGTCACCCTTAACCTGCAGCATGAAGATCTGTTCATTTGGAAGCATGTCTGCAGGGATAGGGAAGTAGTCCTGAATGTTTTCCTGTGCAAGCAATGGTTCACCAGCAGCGACACGCCCCACAACAGGGATCTGGGCGTATTCTCTGCGGCCTAAAGCAAATTCATCATCGATGATCTCGATCGCACGTGGTTTCGTCGGATCTCTGCGGATATAGCCACGTTCCTCCAGAGTTTCCAGATGTGCATGCACGGATGCAGTAGACTTTAAACCAACGGCTTCACAGATATCCCGTACAGTTGGCGGATAGCCTTTTGCTAAGGTCTGAGCCTTTATATATTCCAGGATTTCAAGCTGCTTTGCTGAGATTTTTTCTTTTGACATAGGTACCTCCTCAAAGTGATCCTTCATTATGTTCCCATCATAACATACCGAACATATATTTGCAAACATTTGTTCGAAAAAGTATTGACAAACAAATGTTCGCATAGTAATATATAGACAAACAGATGTTTGGTTATTCTTTATTTGGAAAAAGAAGGGATAAAAATGAAAAAGAAAACCATCCGAAAACAGAGAAGAGCAAAGGCAAGATTTACAAGATTCCTTGCTGTAATGTTTCTTATTGTCAGTGCTGTCTGCGTGATCCTGCTCGTTAATAAAAACCAGATCCATTCTGTAAAAGCAGGAAGCAGTGAACAACTGAACAAATATTATAAGACCATCACGATCCAGCCTGGGGATACCTTATGGAGCATAGCAACAGAATATAAATCCGCAGATTATAAGAATACAAAAGAATATGTGGAAGAGTTAATGTCCATGAATAATCTTCATAATGACAACATTACAGCCGGACAAAAACTGCTGATCACTTATTTTGAATAGAATATAGTACTTCCCATACTATTTCACCAATTTTTAAAACTGCCGTATCATGAATTGATACGGCAGTTTTGTTTTATTATCCTTCATTATTTTCTGTATTATCAGAGGGTTCTTCCCTTAGAGAAACCATATTTCTGGCCATACGGCGTCTTTCGTCTTCCAGGGCGGCATAGTGTTTCTTTGTTGTATTCACGTCAGAATGGCCTAATACATCAGCTACAAGGTATATATCACCGGTCTGTTTATACAACTGTGTGCCGTAAGTACTTCTTAACTTATGCGGGGTGATCTTCTTGATCTGGGTCACCAGACTGGCATATTTTTTAACAAGCCTTTCCACACTTTTAACGGTGATCCTGCGTTTCTGCATGGAAAGGAACAGAGCATTCTCGTGGCCGGGAAGTGGAACGACCGTGCTTCTTTCTCTCAGATAATTAAAGAGAGCATCCTCCACTTCATCCCCGAAATAAACAACAACCTGATTACCTCCTTTTCGAGTAATGCGTATCCCGTGATTCTTAAAATCCACGTCGTTGAGATCTAACCCGACGCATTCTGAAACACGGATGCCGGTACCGAGAAGAAGCGTTACAATAGCAAGATCTCGTACTTTTGTTTTATCGTGGAAATTCTGCTGCTGCTTAGAAAGGCTCTTTCCGCTTTCCACTTCATCAAGCAATTCTTCCACTTCATCTTTATCCAACCGGATGATCTCTTTATCATGAAGTTTCGGCATCTGGATGATAGAAGCCGGATTATTTTTTATCATTTCCATCCGGTAAAAATATTTATACATGGAGCGGAGAGAGGAGAGTTTACGCATTAAACCGCGTTCGGAATTTGTACATTCCACGTCGTTGTCATTGTTATAGACTTTCAGATAGTCCATATAATCCTGGATGATCGTAGGAGTAACTTTATCCAAAATGGAGATGTGGTATTCCGTGATCTCTTTGTTTCCTCCGAGACCTGTTTCATTTTTCAGATATGTGAAAAAGATCTTCAGATCAAATGCATATGCCATACGCGTACGAGCCGAAGTAGTGGCTTCAATCCCACGAAAAAAAGTGGAGGCAAAAGCCGGTAATTCTTTGCATTTTTCTCTTAATTTCAGATCCGTATCAATGCGGAACTGGTCGTGATAGCTGCGGTTTGGCATATATTATTCCTCTGTATTGTTATCAATCTGATAAGATCTCACATTCTCTAAAATAGCGTGGAACATGCGGTCTTTTGCGCCGGGATGTACCCGATTAATCTGATTTGCAAGTTCTTTTGCGTATTGTCGTTTTGTTTCACCATCAACCGGACATGGGTTCTTTAATACCGGAATATCATATTTATTAGCAAATCCGATAATATCGGCCTCTTCCACGTATAAAAACGGGCGTATCAGCGTGAGATCCATGCGGTCCAGATAAGTGACCGGAGAAAAAGAGTAGAACCGTCCCTCAAAAATGAGAGAGAGCAGCATCGTTTCGATCACGTCGTCCCGATGATGGCCGAAAGCCGTTTTATTGAACCCATGAGACTTCGCAAGCGTATTTAAAGCTCCTTTTCGCATTTTTGCGCAAAGAGAGCAGGGGCTCTTCTCCTTTCTGTCGTCAAAAACGATCGTGGCGATTTCAGTAGATGCGACATAAAAGGGCACATCTAACTTTTTACAAAAGTCCTCTATTTTCTGAAAATCAATATTTCCGAAACCAAGATCGACACTGATGGCTTCGAGATCGTAATGATTCGGGTAGAAACGCTGCATCTCTTTCAAACAGTATAAAAGCGCAAGAGAATCCTTCCCTCCGGAAACTCCGACAGCAATTTTATCACCCTCCTGGATCATGGAGTAGTCATCGATCGCCCTTCTTGCGTAACTCATTAACTGTTGTAATTTCATTTTTTCGACTCAAACTCTAAAGAGAGCGCCCCCTGCATCCCTGATTTGTATGATAAATCTATCCACGCAACTTGTCTTCAAAGAATACTTTAACGACATCATTATAGCATATTAAGAGAGGGATATGCAAGTCCCAAATTTAATAAAAGCCTTATAAAATAAAGGAAATCCCGTATTATCATAGGATTTCCAGTAATTCATCGAAATATTGCGGCCTTTCTGCTTCAAATTCCATATATTCATTTGTCCTTGGATGTTTGAATCCAAATACTTTCGCATGCAGTGTCTGTCCCTGCAGTGACTCCCCGTGTAATTTATATTCGGCATTCTTTCCTCCGTATAAAATATCTCCCAGTAACGGATGATTCTTATATGCCATATGCACGCGGATCTGATGTGTTCTTCCGGTTTCTAATTTGCATTCTACAAAAGATGTTTTAGCAAATTCTGATATCACATGATAATGCGTGATTGCCGGTTTCCCATTTCTTGCTACAACAGCCATTTTCTTACGGTCACTGGAACTTCGTCCGATGTCTCCGGTAATCGTACCATCCGGTTCTTTGAATTTACCGACTACAATGGCTTCATAAATGCGGTTTATTGTGTGATCCTTAAGCTGTTCAGCCAGATTCTTATGGGAAAAGTCATTTTTTGCGCAAATAATGACACCCGATGTATCTTTATCGATCCGATGAACGATTCCAGGCCTTAAAATCCCGTTGATTCCGGATAAATCCTTGCAATGATACAGTAAAGCGTTTACTACAGTGCCTGTATAGTGGCCTGCAGCTGGATGTACGACCATTCCTTTCGGTTTATTGATCAGAATCACATCTTCATCTTCATATAAAATATCAAGGGGAATATCTTCCGGAAGGATTTCTGGTTCTATGGATTCCGGAATATCAAATACGATCTCATCGTCACTTCTGACGCGATAATTGGACTTGCATACCTGTTCGTTTACAAATAAGCGGCCATCTTTTATGAGTTTCTGGATATAACTGCGTGTCAACTTCTCTTCCGACTGCTCTGTCAGATATTTGTCTATCCGTATTTCTTCATCTTCCGGTGAAACCGTGTATACAATCTTAGCCATTGTTTTTTTTCTTTGATAACAGAACAAATTCCGGATCATCTTTATATATGAAAATCAAAAAGATCACCAGAAAGATCGCGCTCAAAGTTACGCAAATATCCGCAAAATTAAAGATTGGAAAATTAATGAGACGGAAATATATAAAATCCACGACATAAGTATGAGCCAGTCGGTCGATCAGATTGCCAATCGCACCGGCTGCCAATATTACAAGAAGATAATTCAGGCAAATACGGTCTGAAAAGGTTTTCTTTTTTATCTTTTCAGGATCTAATTGAAGATATTTTTTTGACTGCTTAATGATCCGTATCCAGATGTACACGATCACGATCAAAACAATCGCTGTGATCACAAAGAAAAGCCATTGTTTATTTTGAAGAAAACCGAAGGCCGCCCCGTTATTTTCTAAATATCGGAGTTCCAGCACATTTTTGATCAATGGAATGGACGCATGATCTTTCAGTTTCAATACTGCCCAATGTTTCGTAAGCTGATCGATCAGAATCAGTATAAGAAACAAAATGATCTGCATGATACTGTTTTTCTTTAATGATTTACTATAATCCACAAAAAACTCTCTTAACAAAAATTTAGCTGCCTGTCGCATATGGCAGGCAGCTAAGAATGATCAATGAATGCTTTTATAACAATGGAGATTTAAACCCGGCAATGTCAAAGGAACTGTCACCGCCGCCAAAAAGATCCTGGAAATCTCCGGAAATATCAACCGAATTCGGAGTCGCAATGAAGATGTAGTTCGAAATCTTCTGCAGGTTTCCGTCCAGTGCATAGCAGGAACCGGAAATGAAATCGATGATCCTCTGCGAGATCTCAACATGCAGTCCTTCGAAATTAATGATCACTGCCTTGCCAAGTAAAAGTGTTTCGGTGATTTCTCTGGAGTCTTCAATAGACGAAGGTTTAAAAACGCATACTTCCTGCTGTCCGACTTTGCCTGAGTGATAAGAAGTTTTAGCTGGTCTTGCAAAAGGTTTTGACTTTTCTTCCGCTGGAACTCTTTTCTCTATTTTCCTTGGAGCCGGAGCCGGTTCTTCAAAATCATCTTCCGGAAAATATTCATCCTCATCCAGGATATCATCGTACTCGTCGAATTCGTCGTCGTATTCTTCGTCACCTTTCATAAAAGCTCCTAAAAACTTATCGCTGAATTTTCCCATGATATCTCCTTTTTTTATTACATTTTTGTGTAATCTCGTTTTCCAAAAATGCTCGTACCGATGCGGACGAGATCAGCACCCTCATCGATAGCCACAACAAAATCTCCACTCATGCCCATTGAGAGGAAATCCATAGAAATATTATCGATGTTTAATGCATCAATGTCAATAGATAAATTTTTCAGCATACGGAAGAAAGGACGTACTTCTTCGGCATCTGTTACTTCCGGCGCGATCGTCATAAGACCTTTGATCCGCACATTAGACAGACGCGAAATCTCTTTTACTAATGAAATCGCTTCTTCTTTATCAATCCCTGATTTTGTTTCTTCACCGGAAACATTTACCTGTACCAAAATGTTAGTAATGACATTATGTTTTAGAGATTCTTTATTGATTTCCTCCGCAAGTCGAAGTGAATCTACGGAATGGATCAGAAATGTTCTTCCAATAATATATTTTACTTTGTTACGTTGTAAATGCCCAATCAGATGCCAACGGATATCCTGCGGCAGCTCATCAATCTTAGACATCAGTTCCTGTACTTTATTTTCGCCAAAATCACGGATGCCGGCATCATACGCTTCCATGATATCACTGACCGGGTGCGTTTTGCTGACGGCAACCAACGTTACATCCTGGTGGTATCTGCTCTTCTCCTGGGCTTCCTGTATTGTAGCTAATACTTTTTTGAGATTTTCTTTAATCATTATTTTGCTTCTATCTGTTGATAATATCGTTTTCCTTGACCTTTGAGCTGTTCTTAACGATCTGGTCAAATAAACTGACCTGGCTTTTAGACGGATCCAGAATATAAAAACTATTGTTTTCGCCTATGATCTCTACAGCTTTAAAAATTGCGTACCCACCATTGGATACATAAACACCTTTCAGGTTTTCTTTCGAACCGATCTGGAACCGACTGTCGCTTTCATTCATAACGATCACATCGCCATCAGAAAAATCAGATGTACTTACATAACAAATATCATCAATGATACGTGCTATGGCAGGCGTGACAAACTGAATGCTGGTCGATCCGTCTTCCAGAATGACCTGCTTATTAAAACCACGTGCAGACGAATTCCCTCCTTGCGACAGATACGATGCAGGAATTGTATAAAACTGTTTTTCTGTAATAGATGTCTTTGGAACCTTGATCCCTTCCGTTGTTTGATCGATCAGAGATATCTGCACAAACCGTTCGGTGACATAACGGATCAGATATTTATCCAATGTCAATACGCCATACGTATTTCCGGATTTCGTAAACATAGAAAAATCCGCATTCGCGATGACATTGTCTTTTAAAAATTCAATGTCCAGATTTGAGATGCCTTCAAATGCTTCCGGATGACTGATCTGAAACACAAGATACCATGTATCGGATGTTACCAGCTTATAGACAGGGTCGCCTTCTCCAACCAGGTCATTTGTTTTGATGATCTTTTTTTGATAATTTGCCTTATTAAAAGCTGACGACTCTACTGCATCAGGTGTAGTAGTTTCGAATCCATCGATGTGATGCAGGATGATACCCGAAGTATCTGAAGATACGATCTTATACGAATTCTCCCCAAGGGAAGCGAGATCTGAATTAATGCTCTCAAATACACTACTGTTGATCAGCTCTAATATCTGTGACTCGATCTTATATTTAAAACTATAAGTCTCGTAGTAATTATCCGTGCTAAAGGAAGTATCAAAGTCAAAAAGACTGCTGCGTATCCTGCCAAGGTTTTCTGCACTCAGGATGGATTGATCTTTAGCAGCTTCTTCTAATCGTGCAGATATTTCACCGCTGCCGTCTACGACATAAGTCTGCTGACCGACATGGATCGGTGTCGCGTCTCCTACAAAAAAGCTTAAATAGCCGCTGCCTGCAGACGGAACGATCGTTTCTTCCCGTAGGATCAGCGCATTATACTGTCCCTCAAACCGGCTTGCCGTCGAACCTGCTGTTACCTCATATACAGCAATACGATTGGTAAAAATATAGATACAAAAATTAACAACTAAATACAGGATTATCAGTATACATATGATGATCCCGATATTTAGTTGTTTTTTTTGTTTTTTATTGATTTTTGCCGGACTGCTTTTCTTTTCCATTAAAGCGACAGGACAATAAATTCCTTGAATGTATCCGATAGTTCTGACTCATCCATGGAAAGGCTCACAATAAAATCAACGTTGAGTTTATCCGATAAGATGGCCAATTTATTCAGGGCGTCGGATGGATCAGCGCCCTCCAGGTTAGACAGTGTCAGAAAACTGTCAAAATAGATAGCTTCTATATCGTTATTGCCGGCGATCAGCCCGCAGATGAATCCCATTAATACTTCGAAATCCGGGATCGGATATTCATTGACATTGATCAGACGGATACTGCGATCCAGTTCGAACATGTGCTTCGTGTTTTTATCCAGATAAATGACAACTCCATCCGAACTCTTAGCTTCTGAATTTGCGTTGTCCAGTAAATACTTTGTTTTACCCTTTCCTTTTGTGCCTAAAACCAATTTAACCATGGCAGACCACCTCCAGTCTTATTGTTATTTATAAGCATTACGCCAATCAAGGTCACCGCGATCGATCGCCATGACAAGGATCTCAGCAGAAGCAACATTTGTAGCCAAAGGAATGTTATGCATATCACATAAGTCATACACTCTGGCATAATCCAGTTCGTTCTGACGTTGTTTTACTGGATCCCGTAAGAAAATGACGGCATCGATCTGATTACATTCAATTTGGGCACTCATCTGTCTGCCACCACCGAGATGGCCTGCCAAAAACTTATGGATGCTCAAATTAGTCACATCTTCAATCAGACGCCCGGTGGTACCGGTCGCATACAGTTCGTGCTTCGCTAAAATGCCTTTATATGCGATACAGAAATTCTGCATGAGCGCTTTTTTTGAGTCATGCGCGATCAATCCGATGTTCATGTCTATATTTTAACAAATATTAAGTATTTATCAATCCTGTTTCTTTAAAACTTGTGTATTTTCTGTCTCCGATAATGATGTGATCTAGTAATTGAATCCCTAAAAGTTCACCTGCCATCCGAACTCGTTCTGTCCCATTGATATCATTTTTACTGGGTCTTACAGAGCCACTGGGATGATTATGCAAAAGGATGATATTGACCGCTTCATTTCGGATCGCTTCCAGAAAGATCTCACGTGGAGATAGTAATGCTGAATTGACCGTGCCCTGGGAAATAACACAGTCTTTGATCAATTCACAGACAGAATTCAGCATTAAAAGAATGACTACTTCTCTCTTGTTATGACGCAGTTGTTCCATATAATATTGCGCTATGGAATCCGGATCAGACATAGAAAGGGATTTCTTTTTGCTGGTACTGGCAATACGGAGAGATAGTTCTGCAATTGCTTTGATCTGAAGTGATTTGACAGTTCCGATTCCTTTTATGGCAAGGAGCTCATCCATATCCAAATTCAGGATGTTCAGAATATCCTGTCTGGATGTATCACCCCGGCATAATATTTGCTCAGCCAGGCTGACAGAATGTCCATCTGCGGAGCCGGTCCTTAGAATAATGGCCAGAAGCTCTGCATCAGTAAGTGCTTTCGGACCCAGACGGAGAAACTTTTCATCCGGCCGGTTGTCCGGCTGCAGTTCTTTCATCGTTACTTTATTCATAGTGCCTCCTTTTCAGAAGACACCCCCGTTCATTATTTATGTAAGGATTGCCTGCAATGACCGCAGGATGGCATATTTGCCATGTTCATAGGAAAGACCACCCTGGAAATAGACCGTATAAGGTTCTCTGATCGGCCCATCTGCTGACAATTCCAATGAAGAACCATTCATAAATGCACCGCTGGCCATAATGACTTTATCCTGATAACCCGGCATATCATATGGTTCCGGTGTTACATAACTGTCAACAAAGGAAGCATGTTGGATCGCTCTGCAAAAAGCAATGACTTTTTCTGGATCATTCAGATCTACAGCCTCCACAATACAGTGATGAGTTTCATGAGATGCAGGACTTGCATAATATCCGAAATTCTCATACATGGCAGCAAGGAAATGTGCATTCTTGACTGCTTCGCCAACCACTTTTGGAGCAAGAGAAAGTCCCTGATAAAATGATTTTAGAGAACCTAGTGAGCCGCCGATCTCTTTTCCGAGTCCAGGCGCTGTAAGCCGATAAGCGCAGCGTTCGATCAGATCCTTTCTTCCAACGATGTATCCGCCCATTGGAGCCAGACCACCTCCAGGATTTTTTATGAGGGAACCGACACAGATATCACATCCGACATCGGTTGGTTCTATTGCTTCGACAAATTCCCCATAACAATTATCAACAAATACAATGATGTTATCTCTGATCTGCTTTACAAATGAAACCACATCTCGAATCTGATCGCAGCTTATGGAAGGACGATTCACATATCCTTTAGATCGTTGGATATACGCTACTTTTGTATGTTCTGAAATGGCATTTCTGATCGCATCGAAATCAAAATCACATCCATTCAGCATTGGAATGATCTTATGAGTAATACCATGTTCTTTCAGTGAATTCGGACTGTCTGTGATACCGATGGATTGTTCCAGACTGTCGTATGGACTGCCTGTCATGAAAAGGATCTCATCGCCCGGTAAAGTGATAGCACTCAAGGCAAGGTACAGGGCATGCGTTCCGCATATGATCTGAGGGCGCACCAAGGCATCTTCCGTATGAAAGATATCTGCATAGACCTGTTCCAGTTTTTCTCTTCCCACTTCGTTATATCCATAACCGGAGCCGGAGTTGAAATCCGCCTCACATACTCTATTTTTGATAAAAGAAGAAAGGACTTTATATTGATTGGCTTCAGAGATATCTTCCACGGATTGAAAAACGGCAGATAACTCTTTTTCTTTATTTTCGGCAATCGTTAATAGTTTCGGATCAATGTCAGGATATGCAAACAATGTTTTTCTCCTTTAATATTTGAATCATTTCGTCAATTACTTTTTCGGAAGAACTGTATTCTTCCAAGTCGATCCAACAGGTATCTTTTTCGCGTTTAAACCATGTGATCTGACGTTTTGCAAAGTGTCGGGTATTTTTCTTCAGAAGATCAACTGCATCTTCCAGGGATACGGTTCCTTTCACGTAGGGGATCATTTCCTTATATCCGAGCCCCTGCATGGAAAGCAGATCTTCATCAAATCCTTTTTGCAGAAGCGTTTGAACTTCGTCAACAAGCCCGTCTTTTACCATCTGGTCCACCCGTAGATTGATCCTCTCATATAAGATCGGCCTCGGACGGTTTACCACAAAATAAGCAAAATTATACGGGGATTCTTTCTGTTGCTGTAACCGGTTATGTTCAGAGATAAGCCCGCCGGTCTCACGGAAAAACTCCAACGCACGGATCACGCGTTTCACATTATTTGGATGGATCTCTTTTGCAGCATCCGGATCTTGTTCCTGAAGTAATTCGTAGAGACAGGCACTCCCCTTTTCGTGAGCCAGTTCTTCCAGTTCATGTCGATACGTTTTATCGTCTGATTCGTCTGAAAAATCAATATCATATAAAACGGATTGAATATAAAAACCTGTACCACCCACTATCATAGGAATTTTACCCCGGGCAGTAATATCTTCAATATATCGTTTTGCGCGAGTCTGGAATTCAAAAACATTGAATTCCTCTTCCGGTTCCAACTCATCAATCAGATAATGCGGAATGCCTTCTTTTTCTGCTTCTGTTACCTTAGCCGTACCTATATCAAAACCGCGATAGACCTGCATGGAATCGGCGCTGATGATCTCGGCATTGATCCTCTTTGCAAGATCAATGGACAGGCTGGTCTTTCCGCAAGCAGTCGGGCCGGAAAGAATGATCAACGGTTTCTTCATGATACGATCCTCTTGAATTTTCGCTCCAGTTCATAGCGAGACATCGTCAGGATGGTCGGACGTCCATGCGGGCAATTATATGGGTTATCCAATGATAATAATTGGTCGATCAACTGATCTGCTTCATGGAAAGTAAGACGATTCCCGCCTTTTACAGCAGCCTTACAGGCAGCTGTCGCAATACGGTCCTGTAAAACATCCGACGAGATATTTGTTTTCACTGTCGACATTTCATCCAGAAAACTAAGAAACAGGGATGATTCATCCATCGTATAAAGATCAGCAGGAACCGCAGATATGGCATATTCACTCCCGCCATAATGCGATATTTCAAATCCGATTTCCTGCAATGGCATAAGGATCTTTCTTAATGTAGTTTCTTCTGCAGGGCTTAAAGTGACGATCAACGCAGGCATCAGATTCTGCGAATAATGCTCGTCTTTTTTTAGACGATGCATGAAAGATTCGTATAATACCTTTTCATGTGCTGCATGCTGATCGATGACGTACAGAGAATCATCAAATTCAACAAGCCAATACGTATCAAATATCTCCCCGATCAAACGGTGATGTTTTCTGGCGTCTTCACTTAAGAAAGTCACCTCATGAATCGTCTGCTGCTCAAATACCGGTTCCGATATTTCGACAGAATTCTTTTCCGGATATATCGTCGTTTCACGAATGATCCTTTCCGTTTCAAACGGTTCCGGGTGAGAGATAGGATTGGATGCATAAGCGTTTTCTTGTTTCGGCTTTTCATCTTTTCCTATCGTAAAAGACGGAATACTTTCACGCTCCGTTAACACGGATAAGACAGCATCCCTTATAAATGAATAGACCCTTTCATTATCAAAAAATCTGATCTCCATTTTTGACGGATGTACATTCACATCCATCAATTCCGGTTCGATCCGGATGTTTAAAACCGTGAAAGGGAAAGAGCCCTTCATCTGATAACCTTTATATCCTTCTTCAATCGCACTGCTGATGATCGGGTCACGGACATAACGACCATTTACAAAGAATAATTCAAAATTTCGGTTTGCACGAGCCACTTCCGGCTTTGCAAGATAACCGGATAAACAGACATCCTCAGAATCCCGGGATATTGGAAGAAGATGAGATGTGATCTCACGTCCGAACACAGCATATATGGCATCTTTCAGATCACCGTTTCCACTAGTGGAGAGTTTCACAGAACCATTGCTGGTGAACTTGATAGAAATATCCGGATGAGACAGCGCGATCTTATTGACCATATCCAGAATATAACCAGCTTCTGTCTGTGCGCTTTTCAGAAATTTCAGCCGTGCAGGAGTATTATAAAAAAGATCTTTTACGATGACGGTCGTTCCATCCGGAAGACCGGCATCTTCCAAAGACAACTCTTCTCCCCCACTCATCTTGAATATTGTTCCGGTCAGCGAATCATTTACTTTGGTACAGAGTTCTACTTTTGAAACTGCTGCAATGCTGGATAATGCTTCACCCCGGAAACCGAGTGACGTCACGAATGAAAGATCTTCTGCATTTCGTATCTTACTGGTGGAGTGACGCAAAAAGGCTTTTCGTATCTGCTCTTTCTCAATTCCGCTTCCATTGTCAGTGATACGGATCAGCGAGATACCGCCGTCCCTGATCTCAACTGAAAGCATAGTGGCACCGGCATCAATGGAATTCTCCATTAATTCCTTTACAACATTCAGCGGCCGTTCAACGACTTCCCCAGCCGCTATTTTGTCAATCGTATGCTTATCAAGGACATGTATTTCATTCATAGTCTGTTTTTCAGATCATATAAGATATTGATCGCCTCAATCGGAGATACTTTATCCAGATCGAGAGATCGGATGTATTCTTCCACTTCGCTGGTATGTTCTGATGTGTCTATTTCCGTTTCTTTGTGTTCGGTAAAGATCACATTCCCGCTCTTGTTGATCGTAATATCTGCATTAGAAAGCTGGTTTACGATTTCTTTTGCTCGCCTGGTGATCATATCAGGGACACCAGCCAGTGCAGCAACCTGAATGCCATAACTTTTATCAGCACCACCCCGGTTAATCTTCCGAAGGAAAATAATGTCATCACCCTGCTCTTTTACACTAATACAGTAATTTTTGACTCCATCGATATGGCCTTCCAGTTCTGTCAGTTCGTGATAATGTGTGGAGAAGAATGTTTTAGCACCACATTTCTTTTTATCTGCAATGTATTCGATCACTGCCCAGGCAATGCTGAGGCCGTCATATGTAGAAGTACCGCGGCCGATCTCATCTAATATGACCAGTGATCTGGATGTTGCATTACGAAGAATGTTGGCCACTTCCGTCATCTCAACCATAAATGTACTTTGTCCGGAAGCCAGGTCATCTGATGCGCCGACGCGGGTAAAGATCCGGTCACAGGTACAGATGGACGCACTGGAGGCAGGCACAAAACTGCCGATACTTGCCATAAGAACAATCAGTGCAAGCTGCCTCATATATGTTGATTTTCCGGCCATATTCGGACCAGTGATAACACAGACACGGTTCTCATCTCCATCACTGTAAGTATCATTCGGTATGAATGTACCGTCTTCCATGACTTTTTCCACGACCGGATGACGACCATCTTTGATGTCAATGATCCCATCTTCATTGATAGTTGGACGTACATATTTATTCTGCTCAGCGACATAAGCAAGGGATGCAAATGCATCCACCTGTGCAATTACAGATGCGCTTTTCTGTATCCGCAGGATCTGTGCATATATCTGATCCCGGACATCACTGAACATGTCATATTCCAGTGCAAATAATTTTTCCTCTGCACCCAGAATCAAGTCTTCCAGTTCTTTTAATTCCTCAGTGATATAACGTTCTGCATTTACCAAAGTCTGCTTACGGATATATCGGTCCGGCACTTTATCTTTAAAGGAATTTGTCACTTCGATATAAAAGCCAAATACCTTGTTGTATTTGATCCGAAGCGTTTTGATGCCGGTCAGATTTTTTTCTTTTTCTTCAATTTCGGCCAGCCAGGATTTTCCTTCAAATTTTGACTTGCGAAGTGCATCGATCTGATCTGAATAACCTTCTTTAATGATACCGCCATCTTTAATCGAGAGCGGTGGATCTTCCACGATCGAACGGTCTATCAGATCATACAGGTCTTCCAGACAATCCAATTCCGAGCATAAAGCCTGAAGTAACGGACAGTGATATCGCTGCAGGATATAACGGATAGGAGGAAGCATCTTAAGCGAATTCTTGAAAGCAACCAGATCTCTTGGATTTGCCGACCGGTAAGAGATCTTTGCCAAAAGCCGCTCCAGATCATAGATCGGATTCAGGTATTCACGCAGTTCGTCCCGGTCGATCAGAGAGGAATTCAGTTCCTCGATCGCATCCTGACGAAGAAGGATTTCGTTTTTATCGATAAGTGGCTGCTCAATGAAAAAACGAAGTCTTCGGGCACCCATAGCTGTTTTTGTTTTATCCAGAACCCAAAGGAGGCTTCCGCGTTTATTCTTTTCCCGCATCGTTTCCGTAAGTTCCAGGTTGCGTCTGGATGCGGAATCGATCACCATATAACGGCTGGTGGAATATACTGTCAGTTTATTAAGAAAATCCAGTCCCGTCTTCTGAGTCTCATACAGATATCTAAGGACTGCACCAATACATGGTATACATAATGGATAATCATTTAATCCAAGTCCACTCAGATCAGCCACATGGAAATGACGTTTGATACGTTCGACGCTTTCTGACTGATCGAAGTAAGAATCCTGAACTGTGAAATACGTGATGCCAAGTTTATCAGTCAGATAGGAAAAATCCACTCCGGACATGGCAAACGCTGTATTCGATATGATCTCTGCAACCGGGAACTTGTTGATCTCATCCATAAGGGCCTGAGCGGAATCGATCGTGGTCGCAAAGAAATTACCTGTCGTGATATCTACGAAAGATACTGCAAAATATTCTGATGCGAAATAAATACACATCAGATAATTATTCTTATCTTCTTCTAAAGCCAACGTATTGATATTGGTTCCCGGAGTAACAACTCGGATGACTTCTCTTTTTACCAGTCCTTTTGCCAGTTTCGGGTCTTCCACCTGCTCGGCAATCGCAACTTTATATCCCTTGGAGACTAATTTGTTCAGATAAGCATCTACAGCATGATATGGAACGCCGCACATCGGCGCACGTTCTTCCAGGCCGCAGTCTTTACCCGTCAGAGTGATCTCCAGTTCTCTCGATGCAGTAAGAGCATCTTCAAAAAACATCTCATAAAAATCACCAAGCCGGTAAAACAGGATGCAATCCGGATACTGTTTCTTGGTCTCCAGATATTTTGTCATCATTGGAGATAATGCCATTTGTGTCTCCTTATATCATTGTTCCCATATAATAAAAGCCTTTTGCTTCATCCAGGTGAACATTTACCATTTTCCCGATCAGATCATTTGGTCCTTCAAAATGTACGACATGGTTTGTGGAAAGCCTGCCCGTCAGGAAAGATGGGTCTTTTGCATTTACTTCTTCTACCAGTACTTCGGCATCCTGTCCGACAAATCTTAACGTCTGATGGGAGGCAGTCTCCGTTACAAGTGCCAAAAGCCTGTTAAAACGTTCATTTGCAATATCCTTCGGTATCTGATCCGGCATTTCAGCAGCTCTTGTACCGCTTCGTTTGGAATATAGAAACGTAAATGCACTGTCGAAAGCAGCTTTTCTGACAACGTCAAGTGTATCCTGAAAATCTTCCTCGGTTTCGCCCGGAAATCCGACGATCAGATCTGTTGTAATTGCAACGCCATCTATATTGGAGCGGATCTTTTCTGCCAGTTCCAGATAGGACTCCTTTGTATAATGCCGGTTCATTTCCCGAAGGATGCGGCTGCTCCCGGATTGAAGCGGAAGATGGATATGTCTTGCAATCTTTGGATTATCCCGAATCACGCGGATCAGACCATCTGAAAGATCCTTCGGATGTGATGTCATAAACCGGATCCGTTTGATTCCATCTATATCACATACTTTCTGGAGCAATTCCGGAAAACCATATGCATAGGAATTGACGTTCTGACCGAGAAGCATGATTTCGATGACCCCGTCGTCTGCCAACCGCCGGATCTCACACAGGACATCTTCCGGCTCCCTGCTCCGCTCCCTTCCTCTGACATATGGAACAATACAATAGCTACAGAAATTATTGCAGCCATACATAATGTTTACGCCGCATTTAAATGGGTACTTTCTCAGGGAAGGCAGATCTTCCACCATTTCCTGCGCGGCATCGAGGATTTCGACCTGCATCGAATGTTCCATAAAATGCCGATACAGTAATTCTGCCAGTTTGTAGATGTTATAAGTCCCGAAAATAATATCCACATGGCGATAACTTTTACGGATCTTATCCACGACTTCGCTTTCCTGCATCATGCATCCACAGAGCGCAATGATCATATCAGGATTCTTGTCTTTCGAATTCTTCAGAACGCCAAGTCTTCCATATACGCGGATATTCGCGTGTTCCCTGACGGTACAGGTATTGTACAGAACAAAATCAGAATCCTCGCTATTGCTTTCCTGATAGCCGATCTCTTTCAGGATACCCAATAGTTTTTCAGAATCTTTTGCATTCATCTGACAGCCAAAGGTGTTCACACAAGCCGTTAACGGACGGCCTTTCATTTCTGAGAGTTCCTGAACGATCTTCCGGCACTCATCTACAAAAAAGAACTGCCGTGCCGGTTCGGTTACGGGAGCTGTCTGAAGAGTCTGATCCAGTTGTTCTTTTGATCCAAATGCCATGTTATTCCGTATACAAAAAATAATCGTTCTGATTGCAGATCCCTGCAAAAAATGTGTATTTTGCGTTTAATACGACATCCATTTTCGGGTAATTATACAATTTCATATAGGTGTGCTTGCGATTCTGACTCTCCAAAACAAATAGTTTTCCGAGGACGGTCAGAAACTTATCATCCATGAATGAAATATCGTTCTCCGCTGTCCGGACATTCATGAATTCACTGATGCCATTCGCTGTCCGACGTATGTATGGATCATTATTGACCACATATGCCACCCGTAGATCTTTCAGATCGATATCCGTATTACGTACAGTAAATTTTTCATCTGTCACATAATTGATAAAAAGACTTTCTGAAGACTTGGAACGGACATCTACAATATTAAACACAATGAACTGATCGATGACTCTCGGGCGAAGGATATATTTGTCAAAATATGTCGTCGTGATCAGATACATATCGATATGATTCAGCTGCTGTTTGATATCACTGATGAGCCGTTTTGCAGTGGTCCGGTAGACGCTCTCGATCAGCGCATCATTTTTGGAAGCAACTGAAAGTCTCGTATCCTCCAGAAAAGAAAAACCTGTTTTCACAAGGATCTCAGATTCGCCCAATGGGATGATCGAGTTGATCCCGTTGTTATTGAAGTTTTCTTCTATCAATGGGATCGGTTCCTGGATATCACCGGAATAAAGAGTCTGCGTGAAAACGATCGAACCCATCAGGTTTTCGGATTCTCTCTTATTCACGATCTCAGTCTGGATCAGAATATCTGATGGCGACAGTATAAACGCACGAATACGTTTATGTGCGGTCATGGCAGTTTTGCTTTCCGGAAAAACGCAGACGGTCCGTATTTTTTTGGTATGGACATTGTATGCCCGTATACGGATTTCGATCGTATAATCATCGATCGGACGGTAACATGCATAGAAAACCTCGTTACAAGGCTTATATGAAACAGATATATTCACAAACGCGACTTTTTCCAGACGCGGTTCCACTTCTTCCAGCGTGTTGGTTACCGGGTCATAGACACAGAATTTCCGAAGGGCTACCGGTTTATTCTCAAGATGATAGATCTCGAGGATCTTCCCGTCTTTCCAGGACAGATCATAGAGATCTCCATTTTTCTTCAGGATATTAATATTCATTGTTAAGATTTATACCTGCTGTAGATCTCTTCGAATACTTTGATACCGTCCATGGCAGCACTTGTGATGCCACCGGCATACCCTGCCCCTTCGCCACATGGGAATATGCCTTTGATATTGCTCTCAAAATGTTCATCCCTGACAATGCGCACAGGCGAAGATGTTCTGCTTTCCACAGCAGATAAAACTGCTTCCGGATCGGCAAAGCCTTTGATCGTCTTGTCAAAAGAATCGAGTGATTCTTTGATCGCATCGCAGATATAATCCGGCAGGATCGTGTTGATATCAGCAAAATCACAATTGCCTAAACAGTTTGGATATACAGAACCGAAATGATCGGATACATTCCCTTCCACAAAATCTTTCAGAAGCTGGACCGGGATCTTACCTCCGGCTGCTTTATAGGCATTTTCCTCAAGCATTCTCTGGAATTCGACTCCTTCGAGCGGATTGTCGGAAGATGCATAATCATCCGGAGTTATGCTGACAACGATCGCAGAATTTGCATTCTCGCCATCTCTCTGCGAGAAACTCATGCCATTCACGCACAGACGGTTTTCCTCGGATGAAGAATTGATCACGTAACCGCCCGGACACATACAGAACGTGTAAACACTTCGGCCGTCCTTTGTACGTGCCGTCAGTTTATAATCGGCAACCGGAAGCAATGCACCATATTTTTCGAGATAATTCTCTCCATACTGCGCTTTATTGATGGCTTCCTGGCTATGCTCAATGCGGACACCGACTGCAAATGCTTTCTGCTCCATGTGGATTTTCTGCTCATATAACGCGCGGAACGTATCACGTGCAGAATGTCCGATCGCAAGGATCAGATTGTTGCAGTCCACTTCCATGATATGCTTACGGCCTTTGTATGTAGATTCAAGTTTAATACTGTCTAATTGTCCGTTGCTGGAAGAAAAACCAACGAATTTTGTATTAAAGACAACTTCTCCTCCATTTTTGATGATCTTCTTACGCATGTTTTTAATGATCCTGCAAAGAAGGTCAGTGCCAAGATGCGGCTTGTTCTGATAAAGAATCTCTTCCGGGGCACCATTATCGATGAATGTCTGAAGAACCAGACGATTTCTGCCTTTCGGATCATTTACGCCGGTCGTCAGTTTTCCATCAGAAAAAGTGCCCGCTCCGCCTTCACCGAACTGAACATTCGAGTCCACATTCAAAGGCTGGTCAGAATCCAGGAATTCATGGATCCGCACCGTTCTCTTTTCAACGCTTTCTCCTCTTTCAATGAGAATCGGCTTATAACCGTGTTCAGCCAGAAAATATGCGGCGAATAAACCGGCAGGGCCGGAACCGATGACATACGGCCGGATGCTCATAAGATCCTGTCCACGCACAGGCAGGGAGTATCGTTTCTCCTGTACCCATGAAATGGTCTTGCTTTTACGGCAGGCCTCAAGGATGTTTTTCTCATTATCTACAGTCACATCGATCACATAGTTATATGTGATATTATCTTTGTTTCTGGCATCTAATGAACGTTTGACAATGGAATATTTGATCGACTCGATCGCGTTTTCGTTAACGCGGAGTTTCTTGCAGATGCTTGATTCAAGCTGAGCCTGCGTATGATCAACTGGTAATTGAACTTGACTGATCCGAATCATAGTTATTGATTAAGAATCCTTTCTATATATTTTTTGTTATTGTATCACAAACAGTATAAATTACAACCTTGCCTTCAGCGATTCTGCGACTGTATGTGCGCTTGCCCATGCCCATTGCAGGTTATAACCGCCGCAAATGCCGTTTATATCGATGATCTCACCCGTGAAGTATAAATTGTCGACCAGCTTCGATTCGCACGAATCCGGGCAGATTTCTTCCACACAGACTCCTCCGGCCGTTACCTGTGACTCTGAAAATGGATTCAGACCAATTGGATGAACTTTGAATTTCTTTATGATCATAGCTCTTAAAGCGCCTGGCGTGACATCCTGGTGATCTGTTTTCTTATCTGCTTCTTTCTCGACCACATTTGCCAGTTTTTTATGCAGGATCCCCTGTAACATGCGTTCTTTTTTCTGATCAAGGAAATCTGCCAATTCTTCCATTGAGTATTCCGGAAGCAGATCGATCCGGAGCGATATTTGTTTTCTTTCTTTCAGCATTCGACCAGCTATCGATGATATCTGGAATACAGGGATTCCGGAAACGCCATGATCATTAAACTGCACATTGCCGGACACTTCCATTAATGGTTGTTTTTTTCCATCCAATAAAGTAACTGTACTGTCATTGCGGACGCCAGCTAATTCCCTGAAAAACGGATCATTGCAGCGTAATGCGCATAACGACGGAATTGGCGGAATGATCGAATGACCAAATGATCTTGCGATCTCATAACCGCTACCATCGGAACCGGTCTTTGGAGCACTCATACCGCCTGTCGCAAGTACCAGTAACTGACAGGAATACTCTTCATCAATCCGAAAACAGCCATTTTCACGCGTTATCTTTATTGGTTGATAATTTAGTAATGTTTCGACTCCAAGCTCTTCACAGCGGAAACGAAGGGCGTCTAATACAGAAGATGCCTGTTCGCTGCGCGGATATATGTAACCGTTTTTATCTTCCAGGAGCATTCCGAGATCACGGAAAAACGCAATAGTCCGGTCACAGTCAAAGCGACCGATCACTTTTTCAGCAAATGCGCGGTTATGCTCCGGATAATATGGATAGATCCCTTCCGGATTGGCAGAAAACAGTTCCACCTTACAGAAGCGGTTCGTCAGATTACATTTTCCATTTCCGGTGGAAAGGATCTTTCTGCCGACACGCTCTTCATGATCAATGATCAGGATGGTATTTGTTTCTGTTTTCGACATTATGGCGGTGCACAAACCAGATGCACCGCCACCAATGATAATGATATCGTATTTCATGTAAATCGTGCTTACTCTTCGTCCTCGGTATGACGACTTGCGACTTCTCTTTCCTGAACATCAGCCGGAGCCTGCTCATAACGGGAGAATTCATATTCGAAATCACCAAAACCGCCGGTCATGGAACGAAGGACCGTGCCGTATCCGAATAATTCGGACTGTGGAACGTCTGCCTCGATACAGGTCTTACCAGCACCAGCCGGATTAGATCCCAGAACACGGCCACGACGTTTGTTCAGATCACCCATGACGTCACCGGTGAAACGATCCGGGACAGTCACTTTCAGACTTGCGATCGGCTCAAGAAGAACCGGACCTGCTTCCATGAATCCTTTCTTGAAAGCAAGGATCGTAGCCATCTTGAAGGACATTTCGTTAGAGTCTACCGGATGGTAAGATCCGTCATAAAGAGTTGCCTTTACGCCAACAACCGGGTAATTTGCCAGAGGTCCTTTCTGAACACATTCCTGCAGTCCTTTTTCGACTGCCGGGAAGTAGTTCTTCGGAACACTGCCGCCGACGACTTCTTCTGCAAACTCATAAGGAATCGTCGTATCGCCAAGAGGCTCGAAACGCATCCGGACATCACCATACTGACCATGTCCACCGGACTGTTTCTTATGTTTGCCCTGTACATCAGATGTTTTTTTGATCGTCTCACGGAATGCAAATGCCGGTTTCTCAAGAACAACGTCGACTTTGTATTTGTCTTTCATCTTGGAAACGACAACATCGAGCTGCTGATCACCAATACCATAAAGCAAAGCCTGTTTATTCTCTTCATCAGCAACGACGCGGAGCGTCTGATCTTCTGCGCATAATTTCTGAAGTGCCTGCTGGATCTTATCTTCTTCGCCTTTATTGACAGCACGGTATTTCATATAGGTATACGGTTTTGCCATCTCGAACTTATCCAGAACGATTGGATTGTCTTTCTTGGACAAGGTATCACCGGTCTTTGCAAGATCCAGTTTGCCGATTGCGCCAATATCACCCGGCTCAAGCTGACTGATCTCTTCAAAACTCTTTCCGCGCATGATGTATAACTTAGATAATTTCTCACTTTCATCTGTTGCGCCATTGAATACCTGATCATCTCCATGAAGTACGCCGGAGCAAACCTTAACAAGAGAATATTTACCGATAAACGGGTCAACAATGGTCTTAAATACATAAGCTGCGAGCGGGCCGTCCTCTTTATATTCTGCTGTGAAGTCCTCTCCGGTTTTTGTGAATTTGCCGGTTTTCTTTACCGGGCTGTGATCCGGTGACGGGAAGTAACGCTCAATTGCTTCCAAAACTGCTTTCGGTCCGAAATTTTTGGTGGAGGCGCCAACTAATACAGGAACGATGTCTCCTTCAATTGCTGCGGATTTCAGCGCACCCATGATTTCATCCATTGTGAACTCTTCTCCGCCGAAGTATTTCTCCATGAATTCTTCGCTGGTCTCTGCCACATGCTCCATGATCTCTTCACGGGTGGAGGAAACCTCATCTGCCAGATCACCCGGAACATCACATTCATCATAGGATCCATCTGCTTTATATTTTCTTCCTGCTTCACGGATAACATTGACATATCCGGTGAAAGCTCCGTCAGCCTTGATCGGGATCTGAATCGGTGCGATCTTGTTACCGAACTCATCTTTCAGGCTTGCTACAACGCCAGAAAAATCTGCATTGGCATCATCCATGCCGGAAATATAGATCAGACGAGGGATATTATATCTTTCACAGAATCCCCATGCTTTATGCGTACCGACTTCAATTCCGCTCTTTGCATTCACGACGATGACTGCTGCATCCGCAACGCTCAGTCCTTCTTCTGTAGCACCGATGAAATCGAAATATCCCGGAGTATCCAGAACATTGATCTTGATCCCGTTGAATTCGATCGGGATTACGGTGGTGCTGATGGAGAACTGTCTTTTCTGCTCTTCTTTATCAAAATCGCTGATGGTATTGCCATCTGCAATATTGCCCATTCTGGTAGTGATGCCGGTTGTCAGAGCAAATGCTTCTGCCAATGTTGATTTTCCGGAACCGCCATGCCCCATAAGAACGACGTCTCTGATCTTTTCTGTCTTATAAACATTCATATGAAAATACCTCCAATAGTTATTTCTAAACCGTACAATATAGTTTACTAAATGAAATCTTTATTTACAAGTATTTTTCCAACCTGAAAAGGACATTTTTAGTTATAAAAACGGGGAAACTATAAGGTTAGTTCCCCCGTCTATGATCATGCAGGAATCAGATAGTGCTTATTCAACATCCAGTTCCAGATCATCCGGATCATATTCGGCCATCTGAGGACCTTTCTTTTCGTCCGGTAGTGTTGCAGAAATATCATCAGGATCCCCGAAACCAAGTTTCGCACGAACGGCCGCATCCAGCATAGCGAAGAAAGCAGGGTCATTTTTGATATAGGCTTTCGCATTTTCACGGCCCTGACCGATTTTATCACCATTATAGGAATACCAGGCGCCACTCTTTTCAACAATCTTAAATTCGACAGCCTGATCCAGGATATCGCCTACTGCAGAAATGCCTTCACCGAAGATGATATCGAATTCAGCCTCCTTGAACGGCGGTGCGACTTTATTCTTCACAACTTTTGCCCTGACACGGTTACCGATCACTTCTCCACCCTGTTTCAGGGATTCGATACGCCGGATGTCAATACGGACAGAGGCATAGAATTTCAAAGCACGGCCACCGGTGGTCGTCTCAGAAGGACCGTAGAAAACACCGATCTTTTCCCGGAGCTGATTGATAAAAATGATGGAACAGCCGGTTTTATTAGTGACGGCAGTGAGTTTTCTGAGAGCCTGACTCATAAGACGTGCCTGAGCTCCGACAGTAGCATCTCCCATTTCACCTTCAATTTCATGTTTTGGAACCAGGGCGGCGACAGAATCGACCACAATGATATCCATTGCGCCGGAACGTACCATGGTTTCACAGATCTCAAGCCCCTGCTCACCATAATCCGGTTGGGATATATATAAATTATCGACATCTACTCCGATATCATGTGCGTATTTCGGATCGAGAGCATGTTCTGCATCGATGAAACCGGCAATTCCGCCGTTTTTCTGTACTTCAGCGACAATATGTAAAGCAAGCGTGGTCTTGCCGGAAGCTTCCGGACCATAGATCTCGATGATCCTTCCGCGAGGAATGCCGCCTACTCCAAGAGCTTTATCCAGGCTGATGGAACCGGTATGGATGACATCGACATCCAAAGCGGTTTTATCGCCCAATTTCATGACGGAGCCTTTTCCGTAATCTTTTTCGATTTTAGAGATCGCTGCGTCAAGTGCTTTTAATTTTTCTTTATTATCCATTTTTTTCTCCTTCATTCGAATGCGAACTTATGTTCGCTTTTATATTATCGCATTCCTTGGATTTTGTCAACCGCATAACAGTTGAAAATGAAAAAGACACATGATTTCTCACGTGTCTGAATCGTAACATATTCCGTATGTTTACACTATTACGGAAATATTAATTATTGAGCATTTTATAAACCAAAAACAGTACTCTGAGCGCAGCTGCTTCCCGGATCATGTTCCTCTCATGACCGGAATGCATCCTGAGAACCTCTGTTTCTCCCTGACAGGAAACTGCCATATATACAAGCCCGACATCTTCGCCATCCGGTCCTGCGTATCCAGTCGTCGCAACTCCGATATCGCTTCCGGATATCCTTGCAACACCTTCAGCCATCTCTATCGCACATTCTTCGCTGACTGCGGAATGTGCTTTGATCGTATCCGGTGAAACACCTAACAGCCGGATCTTGGATTCATCTGAATATGTGATGAAACTCTCCGACAGACAATCACTTGCACCAGCAACATTGATCAGTCTGGCTGCAACCATTCCTCCGGTACAGGATTCAGCACAGGCGATCTTGAGGCCTTTATCCTTTAAATTGCGGATAACAACGTCTTCGATCTCTTCATTTTCCTGCGTCGTATAGATGAATTCACCCAATTTCTCCCGGATCTTATGATAGACAGGTTTGATCAGCGCCATGCAATCTTCTTCATTTTCTGCTCTGGCTGTGATGCGCAAATGTACCTGTGTTGTTTTGGCATAAGGGGCTACAGTCGGATTCTGGCTGTTCAGAATAAGATCCGCGATGCGGGCAGCCGCATCACTTTCCCCGATCCCGATCATTTTTACCATAATGGATCGTATCGTGACATTTGACCGTTTTTTGAAAAATGGAATGCAATACTCCTCGAACATCGGGATCAGTTCCCTTGGCGGGCCAGGCAGAAGAATTGCAATCGTATTATCTTTATCGATCAAAATGCCCGGAGCAGTTCCATTATGATTATAAAGAACCGTCTGCCCTTCCGGTACCATGACTTGTTTATAATTGTTTTCTATGATCTTTCGGCCGTATTTGTGCATACGTTCTTCCAGCATTGTTTTTGCATACGCATCTTCCACTAACGAAATACCGAATGCTTCGCAGACAGTTTCTTTTGTCAGATCATCAGAAGTCGGTCCAAGTCCCCCGGAAAACAGGATCACGTCCGACCGCGACATGGCTTCCTGCACGACCTTTTTCAGTCGCTGCGGATTATCACCTACGACTGTCTGATAAAACATGGATAATCCTAGCTCCGCGCATTTCTCTGAAAGATACCGGGCATTCGTATTCACGATATTTCCAAGAAGGAGCTCGGTGCCGACACAAATCAATTCACAGTTCATTTGATCCGGAACCCTTTTCTGTTTTTGTAGAAATAATCAATCATAGAAATGATCGTAAGGACTAAAGCGACATACATGACCACCAGGGTAATGATATGATAAACATTCCAGATCCAGACAGGCCATGCATGATCCATAACCAGGCGTTGCAGATCAAAGGTCATCATAATGACCATGATCATCTGGAATGTGGTTTTAAATTTCGCTATCATGCTGGCAGCGATCACGGTTCCGTTCGCTGCAATAACCAGACGGAATCCGCTTACTGCGAACTCGCGGGCAAGAATAATGATGCAGACCCATACCGGAAGACGGCCCAGCGCAACAAAACAGATCATTCCGGAAACAACCAGTATTTTATCAGCAAGAGGATCCGCAAATTTTCCAAAGTCTGTGACCAGGTTATATTTTCGCGCGATCTTACCGTCCAGTGTATCTGTTATGGATGCGAGGATAAAAAGAAGCGTTGCGATATGACTGGTGAAGGAGAAAAAGTCCGTCATCAGGAAAAATACGTAAAACGGGATAAATATTAATCGCAGGATCGTCAGTTTATTCGGCAGATTCATATCTTTTTATCATTTCTCCGTATAAATCATATGCATTTGAACTTTTACATTCCGCATAGATCATATCGCCACTATTTAACTGCTCTTCTGCAGAAACATAAAAGAATCCGTCTACTTCCGGCGCGTCCATATAGGTGCGCCCTACATAAATATCATCTTCCGGCAAATATCCGTCAATAAGAACCATGAAGGTTTTACCTGCGTGTTTAGTCATCTTTTCCGCCGCGATCTGCTCCTGGATCTGCATGAGTTCATCTCGCCGTTTGATCTTGACCGGCTCATCGATCTGATCCGGCATTTCCGCAGCTTTTGTGCCTTCTTCCTGTGAATAAGTGAAAACGCCCAGATGATCAAACTTCATTTCACGTACAAAGTCACATAACGCTTCATGATCTGTATCTGTTTCAGATGGAAAGCCGGAAATCAGTGTCGTCCGAAGGATCACATCCGGCACGATTTCTCTTGCCCGGTTTATAACGGAAACGAGTGCATCATGGTTTGTTCTACGTCCCATCTTCCGCAATATATTATCCGATGCATGCTGTATCGGCATATCAATATAATGGCACACCTTTGGGAGTTTTGCCATAGTCTGCAGGAATTCATCCGTAATCTCTTCCGGGTAGGTATAAAGGATACGGATCCATTCCAATCCATGGATC